>DASVHQ010000370.1:0-49061 GCA_036382515.1 Polyangiales bacterium | reverse complement strand
TCAGCTCGTAGATATCTTCGATGCCGCGCGAGGCCTTGAACACCAAGGCTTCAAAGCCTGGCGTAATCGTGGTGCCAAGCTCGACGCTTAGTGTTCTGGCGCGCGCGATCACTTCCTGCGGATCGGATATGTCGGCCGGCGTGATCTTGTTCATCACGTCGATGGCCGTGTAGCCCAGCATCCGTTCTGCGCCGACGTTGAAGATCTGGATGACGCCCTTGGCGTCCGTGGCGATGCTCGAGAAGTTGGCGCTGTTGAAAATCGCGCTCTGCAAGGCCCCTGCCTTAAGCAACGCCTCTTCCGCCTGCTTGCGCGCAGTGTTATCGGTGCCAATCAGCAGGTAGCCGATGATGGCATCCTGTGCGTCGCGCAGCGCCGTCACGGACACCACGGCCGGGAACCGGCTCCCATCCTTGCGGATGTAGGTCAGCTCGTAGATGTCTTCGATGCCGCGCGAGGCCTTGAACACCAAGGCTTCAAAGCCTGGCGTAATCGTGGTGCCAAGCTCGACGCTTAGCGCTCTGGCGCGCGCGATCACTTCCTGCGGATCGGAAATGTCGGCCGGCGTGATCTTGTTCATCACCTCGGCGGCCGCATAGCCCAGCATCCGCTCGGCGCCGACGTTGAAGATCTGAATGACGCCCTTGGCGTCCGTGGCGATGCTCGAGAAGTTGGCGCTGTTGAAAATCGCGCTCTGCAAGGCCCCCTTTGTCAGCCGAGCCTCCGCGTGTCCGACGTCTAGGTTCGTATCAGTCGCTTCGGCAGTACCGTCTAAGCAGGGTGCAACCACTTGGTCTCCAATTTCTCGTTTCGACAGTTAGCTGGAAGCGCGTTTCCTACCGTGCACTTTTCATGCCCGGGGAACCCCCCGTAAATGTGCTCGGGCGAGCGCTCGACCGCGCTCGAGAGCTGTCGTGCAGGCGGGTTTTCATGCTCCTGAGCGGTGAAGGAGCATGGCTGGGGTCTGGGGCGTTCTTGCCGCATGGGGCGATCATGCGTGCTCGCAGAGGCGGCGTTGGCCCCAAGGGCGAGCCAAGGGTGCGCCAGCGCAGCGGTGATATGCTCAACACCGTGCGTGCACTCGGCCGCACCAAGATCATCGCCACGGTCGGCCCTGCCAGCATTTCTCTGCCGCGGGGAAGGTGGGTGAGCCAAGCGACAAAGCGCCGACGCGTTCCTCGATCCCAACTCCAACCGGCAGGACGTCCTCCCCGCGGGCGAGCCTGGAACGGACGCTGGCTCGATGTGACGCCGCTCTGACGGTAGTCGCGGTCCGCAGCCGGTTCGAACGATCCCACGGACCATGGCGTGGCGTGCCCCCGCGGAGCGCGGGTGTCGCAAGCACGACGCCACCAACCGTCCACGCTGCTCTGCCGAGATCTCGGCGCGTGGAACCCGCTCAACCCGAAGCAGTACTACTTCGTGACCACCGACCGGCTCGATACGGTGAGCGACGGCCTCGGCTCTCAGATCGGACAAACGAGGCTCTGGCGTTTGACGTTCGACGACATCGCGAATCCGGACCTGGGCGGCGAGATCGATCTGCTCATCGACGGTCGCGTGGTCGGCGGCAACAAGGTGAACATGTTCGACAACATCACGGTCAATGCGCGGACCGGCCTCATCGTTCTGCTGGAGGACGTGGGCAATGCGGCTCACAACGGCAAGGTGTGGCTCTACGATCCCGCGACCGATGCCCTGTCGATGGTCGCCGAGCACGACACCGCACGCTTTGGTGGCGTGGCCGTGCCCGCGACCGCGCCGTTCACTCAGGACGAGGAAACGTCGGGCGTCATCGACGTCTCGTCGATCCTCGGCGCAGGCTCGTATCTGCTCGTAGATCAGGCGCACTACCTGATCGACGCGGCACATCCGCGCGGTTTCACCAACCCGGACGAGCTCGTGGAAGGCGGACAGCTCATGCTGATGCATCTGCCGTTCCCCGTTGCCAGCGAGAAGTCCACCTGCAAGGCAGACGGCTGGCAGGATCGGTTCCGCGCCGACGGCACGTCCTTCAAGAATCAGGGCGACTGCATCCAGTACGCCAACACCGGCAAGTAGAGCTCGTACTCCAGCGCATTCGCGGTTCACAGCTCCGCGCTACGACCTGGCGCGGAGCTGTCCACGAGCCGTCTTGCCGGGGGCGATCCCCAGACGGCGCTTCACGAAGGAGCTCGGTAGCTCACCCAGGATCGCGCCGCCGCCCAGGCTCTTGCCCGTGTCGATCGGCCGGCGCAGCGGCGCCAGCAGCGCGAAGCGCGCGGCAAGCTTTCCGATCAGCCGGACGACCACAGGCGCTCCGTCGTCCAGCAAGCCCTGGGGTGCCAGATACTTCGCGGCCTCCGACAGCGTGCGCGCGAGCGCGGCCCGCACCGCGAAGTAGCCGGTGTCGGTTGCGTCATCCGCGCTCAAGGGCCTTCTCGAGCGGCAACCCCACGAGATCGGTGACGCGCACAGCGAAGCTCGGCTGCTCGAGCAGCAGCTTGGCCTGCCGCAGCGCCTCGCGATCTTGCTCCGACATGCTCATGACACGGCAGCGTCGCGCGAGTTCGCGTGCCGGTCCCCAGATCGTCACTCGCTTGCCGTGGGAGGTCAGTAGCGTCACTCACCCGTAGTACCTACCCAAGGAGGCGATATGCACATTCGACGGTACGAGCGCGCAGTGCTGGTGTCGGTGTTGGCCGGTTTGTTCTCGGCGTGTGGTGACGGCTCGCCGATGGACGAGTCCAACGTCGAGCAGACGAGCGAAGCCCTCACCAGCTCGCTCCACAAGTACGTCTTCGTCATCGCGATGGAGAACCACGACGCCAACCAGATCTACGGCAACACCACCGACGCGCCGTACATCAACAACACGCTGATCCCAGCCTACGCGCGCGCGACGAACTTCAACGACGAGCTGCCGAGCCTGGTCAGCGAGCCGCACTACGTGTGGATGGAAGCGGGCACCAACGCGGCAACTGCGCCGCTCGATCACTACGGACGCCAGCTGTAAGGGGCGGTAGTCGGTATTAAGCATGTGCCCAGTCTGCCAGCCGCCCCGCGCCGCGTCACCCGCCTGAGCAGCTACCCCCCGGCGGCGGTAGGCGCCTGGCCCGTGCGTTGCTGGAAGTTGTGGGTATCTATGCACGTGGAGGTGCGACCATGAGCTCGATCGACACAGGCTCTCGTAGCGAAACCTTGCGCTGGCTGTTGCCGCTGGTGGCGGCGCTGGCCTGCAGCGCGTGCGACAGCGCTTCGTCGCCGGCGTCAGCGGCGGATGCCGGAGCCACCGGTCACGCCGGCCAAGGCAGCGCGGGCAGCGGCGGCGGCAACGCTGGCGCGGGCGCTGCGGGCCGCGGAGCGGCCGGCAATGCCGGCGACAAGCCCGTGGTCGCTGGCACCACGGTCGCGCTCACGCTCTCGACCGGCGACCAAACGCAGCTGCTCTCGTTGCAGACCCAGCTCGACGGCGTGTCCAGCGTCACGAGCGCAGAGCTGCTGCAGAAACACGCCGTGGCCCATGTGGCGGCCCTCGGCTACGACGCCACCCAGGCGACGAGCATGGACCTCATCCAGACCTCGTCGCTCAAGCTCGACGCCGCCGAGCAAGCCGTGCTGGCCAAGAACGGCTTCGTGATCAGCGCTCGGCAACAGTTCCCGAGCATGCTCTACGGCTACGACACGATCTACGGCGCCGATCTTCCCGTATACGTGTCGGCCGATTCGATCCTCGAGGCGGTGCACGTCTCCTACGACCAGATGCTCGAAAGCGCCGAGCTGTTCGTGCTCATCCCGGAGCTCGGCACGCTGCTCGATGGCATGCGTGACGCGCTCGCCAGCGGCACCGACACCGGGCAAGCCGCAGACGACGCCGACTTCTTCGTTGCCGTCGCCAAGAGCTTGCTCGACGGGACGGTCGCGGCCCCCGCGCTCGGTGCCAAGCGCGCCGACATCCAGAGCTACGTCGACCAAGCGACGAAGGCGTCAGGCCACGACGTGCGCGTGATCTTCGGCAGCTCGCGCGATATCGACTTCTCGCAGTTCACCCCGCGTGGTCACTACACTGACACCGAGACGCTGTCGCGCTACTTCCGCGCCATGATGTGGCTCGGCCGCATCGACCTGCGGCTGATCGAGACGCAGCCTTCGGGCGAGCAGGTCTTTCGGCGCACGCAACTCGAAACGGCCATCCTCTTGCGCAAGCTGGTCAGCGACACGCTGCTTGCGCACTGGCAGCACATCGATCACACCGTCGAGACCTTCGTCGGCAAGAGCGACTACATGCGCCTGCCAGAGGTGGATTCGCTGCTCGCCGATCTCGGCGTCAGCGACCTCGCAGGCCTCGCCAAGCTGAGCGACCAGCGCATCGCGCAGGTGATCATCGACAAGGGCTATGGCGCCCAGCTGATCGCCAGCCAGCTGATCGTGAACGCCACGCCCGATGGCAAGACGTTGCCGCTCGACCGCAGCTTCGCGCTCTTCGGCCAGCGCTACGTGGTGGACTCGCACGTGTTCTCGAACGTGGTCTACGACCGCGTGCCGGGTCGCCTGATGCCGAACCCGCTCGACGCGGCCTACGCCGCGCTCGGCAACGACCAGGCCGCAAAGCTGCTGGAGCCCGAGCTGAAAGCCTACAGCTACGCTCCGGCGCTCGAGCGCACGCGCCTGCTCGTGGACGCCTACGACGCGAGCTACTGGGGTCAGAACCTCTACAACGGCTGGCTCTCGGCGCTGCGCGCGCTATCACCGAGCGCGCAGACGGCCGATCCCAAAGCCGCCGGCGCGCCGACCGTGAGCGGCACCGAGCCCTGGGGCCGGCGCATCTTGAATGCACAACTCGCCTCCTGGGCCGAGCTGCGACACGACACGATCCTCTACGTCAAGCAGAGCTACACGTCCGGCGTGCTGTGTGAGTTCCCCGACGCCTACGTCGATCCCTATCCCGAGTTCTACGCCGCGCTCGGCCGCTTCGCCGCGAGCGGCGCGCTCTTCGCCGATACGCTGGCCGGTGGCGCCTCGGCCGCCACTGCGCAGAGCATTCGCCTCTACTTCGACCATCTCGGCGCGACGCTGCAGAAGCTCGAGGCCATGGCGAAGGCGCAGCGCGCCGGCCAGCCCTTCACCGCCGAGCAGCTGGCGTTCATCAATCAGATCGTGCGGCAGAGTCCAGGAGTGGGCTGCGGCGGGCCGCCGACCTTCAGCGGTTGGTACGCCGAGCTGTTCTACGGCGCTCTGCCGGCCGGCACGATCGCGAGCGAGTTCGCTCCGACCATCGCCGATGTACACACGCAGCCGACGGACGCGGCGGGCAACGACGTCGGTCGCATCTTGCACGTCGGCACCGGCTACGCGCGGCTGCTGGTGGTCAGCGTCGACACCTGCAGCGGCGCCAAGGCCTATGCAGGGTTGGCTTCCTCGTACTACGAGAAGGTGACCGAGCACTGGCAGCGCCTCACCGATCCCCAATGGGAGACCGAGCTACAAGGCAACACGCCCGTGCCCGACGTGTCGTGGGCGCAGGACATCGTCGCCCACGCCGTGCCCGCGGGGCGGTAGCCGGTATTCATAGGTAGGTACTTAGCGATCACGTGGTCACCGGCAGAATGCCAAGCTGTAGCCGGCCTTTTCTGCGGTCACGTTTCGGGTGCACGCGTAGGGCTTGAGTGCTGAGGTGCCTCAGTAGCGCTAGCAATACATCGGGGACCTAGGACGGACAAACCTCGAATTTCCCCCTCCCGATGTCAAGCGTCAGCCTCCGCCGCGTGCCGGCATCGTCGCCGGCAACCCTCGGCTGGCAGTGCACCAGCCGCTGCAAGAACCGGATTGCCGCGCGGCTGTCCACGTGCGCCCCCACCGGAACCCTTCGCTCACACCTCTGCGTTTGCTGCAGGCCGCGCGTGTCGGCCGTGGGGGCGTGATGGTGTCGTCAGTCCAGCGCTAGCCGCAGCTGCGAGGGGTGAGTTCGCCGCGGCGGACGCATCAGGTAGCGGCACAGCCTTTCCAGCTGCTTTTTGTCGCGGCCGTGCACGCTGGCGGAGGCGTGGATGACGCGCACTCGTGACACCCGAAGGGGTGTGACACCCGAAGGGGTGAGAGCTGTTGCCCCAGAGCCGAGGCCTCGTAACATGCGTGCAACGCGGCCTCTTCGACGGGCTGCGCCTCGTGCTCGGCGTCAGCGCCTTCGTGCTCGTCGACATAGCGACCATGCTCTGGTGCTCAAGAGCACCTACCACGAAAAGTTGTCGCTCAACGCCGCGCCGTTCGTGATCGACGAGCTCACCGTCATCGGCTCGCGCTGCGGTCTGTTCGAGCCGGCGATCTTTGCGCTGAGCGCCGGCTGCCTCTCGCCCGAGCCACTGATCGACGCGGTATTCCCGCTGCACGACGCCGTGGCCGCCTTCCGCAAGGCAGAGGAGCCCGGCGTGATGAACGTGCTGCTGGCCATGCCCGCAGACGCGGGGTCGGTGTAGACTGCAGACCGCCATGGGACCTCTGCACGGGCTCAAAGTCGTAGAGTTGGTCGGGCTGGGGCCGGGCCCCTTCGCCGCGATGTTGCTGTCGGACATGGGTGCGGAGGTCATTCGCATCGATCGCGCCGATCGCGTGCGCCACGTGAGCAAGGAGCTCGCGCAAACGCCATCGCTCGACCTGCTCGCGCGCGGCCGGCCGAACGTGGGTGTGGATCTCAAGCATCCCGAGGGTGTGGCCTGCGTGCTGCGGCTGATCGAGCAGAGCGACGCGCTGATCGAGGGCTTCCGCCCTTCGGTGATGGAGCGCCTGGGCCTCGGGCCCGACGTGTGCCTCGCGCGCAACCCACGCCTCGTCTACGGGCGCATGACGGGCTGGGGCCAGAGTGGACCGCTCGCGCAGCGTGCAGGCCACGACATCGACTACATCGCGATCGCGGGCGCGCTGCACGGCATCGGCCGGGCTGGCGACAACCCCGTCCCGCCACTCAACCTCGTCGGCGACTTCGGCGGCGGCAGCTTGATCCTCGCCTTCGGCATGATGTGCGCGCTGCACGAAGCACAGCGCTCGGGCCGCGGCCAGGTGGTCGACGCTGCGATGGTCGACGGCTCGGCCCTCTTGCTCACCATGTTCTACGGCATGCACGCCATGGGCTTTCACCACGACGAGCGCGGCGTGAACCTGCTCGACAGCGGCGCACACTTCTACGAAACGTACAAGACCGCCGATGGCAAACACATGGCGGTCGGCGCGCTCGAGCCACAGTTCTATGCCGAGTTGCTCGCGCGGCTGGGGCTCGACCCGAGCAGCTTGCCGCGCCAGATGGATCGCGCGAGCTGGCCTGCCATGAAGCTGCGCTTCGCTGCGGTCTTCAAGGAGAAGACGCGGCAGCAGTGGTGCGAGGTGTTCGAGGGCAGCGATGCTTGCGTCGCTCCGGTGCTCGGCCTGCGCGAGGCCACCGAGCACCCGCACATGCGCAGCCGTCAGAGCTTCGTCGAGATCGCGGGTGTGGTGCAACCGGCGCCGGCCCCGCGTTTCAGCCGCTCGCAGCCCGCGCTGCCAGCACCGCCTTCGCATGCAGGCCAGGACACCGACCGAACGCTGCGAGCCTGGGGCTTGTCGGCCGAGGAAGTCGCGCGCTTGCGCGAGCAAGAAGCCATCGCGTGAGCGAGCCATGCCCGAGATCTCCGCACTCCACATCTATCCCGTGAAGGGCTGCGCGGGCATCGAGGTCAGCGGCATACGCCTCGACGCCCTGGGCCCCTTGTTCGATCGCCGCTTCATGATCGTCGATGACAACGGTCGCTTCATGACGCAGCGCGAGCACCCGCGCATGGCGCTGATCCGCGTCAAGCTCACGCCCACGGCGCTCGTGCTCGAGACCGAGGGCATGCCCAAGCTCACGCTCGACACGGCAACCCGCAGCGAGCGTCGCAGGCACGTGCAGGTCTGGGAAGCTCACCTGCCGGCCGAGAGCCTCGGCCACTCGGCCGCGCAGTGGCTGGGCGAAGTGCTCGGCACGCCGTGCGAGCTCGTGCGCTTCGCGGACGACGCCGTGCGCATCGTGGACCGCCGCTACGTGCTCGACGAACGCCGGGTCGGCTTCGCCGACGCCTTCCCGATGCTCATCATCTCGGAGGCCTCGCTCGACGCGCTCAACCTTCGCCTCTTGCAGCCGGTGCCGATGAACCGCTTCCGGCCCAACGTCGTGGTCAGCGGCACCGAACCGCACGCCGAGGACAGCTGGAAGCTGCTGCGCGTGGGCCAGCTGCTGATCGACGTCGCCAAGCCGTGCGCGCGCTGCACGGTGCCCACGGTCGACCAGACCACGGGCATCGCCGGCAAGGAACCCATGGCCACTCTCGCCCGCTACCGCACCAAGGACCACAAGGTCTACTTCGGCCAGAACTGCGTGCATCGCGACTTCGGCATGCTGCGTGTGGGTGACGAGCTCGAGATCCTGGAGACCCAGTCGCCACTCGTCTGCGACGCGTGACGCTGCAACGCCACGTTGCAGCGTCAGCGTAGCGTGATCGGCACGAAGCTCTTGAGACGATGGAAGTCTGGAGCGCTGCCTGCGCGGCCGAGCGTGGAGCACGCGTGGTAGCAGCGCCGTGCGCCGACGCCGTGGATCGCATAGGCATTGGCGCGAGTCACGCCGGCCGGCAGGTACGCGCGCGGCACTCGCACGACTGCGTGAAACCGGCCGATCGGGCCCTCCCCGGCCAGCGCCCCGGTCAGCTGGCAACTCACGCTGTACTGGATCGGCAGCCCCCGCCGTACCGCCTTGCGCACCCCCGAAAGCTCCAGCACCAGGTAGTGCCCGTGCGGTCCGAGCTCGATCTCGAGGTAGTGCTCCTGCGCATCGGCGAAGAACACCTCGATCACCTCGTGCTCCCAGAGTCGCTCGGTGGAGCCAGCCGCCGCCGACGGCGGCACGTCGCCGTAGTACGGAGCATCGACCGAGAGTAACAGCTCGCCGTGCTCCGACCAGCGCACCTCGACCACAGCGTGCTCGTCCGCCGGCAGCGGCGTGCCGTCCCAGCGGTTTGCAACGAGCAGCCGCGCCAAAAGAGCGAGCGACGCGGCCGAGCCCGCCTTCACGGCGTGTAGCTCTCGATCGGCGGGCACAGGCACATCAAGTTGCGATCGCCGTAGGTGTTGTCGACGCGCGCGACCGGCGGCCAGAACTTGTGCAGGCGCGTCCAGGGCGCGGGATACGCGGCCTGCTCGCGCGTGTACTTGTGCGTCCACTCGTCGACCAGCAGCGCGTCGGCCGGATGCGGTGCGTTCTTGAGCGGGTTGTCCTGGCGGTCGAGCGTGCCGGCTTCGATGGCGCGAATCTCCTCGCGGATCGCGATCAGCGCGTCGCACAGTCGATCGAGCTCCGCGCGCGACTCGCTCTCGGTCGGCTCGATCATCAGCGTGCCGGGGACGGGCCACGACATGGTCGGCGCATGGAAGCCGTAGTCCATCAGGCGCTTGGAGATGTCTTCGACCTCGACGCCCGCGCTCAGCTTGAACGGCCGCGCATCGATCACGAACTCGTGCGCGACCATGCCCTGCTTGCCGGTGAAGAGCACGCGATAGTGCGGGGCCAAGCGCTTGGCCATGTAGTTCGCGTTCAGGATAGCGATCTCGGTGGCGCGGCGCAGACCGGCAGCACCCATCATCGCAATGTACATCCACGAGATCGGCAAGATGCTCGCGCTACCGTAGGCGGCGGCCGAGACCGGCTCGATCGCGTGCTTGCCACCGCCGCCCGTGAGCGGATGGCCGGGCAGGTACGCAGCCAGATGCTTGGCCACAGCGATCGGGCCCATGCCCGGTCCGCCGCCGCCATGCGGGATGCAAAACGTCTTGTGCAGGTTCAGGTGACAGACGTCCGCGCCGATGTCGCCAGGGCGGCACAGCCCCACCTGCGCGTTCATGTTCGCGCCGTCCATGTACACCTGGCCACCGTGGCCGTGGACGACCTCGCAGATCTCCTTGACGCTCTCCTCGAACACCCCGTGCGTTGACGGGTACGTGATCATCAGCGCGCCCAGATGGTTCGAGTGCTCCGCCGCCTTGGCTTTCAGGTCCGGCACGTCGATGTTGCCGTCTTCGTCGCACTCCACGACCACGACCTTGAAGCCCGCGACCACCGCGCTCGCGGGGTTGGTGCCATGCGCTGACTTCGGGATCAGACACACGTTGCGATGGCCGTGCCCGCGCTGCTCGTGGTGCGCGCGGATGACCAGAAGCCCCGCATACTCGCCCTGCGAGCCCGCGTTGGGCTGCAGCGACGCCGCGGCAAACCCGGTCACCTCGCACAACCAGCACTCGAGCTGCTCGAACATTTGCGCATAGCCGCGCGCCTGCTCGGCCGGCACGAACGGATGCAACGAAGCCACCTCCGGCCAGGAGATCGGGAACATCTCGGCCGATGCGTTCAGCTTCATCGTGCAGGAACCGAGCGGAATCATCGAAGTGGTGAGCGAGAGATCCTTCGCCTGCAGGCGGTGGATGTAGCGCAGCAGCTCATGCTCCACGCGATAGCGCTGCCAGACCTCGTGCGTGAGGAACGCGCTGCTGCGCGCGTTGAGCTGCGGGTACGGTTGGGTTGCCTCGCTCGCCAACGCCTGTGGATCGAAGCCGAGGTCGCTCTTGCCAGCAAACGCCAGGAGCACGTCGCGCACGTCCGCGAGCGTCGTGGTCTCGTCGAATGCGATCCCGATGCCACCGTCGTCGTACTGGCGCAGGTTGATGCCCGCCGCGGCAGCACGCTGCAGGATCGCTTCGGCCTGCGCACGCTGTGTGCTGATCTTGAGCGTGTCGAAGCGCGGCCCCTGCCCTGCATCGAAGCCGAGCTTGCCGAGGCCCGCGCGCAACACAGCGGTCAACCCGCGCACGCGCCGTGCGATCCGGCGCAAGCCTTCTGGGCCGTGATACACGGCGTACATCGAGGCCATCACCGCAAGCAGCACCTGCGCAGTGCAGATGTTGCTCGTGGCCTTGTCGCGACGGATGTGCTGTTCGCGCGTCTGGATCGCCAGGCGATACGCGCGCTTGCCACGCGCGTCGCGTGACACGCCGACGATGCGACCGGGCATCTGCCGCTTGTAGTCTTCGCGCGTCGCCAGGTACGCCGCGTGCGGACCGCCGTAGCCCATGGGCACACCGAAGCGCTGCGTCGAGCCGACAGCCACGTCCGCGCCGAATTCACCGGGCGGCCGCAACAACGTGAGCGCCAGGATGTCCGCAGCCACCACCAACAACGCGTCTTTCGCGTGCAGCCGCTGCGCGAGCGGCTCGTAGTCGACGACGCGCCCGTCGGTGGTCGGATACTGCACGATCGCGCCGAAGAGCTGCTGCGCGTCAGGGTCGATGGCCGTCACCGGGCCGACGTGCACGACGATGCCCAGCGGCGCAGCTCGACCCTTCAACACGGCGATGGTCTGCGGGTGGCAGTCGTCCGCGACGAAGAAACCGTGACGCTTCTCCTGCGTCAGCGCGTGGCACATGTGCATGGCTTCGGCGGCCGCGGTCGCTTCGTCGAGCAACGACGCGTTCGCCAGCGGCAGCGCCGTCAGGTCGGCCACCATCGTCTGGAAGTTCAGCATGGCCTCGAGCCGCCCCTGCGAGATCTCGGCCTGGTACGGCGTGTACTGCGTGTACCAGCCTGGATTTTCGAGAATGTTGCGACGAATCACCGGCGGCGTGATGCAGGCGTTGTAGCCCATGCCGATGAACGAACGGCGCACCTGGTTGTGCGCGAAGATCGCGCGCAGGCGCTCGGTGGCATCGTGCTCGCCAAGCGCGGCCGGCAGGGCCAGCGGCTGCGTACGCAGGATGGCGGCGGGCACCGTCGCGGCGATCAGGGCGTCGAGCGACGCATGGCCCAAGAGGCGCAACATCTCGGCGATGTCCGCTTCGCTCGGCCCGAGGTGACGTGGCGCGAACGTGTCGCTCGGAGAAAGCAGATCGGTTAGCGAGGTGGCGCTCATGGTGCTCCTTCAGGCAAGTTGCGCGGGACTCTACTCGCCCGCAGGGCTCGCGAAAAGGTGGATGGCGCGCGCGCCGCCGCTCAGAAACCCACATCGCGCAGCGCGGGCGGACGAGCGCCCACATTGCGGCGCCGCAAAAGCTGCATCAGGCGATCGGAACCGGCGGTTGCAGGGTTGCGGCCCTCGAGCTGCACGGCCGCCGCGCTATCGGGCGCGGGCGCCGAGAAGAGCTCGGGCGCCACGAGCAGCACTCCGAGGCCGAGCAAGACCAGCAGGGGCGCGAGCCACATCAGACTCGAACGACGCCGCGTCGACGCGCGACGCACCGGCACGCCGGCCGCGGCGACCTTGGCTCGCGGTGCGCGCGCCGTGCCACCGGCGATCCTCGCCTGCACGGGCGTCTTGAGCGCACTCGGATTCACCGCCGCTTGGCCCGCGCGTGCACGCGCACCTGCCGGATCGTGTCCGTAGTCGAGATCGAGCATGGCCGACGGGCCCACGCCGAGACCGTCGAAGGGCGCGTGACCGAGCAGCGACGAGTCCTCTGGCGCAGCGGGTCCAGCCTTTGGCGCGACGCGTCCGCCAGCCTCGCGTTTGGCGTCCTTCTGCGCCGCGGCGGGGGGGCGACCTGCGGCGAGCGGCGCCGGTGCTCCGGCGTCGCCGGCGCGCGGAGCGTTCGGCACGCGCGCCGGACCGGACGCTGCGGGCAGGCCGAGCGCAGCCGAAGCCGAGTCCTGCACCGGCGGCAGGACCAACGGTGGCTCCACCGTCAGACCTGTGCCGACCAGCGAGTTGCGCCCAGCCTGTTGCGCCAAACCCTCGAAGTCACCCCACTCCGCACGCGCCGCAGGCTCGGCCGCGGGCGCGGGTAGCACGGCGACCGCCGCCAACGGCGGCGGCGACCCCGGCGGTGACTGCGGCGGTGACTGCGGCGGTAGCGGCAGCGGCAAAGCCACGGGCGCGTTGGCCAGCGGCCGTCCGGGACGATCAGACGTCTCACCCCGACCGCCAACCGGAAACGCTCGCTCGGCCGCAGTGATCAGCGCTCGGCGGAAGACTTGAGCATCGATGAAGCGCTCTTCGCGATCGTGCGCCATGGCCTGCCCGACGCAATCGGAGAGCACGCGCGGCACGTCCGGCCGCAGCTCGACCATCGGCTTGGGTGTGGTGGTGACGATCTGCACGATGAGCTCGCCGACCGTGTCCGCCTGGTACGGCAAGCGCCCGGTGATGCCCTCGTAGATCAGCGCGCCCATGCTGTAGATGTCGGCACGTTTGTCGATGTCCTTCTCGCCACGCGCTTGCTCGGGCGACATGTAGTCGGGCGTGCCCACGATCATGCCGTCTTGCGTGGAGATCGCCGACGGTCGCTCGTGATCACCACCCAGGCTGCGTGAGATGCCGAAGTCGAGGATCTTCGGATACACGGTGTCGGTGTCGCGATGCAGGAAGATGTTCTGCGGCTTGAGATCGCGATGCACGATCCCCGCCGCGTGCACCGCCGCCAGCCCGCGCAAGGTCAGGCTGGCGAAGTGCACCACCTCCTCCATGCGCAGCGCCGGCTCGCGCTGCATGCGGTCGTGCAAGCTCTCGCCGGTGAGCAACTCCATCACCATGTACGGCAAGCCGTCGGCCACACCGAAGTCGACCGTGTGGATCACGTTGCGATGCTGCACCGAAGCGGCGATGCGCGCCTCGCGCAAGAACTGATCGATGATCACGGTGGGGTCACGGTGGCCCCGCAGGTACAAGAGCTTGATCGCCACGGCGCGGCGCAGCGTCAGATCTTCGGCCCGCCACACGCTGGCCATGCCGCCTTCGCCGATCAGCGACTCGAGCCGATAGCGGCCCGCGATCAGGTCGCCTGCCTCGAGCATGGACATCAGGCAGCCGCGACTACGCGGTTACGCCCAGCGCGCTTGGCCTGGTACAGCGCCTGGTCGGCCACGCTGACGAGGTCGTCGGGCGATTTCACGTTGGCCGACGGCATCGACCCCACGCCGATGCTGACGGTCACGAAGATGCGCTTGCCCTCTCGCAGGAACGGATGCTGCTCGATCGTGCTGCGCACGCGCTCCGCGACGATGGCCCCTGCCGCACGGCCGGTGGTGCGCGAGAGGATCGCGAACTCCTCGCCACCGTAGCGCGCGAAGACGTCTTCGGCGCGGACCGCCGGGATCACCACCTGTGCCAGCTGCGAGAGCACGTAGTCGCCGGCTGGATGCCCCAGGGTGTCGTTGATCTGCTTGAAGTGATCGATGTCGAACATGATCAGCGAGAGATCCGCGGCATGGCGCGCCGCGTAGGCATACTCGCTGTTCAGCTGCTCGAGGAAGAAGCGCTTGTTGTAGATCTGCGTGAGCGCGTCGCGCGACGCTGACTCGAACATCTGCCGCTGAAAGTCTTCGTCGAGCTCGTCGTGGTGGGTGAACTTGAAGATGGTGGCCGTGCCCACCTGGATCTTGTCGCCGTCCTGCAGCTCGCAGGTGCTGATCTTCTCGCCGTTCACGAACGACCCGTTGGTCGAGCCCAGGTCTTCCAGCACGGCGCTCTCGCCCGAGAGCCGCAACCGCGCGTGCTTGCGAGAGATGCCGTCGCCTTGCAAGCGAATGTCGGCCTCACGGCCGCGGCCGATGATCAGCGTGCCCTTGAGGTCGTACATCTCGCCGACGTTCGCGCCAGCCACCACGATGAGCTGCGCCCGCTTGCGCCCCGACGTGGTCGTCAGCGCAACGTCCGTGGAGATGATGGTTTTGTCCTCCCAGTCTTCTTGCATGGGCGGGCCCGGCCTGCCGACTATGATAGGGGGCCCCACGCCCGATGCGCAATTGCGCTGCGCGACCGAACTCTCGGGCAAGCGCGCACGCACAGTTGCGCATGGCTGGAGTCACGCGCTCGGCGGAAGGACTTCAGTGTGCTAGTTCTGGTACGGGTTGGGGATGAACGGCTCGCCGGGCTCGACGCGGCGCGGCGGCGGCTTGGGCGCCTCCGCGGGCTTGGGCCCCGACGCAGCCGTGGGCGCAGCGACCGTGGCCGTCGCGGCCTCTCGCCGAGGCTTGCGTGCAGCCTCCGCGGGGTGCGACGCAGGCGTGGGCGTGGCGGCACGATCGGTCGTGGCGCTGGCTTCGCTCGGAGCCGCAGTCGCTGGCGGCGTAGCCGTGGCGGCAACAGCACTTGGCCCGGCTTTCGGAGCGGCCGTTGTAGGCGCAGCGGGCTCGGCCACCTTCGCTTCGGCTGTGGCAGGCGCAGCGGCCGCGGGCACAGCCGCTTGGGCCACCGGAACGGGTGACGCTGCTGGCAGCACGGCAGGTGCTTGCGACGCTGCCTGAGGCGGTTCGATGGCTCGCACGCGCACGTTCTCGGTGTCGCCGTGGCGCACGAACCAAAGCATCGCCCCAACGGCGCAGACCGCCAGAGCGATCACGATCCACAGCGCGGCGCGCAAGCCGCGCGAGCCGTCGGCCGAATCGTCGTTGGACTCGATCGCGCGATGGGAGAGCTCGAGCGGCTCCGGAATGGTGAAAGGCACAGCGCCGAGCGGCGGCGGAGGCACGGCGCCCGGGACCGGAGGTGGACCCCCACCGCGAGCCCCGGGACCCGGCACGCGCGCGCCGGGCATCGTGGCGTGTGAGAACACGCCGCTCACCTTCGATGGGCTGAGCGAATCGACGGAGACCTCGGACGAAGAGGGATCAGACGGCTCGGACCAGCTGTCGATCGCAAACCCGCCCGCATCGGTGTCGGTCACCCTGAGCAAGCTCACGGCGTCGTCGATCAGCTTCTTGTCGCGCTTGAGCTTCACCGCGGCGTACTGCTTCACCGCCTTGCTCACTGCACGCAGTGACGCCGTGCCGCCGACGACCGTGGCGGCTTCCTCGATCCCCGTCGCGAACTCTTCTGCGGTCTGATAGCGCTGCGCAGGATCCCGAGCCAGCGCCTTCATCAACACGGCATCGAGCGGCGCGAGCGCCGGATCGACGGTGGATGGCGCAGGTACCTCGTCGTGCAAGAGCTTGTGAAGTGTGGCCGCAGTGCTCTCGGCGCGGAACAGCCGGCGTCCGGTGATCGACTCCCACAGGATCACGCCCATCGAGAACAGATCGGAACGCGAGTCGGTCTGCCCGCTCGCCGCTTGCTCGGGCGCCATGTAAGCGAGCTTGCCCTTCACCTGACCGTCCCGCGTGTGCGTCAGACGATCCTCGGCCTTGGCGACGCCGAAGTCGGTCAGGCGTGCCACGCCGTCGCGACCGACCATGATGTTGTGCGGAGACACGTCGCGGTGCACGAGCTGCAGGCGCTTGCCTGCTTCGTCGGTGAGGTCGTGTGCTGCGCCGAGACCGCCGAGCGCGTCGAAGATCACACGCAGCGTGACGGGGATCGGCAAGCGCTCGTTGTCCTTGTGAGCCGCTGCGAGGATTTGACCGAGGTGATCACCCTCGATGTAATCCATGACGATGAAGTAGCCGGCCTCGTCGGAGTCGCTGATGTCGATCGTCGGAACGACGTTCGGGTGACGGATGCGCGCAGCGAGCCGCGCCTCGTCGAGGAACATCTTGATGAACTCTTCCTCGTGCGCGAGGTTCGCGTGCAACACCTTGATCGCAACCAGGCGCTCGAAGCCCGCCACTCCAGATGCACGCGCGACGTACACCACAGCCATGCCGCCCGCCGCGAGCTTGGCGAGGATCTCGTATCGACCCAACTTTGCGCCCGCGGAGAGAGCCCCCCCCGGAGCGCGCTGGTCAATCGACACCGCTCCCATCAAAAATCCTCATTGTTGCGGAGGTACAGCACTGGAAACTTGCGATGTCATGTTACCACAACACTTGAAAACAGTGGCGATTCGGTAAACTCGCTCGAGCCTACAAAAGAGCGCATGAACGCTGACATCACGCATGCGCACGCACACCGACCGACTTTCGATTGTGTACGGCGCTCGAATGCCGACACGTTGGAGCCAACGCACGCGGCGTTTCTTGGATTCCGTTGGCTCGTGGTAGGAGCCACGCTGCCCACCACGCGAGGATCGACCCCGTGAACACACACATGAGCGCCATCGACGCACTCACCACGCGCGCCTCGAACGGCAAGCTCGGTGACCCCGAGCCGGATGCCGAGACACTACGGCTGTGCTTCGAGGCCGCGGCACGCGCGCCGGATCACGGCACGCTGCGTCCCTGGCGCGTGAGGATCGTGCGTGGCGAGGCGCGCAAGCAACTGGGCGAGCTTATGGCGCGCACGCTCGCGCGCAAGCAACCGCAAGCCAGCCACGAAGAGCTCGAGAACATGCGGGGGAAGGCCCTGCGGGCGCCGCTCATCCTGGTGGTGGGCGTGCAGCTGACGGAGCCTTCCAAGATCCCGGTCATCGAACAGACCCTGGCGGCCGGAGCGGCCGCGTACGCGATGCTGCTCACGCTGCACGCGCGTGGCTTCGCCGCCGTCTGGCGCACCGGCGATGCCGCCTACGACGACGAAACGAAGCGAGCGTTCGGGCTGCGGCAAGAGGACGCGCTGATCGGCTTCATCTACGCAGGGACCGCAAAGCAGCCGGCCCCCGCGCTCCTGCGCCCTGCCCCCAGCGACTTCGTCCAGGAGTGGACGGGCTGAACGTCCGGCTTGGCCGAGCCCGCCGCCGCGCGGCGCGCCGGCATGCGCACTCAGACTTGTCAGCTCCTGGTCGTGCCGCAGTCGGACGGAACGCAGCGCTGGGCATATGCGGACCAGGGCCGCATCTTCGGCGGACATCTCGGCGACGGTCCGGCGATCGAAGGCGCGCTCTAGCCCGCGGCTCGCGGGCCGCGAGACGCTGCTCGAGCGTCACTCGAGCGCGCTGCGCTTGCGATGGGCCTGACCGAGCTTGGGCATGAGCGTGCGCTCGAGCTTGGCCTTCGTCGCGTTGTCGGTGTCGATGCGGATCAACACGGCATTGACGTCACGCGCCAGTGCATCGAATTCGGCCGAATCGAAGGCGTAGACGTCCTCGCTCATGACGATCGCAAATGGGCGGTGCGTGGCCGCGACGGTGGCCGCGTTGCCGATCTCCGCAGTTTCCAGGCGCGCTGCGGCGACCATGCCTGCGGCTTGGCGGGTGGCGGTGATCAGATCGGCTGGCCCACCGACCACCACCACGATGGCGGTCGGCTTGGGAATCGTCGTCGGGCTCGACATGCCAGGCCAGCATAACACCCCGAAACGCAGGCTTGCGACGAAGCTTCAACCGTGGCGCTCAAGCGCGATCGTCGCAGCAATCTGCCGCAGACGCCGATTTTGCGCGTCTGTCCGACCTTCTCCGGGTACATATCACCATCTGTGGGAGGACGGCGCCATCTGGCGGCTTCCTTTGCCCGGCCCGGGGCGCTACCAGGCTGAGACTGTTGGCGGGGTTCGGGGGACTTATTCGGAGCGCCTGCTCGGAAGGCGAAACGTGATGGTGAGGCCTATGCGATTGCGGATCTGTGCGTGGTTGTTTCTGCCCTGCTTGGCTTGGTTCGCGCCGTCGAGTCGCGCGCAAGCCCAGCACCTCAAGCCCTACTTCCTGGTGATCGTCGACACCTCGGGCTCCATGGTCGACTGCGCCGGCGGCTACGGAGTCTACGACTGCCACGTCGATGGCACCCAAAACACACCCGTCAAGACCAACCGCTGCGGCTTCCCCGCCAACAAGATCGGCGACGCGAAGTGCGCCTTGCAGCGCATCGTCGACAGCGCGGGCGATGCCACGTTCGGCCTGATGGAGTTCCGGCACAACAACTGCGCCAGCTGCAGCGGCGCGCCCAGCACCACCACCTGCGACCAGAACCTTCTGGTCGAGATCCAGGACAACAACCAGAGCGCGATGCGTAGCTGGGTGGATGACGCGAGCTGCAGCAACTCCAGCTGCACCAACGGGATAAGGATCGAACTCAAGGCGGGCGGCGACACGCCGATCGCGAAGTCGCTCACGGCAGCCAACGACTACCTGCGAGGCACCTACCCGGTCGGCACCGCGTTGCCGGTGTTCCCGGTGACCGACATCATGAGCCGGTCCAGCTGGATGTACCCGATCAACCCCGCGGGCACGAACAAGGCGCCGGCGTCACCGCTCGCCAGCGACACCAAGCTCGCCTGCCGGCCCGTGTCGGTCATCTTGCTGACGGATGGCGCCGATACCTGCGAGCTCGACGACAGCGGCTCCAAGACGTCGACGATCGCCACGCAACGCCAAAGCAACAACCCGCCGCTGCGCGCCGCTGCGCTCCACACCGGGAACGAAAAGTCGGGCACGCTCTCGACCAAAGCCTTCCGCTCGTACGTGATCGGTTTCGGAGTCTGCAACGGCGTCAACTGTGGCTACGACACCAAGGTACTCACCAGCATCGCCACGCAGGGTGGTACCGACTCGCACGTCACGGGCGTGCTCGATCCGGTGACGAGCCTCACGACGACAGGCGACCTGCACTTCTTCCCGGCCACCAACGAGAACGAGCTGTCGGTGGCGCTCAACCAGATCATCGCGGACGCACAGCCGCCGGTCGAGGTCTGCAACGGCCTCGACGACGACTGCGACGGCGCGATCGACGAAGACGTTCCCAAGTTCTGCGACAAGGCACACGGCCACCCCGCTCAAGATCTGTGCGCCAATCCGGGCGAGACCAAGTGCGACGGCAAGGACGACAACTGCGACGGCGTGATCGACAACGGCGTGGCCAATGCGTGCGGCACGTGCGGAGCCTTGCCGGTCGAGGTGTGCAACGGCGTCGACGACGACTGCGACAACCTCGTGGACGAGGACATCAGCGGCAACCAGTCGTGCGGCTCCGACAAGGGCAACTGCACCAAGGGTGACCTCGTGTGCATCGCTGGCGCCGAGATCTGCAAGGGCGGCATCGGCCCGAAGACCGAGGTCTGCGACTGCCAGGACAACGACTGCGACGGCCTGGTCGACGAAGACAGCGGCAACGATCTGTGCGGCACCGGCATGCGCTGCTCGGGCTGCGTGTGCTTGCCGTATTGCAAGATGACGGCCGAGTTCACCGCGCAGTGCCCGGGCGACCTGACTCCGGAGTTCCAGCCCAACGGCGAGTGCGTGTGCATCCACGACACCTGCGACCTCAAGGCCTGCGTGAAAATGACGATCAACCACGCGGGCAAGCTGGCTTGCGCACCGGGCGACGCGAACACCGCGGCCTGCACGTGCCGCGGCGGGGCGTGCGTTCCGCGTTGCGATGGCGTGAGCTGCGCATCGGGCGAGGTCTGCGGGCCCAAGACGGGCACCTGCGTCGAGAACAACTGCCGGGGCCTGGGCTGCACGGCGGGCGAGGTCTGCGAGCCGGTGGCTGCGCACTGCATGAAAGACCCGTGCTCGACCGCCAAATGCAGCAAAGACCAAGCGTGCCGCGCGGGCAAGTGCGAAACCAGCTGCGCAGGTGTCAGCTGCAACGAAGGACAGACCTGCAAGGCAGGCCAGTGCGTGACCGACAAGTGCGCGGGTAAGACCTGCCAGACCGGCGACGTCTGCGATCCGAGCAGCGGCGTCTGTGTCACCAACAAGTGCGCGCTCGCCGACTGTCACATGGGCCTCAGCTGCTCGGTCTCGACGGGCAAGTGCGAGGCGGATGCCTGCTGGAACGTGACCTGTCCCAAGAGCCAGCTGTGCGAGCAAGGGCAGTGTGTGGCCGGCGGCAGCGGGGGAACGACCAGCGTCGTGAACAACGCCGGCAAAACGCGGCTCCTGGCCACGGGCGGCGGCGGATGTGCGTGCAGCGTGCCTGGTCCGCGCCGCGGGGGATCCCCGCTCAGCGGGCTCGGCTCGGCGCTCCTGGGGGCGTCGCTGTGGTTCGTGCGCCGCCGCCGTCAGCGTGCAGCTCTTACGGCGCTGGCCGCGGCGTGGCTGTGCTGTCTCGCCACGCTCGGCACGGGCTGTCAGGTCTCGCCGTTCTGCATCGACTGCGTGAACGCCTCGAGCAGCGGCGCGGGCAAGGACGCGGCCGTGACCTTGCCGGACGGCCGGGTCGTCGAGCCGGGTAGCGACGGCGGCGCAGCGCTCGTGGACGGCGGCCTGGCCGCGCATGATGGGGCGGTGGCAGCCGACGGCGGCGGCCATCCGCAGTGCAAGAGTCGTGGTCCCGAGGTGTGCAACGGCATCGACGACGACTGCGACTTCAAGGTCGACGAAGACACCACCGCGCCCAACAACGACTGCCTGCAAGCGGGCGTGTGTGCCGGCACGGAGCCGACCTGCGTGGGCGGCAAGTTCGTCTGCCGCTACCCCGCGACGCACGAGGACACCGAGACCCTGTGTGACGGCAAGGACAACGACTGCAACGGGATCATCGACGCCGACGCCTTCCCCATGTTCGGCCAGTCCTGCGACGTCGGCATCGGTGAGTGCAAGGTCACCGGCAAGCAAACCTGCAAGGCCTCGGGCACGGGCTTGCTCTGCGAGACCAAGACCAAGAAGCAGCCGACCACCGAGATCTGCGACGGCAAGGACAACGACTGCGACGGCGCGATCGACGAACCCAAGAGCGCGCCGGGCTCGAACGCGAGCTACGTCGTCGAGGACATGGTCAAGATCGGCAGCAGCCGGTGGGTGTACACGTACGAAGCTGGTCGGCCGGACGCGACGATGTCCGACTCGGGGGTCGTGAGCAGTCGCGCGTGCTCACGCAAGGGCGTGCTGCCGTGGACCGACGTGACGTACACCGAAGCGGTCGCTGCGTGTTCGGCCGCCGGCATGCAAGTGTGCGCGCTCGCCGACTGGATCAACGCCTGTCAGGCCGGCGACAGCAGCTGTGGCTGGGCGTACACGCCAGCGAGCGGAAGCTGCAACGACTACACGACCGCCGCGAATGCCGCGAGCATGGCCAGCGACAGCCCGTGCAATGAGCACTACGTGAATGCACAGCCCGGCGCCCCTGACACCGATGCGCTGCTTCCCACGGGCAGCAAAGCCACGTGCTACGCGGGCTTCGGCGCGGCCGGCAAGGTCTACGACCTGAGTGGCAACGCCAAGGAGTGGACCACGGGACCGAGTTCCCCTGCCGAAAACCCACTGCGCGGCGGCAGCTACAACAACTTGCCCGCGGGCCTGCGCTGCGATTTCGACTTCTCGGTGGGCGCCCCGGACTTGCGGCTGCCGAACGTTGGCTTCCGCTGCTGCAGCACCTCGGCACCCTAGCGGCGCCGGCCAACGTCCCGATCGGGTGAGAACTGCCGCTCACGTCTGCAAATCACTGCAACCGTGGCCATGGACTCCGACCAGAAGCCGGATCTATAGTGACCGTCCCTGTGCAACGGGGTGTGTGAATCTGGAGGAAGCCGTGAAGCCAGCTGGGAAAGCCATCGAGATCGTCGCCGTGGGTCTGGGACAAGCAGGTGGGAACCTGGCAGCGGAGCTCGCGCGACGCGGCTATCGAGCGATTGCGCTCAACACCGCCACCACCGATCTCACCTCGCTATCGAGAAGCGGCCTGTCGCTGCCCGAAGAGCAGCGCATGTACATCGGCATCGACGGCTACGACGGTGCCGGCGCGGACCTCAACTACGGCCGCGAGTGCATCACCGTGCACGCCGGCAAGATCCGCGAGCGCATCTCGGAACATGCAGCCGGCGCCGACGCCGTGCTGGTCTTGGCCGGCCTCGGTGGCGGCACGGGCTCGGCGGTGGCGGAGCTGATCCGCACGCTGGCCGATCTGTCGCTACCGATGATCGTGCTCGCCACACTGCCGAACGACCACGAGAGCGGCATCGCCAAGGTGAACGCGGTGCGCGCTGTGAACGAGTTGGTGAAGGAGAGCCTGCTCGGCTGGATCTTCGTCGACAACTCGCGCCTGGCGAAGAACCACGGCGCCGTGTCACTCGACAAGTACTACGCCGAGATCAACAAGATCATCCTTGAGCCGCTCGACGCGCTCAACCAGCTCAACAGCCGCAACGACATCACGGCCATCCGCTCGCTCGACGGCGAAGACTTCCGGACCTTGCTGCTCTCCGGCGGCATCATCACCTTCGCCTCGTGTCAGATGCCACGCCTGTCGGTGGACGGGGTGATCCAGGCGGTGCGCGACGGCGTGCTGCACAGCAGCATCAACCCCGAGGGCTTCCAGCTCGAGAACGTCTCGTACATGGGCGTCGTGATCGAAGCGCCCGACAGCATGCTCGCCGACACGCCGTACACCTTCTTCGAGCACATCAACGAGCAGCTCAAGGACGAGACGGGCGGCGCCGCCATCCACATGGGCGTGTATCGCACCCACGAAAAGCAGGGCAGCGCCACGCTGCGGCTGTTCTGCTCGTCGCAAGCGCTGCCGGACGGTATCCAGGAGATGGTCGCGCAGGCCAAGCGCGAAGGCGGTCAGCTGCGCGCGAAGCTGCAGCGCGGTCTGTCCGGGCTCGATCTCGGCGAGATCGAAGAGTACGAGCTGTTCCGCACGAGCCCCGGCACGGTGCGTCGGCGCCTGACTGACACCTCCTCGGGCGACATCCCCGCGCACCTGCCGCCGAAGCCGGCGCCGCTGCGCAAGCCGGCCGTGCCGATCGCGACGGTGCGCGACACCACGCGCCCCGCAGCAGTGTCCGTTCCGCCGCCGTCAGCAGCCTCCATGCCCGACCGCGACGCCTACGACCAGCTCGTCAAGGAGTTCAAGGAGAGCGACTCCGACGACGTAAAGAAGCGCGTAAGCCAGCGCCTCGAGAAGGACCAGCGGTCCGACAACTCGCTGATCCGCTACTACGCAGTGCGCGCGATGAGCAAGCTCGACCCCGACCTGTTCGCCGCCGCGCTGCAAGCCGCGACGCAGGACGAAGATGCGACGGTGCGTGCGGTGGCCATGAAGGCACTCAACAAGTAGTTGCATGACCATGGGCCGCCCGGCCCACCTCACGCGTGCATCGCATCACGCGCGCATCACGCCCGCATGACACCCAGCCCCACGACCAGGCAACCCAGCACGATCAGCAGGAAGCCGGCCGCGCCGAGAAGAAACCACGGGCGCACGCCGTGCCACTCGGCCGGCGCGAGCTCGGGGTGGTACTGCGTCGGCTGAAACCAGAAGCGGCGCGGCACCGGCCCGCGTGCGGCGACGCAGCGGTAGAGCTTGACGTGGTAGTACGTGCCTGCCGGCACCCCGACCACGAGGCCGAGCGCGATGCACGCGGCGCCGACGATCAGGATCGCCTCGAGCGACAGAAACAGCGCCGTCAGGCCCAAGCAGACCAGCACAACGAGCAGCCCGAGGACGAAGAGAGCCTCGATCATGCTCGCACCGCGCTCAGAGCCAACCTTGCGACCGATACCACTGCAGTGTGTCGGCCACGCCTTGCCTTAGCGCCACCTGCGGCACGTAACCAAAGTCGGCGCGCGCCGCGTCGTGACGGCAGGTCCACGCCTGCTGCTTGCCCATCGCGGCCTTCTGCTTGTTGAAGAGCCGCGGCTTGCCGTCCAGGCGCGTGGCGATCTCGCCGAACAGCGCAGCGAGGTCGACTGTGGCCGCAGGCAGGCTCAGGTTCAGCGCGCCCTTGCCCGTGGCCTGCACGATCTCGCGCTGGTATGCATCCCAGGTCAGAGGCTGGCCGTCGCAGATGAAGTAGCCCTTGCCGATGGTGGCGCTGCTGTGCGCGGCATCGCGGATCGCGCGAACCACGTCATCGACGTGGACCGCCGAGAGCCAGTAGTCGCGGTTGCCGTAGAAGACGTTTAGTCTGCGATGGGCCAGCTTGTAGAGTTCGAAATTGTCGACATCGCCCGGGCCGTACACGCCGGCGGGGCGGATGATCGTCCAGGGCACGCTGTCGCCGATCTCGCGCTCGAGCGCCAGCTCGGATTCGAGCTTGCTGCGGCCGTAGTGCTCGATCGGCGTGCGCTCGTCGGTCTCGACGCGCGGCCGCTCGGGCGTGGCCGGGCCGTACGCAGCCAGCGACGAGACGTGCAAAAGACGCCCCACCGAGGCATGGCTGCGTCGCAGCGCGAGCGCGAGGTTGCGCGTGGGCAGCACGTTGCCGCGATGGAAGTCGTCGTACTGCACGCCTTTGGTCGCGCCCGCCACGTGGTAGACGACCGCCGGGCGCTCGCGCGCAAACACACTCTCGAGCGTAGCGGGGTCGGCGTAGTCGACGGCGGCGGCGCGACCCTGCTTGGGCTGCGGCGAGCCAGGCCGCGTCAGCGCGACGACATCCCAGCCATCGCGTAGCAGGGCATCGCGCAAACGGCCGCCAACGAACCCGCTGGCACCCGTGACGACTGCGACTTTCGAATTGGCATCACCTGACATGGGCCCATGTATTGACCCGCTTCGGCCGCGATTTCAAGCCTCGGTCGGCTCAAGCGAAAAACGCCCGGATCTCGTCGGCGCGGCGCAAGGTGTCGTCACGGCCGAGCTGGATCAGCTCGTGCGCGAACTCCGAATCGAAGAGGATGAACGAGAGCAGATCCGACTCCCAGATCGCGCCCAGCGTGGCCGTGCGTGCCAGAAACCACGACGAGAACATGGAGGAGTTGATGCCACGCGCACGCCTGCGGGCGAGACTGCCGATGTCCTTGGAGGGACGGAACACCAACGTCTGCACCTTGCGGTAGGCGCTGCCGCGCGTCTCCTCGAGCACCTCGTGCACGCGCTGCATCTCCAGCGGGGAGAGCGCGACCTCGAGGGTGTCGAGCAGTCGGTTGAAACGATCGAGCACCTGCAAGTCGTAGTCCAGCGGGTCGAGCAAGAGAGCATTGAGCACCTTGCCGATCAGAAAGACCGGGCTGCGGTACGCGAGCAGACGCTGCTCGAGGGGCGTGTCGTCGTCCTCTTCCTCGGCGTCGCTGAGCAACGAGACCACGACCAGACGCTGGGCGCCAGCGCGGATCGCCGGTGAGATCGGCGTGTTGTAGCGAACGCCGCCGTCGCAGTAGTAGTCGTCACCGATGCGGCGCGCCGGGAACAGGAGCGGGATCGCTGCCGAGGCGAGCACGTGATCGCTGCCGATCACGCCGACGTGCGGCGTGCGCCTGGGATCGCGCGAGAACTTGAACGACAGCCCCGGGGTGGTCTCCGCGAAGAGCGTGGTGCTGCCACTGCCGATGTGCAGCGCCGCCATGATGAGCGCACGCACCGTGCCCTGCGCGATGTTCTCGTGCAGCTTGTCCCAGGGGATCGCGCTGCTGACGAGCTCGTCGATCGCTCTCGGGTTCAAGAGCGAGCGACCCACCTGCCGGCTGCGGTATCGCAGGTGAGCAGCGTAGTCCGTGAGCTCCCCGGTCCACTCGCGCTTCCAGCCGAGCAGCCCGCGCATATCGAGCTTGAGGTGACGACTGAGCTCGAGCGCTTGCCACTGCGAGATCAGGCCAGGCGCACCCATGTCGGGCAGGTGCGCGTGGGATGCGAGGTAGGCCGCATTCAGCGCGCCAACGGACGTGCCGCAGAGCACGTCGAACGGCGCCCGAGTGGGCCGAAGCACCTCCATCAAGCCTGCGATCACCCCGGCTTCGTACGCGCCGCGTGCACCGCCGCCAGACAGCACGATGCCAGTGCTGACACGACTGACGTCGGCGGGCGCTCTGCTCGGGCGGGTGGAGACCACGGTGATGCTCGTTTCGATCCTACGGCAGCCCGGCTGCGCGTCGCCAATAAGCGGCCATTCAACCTCAGCCAGCTTGGCTCCGCGTGCGCCTTTGCTTCTCCATATCGGTCGGCGCGCGTCTCGGTGTAGGCTCACCGATCCGCCGGGCGAAGGCCCCCATCGAGGAGAACTCAGCTCATGTCGATCGCAGTCGCCGTTCGCGTCGCCGACGAAATCGTGCTCGCCACGGACAGCAAGCGCACCTTCGGCTCGGGCGCCGTGCCCGAGTCCAACCTGCGCGACCTCAAGCTGCGCAAGATCGGTGCGGCCGTGATCGCGACGACCGGTTGGGGCATCTACACGAACATCCTCGATGACTACCTCAAGAGCGGCCGCACGCCGCGCCTCACCGACTCCGCCTCGATCTTCGCGTTCTTCAAGACCTTCTGGAAGGCGCTGCACGACCGCTACGCGTTCGTGAACGATCAGTGCAGCGACACCGACACGCCGTTCGGAGATCTCGACGCGGCGTTCCTGGTGGCGAGTCCCAAGGGCATCTTCTACGTCGCGTGCGACATGAGCGTCACCGAGTTCGAGAACTACTACGCCGTGGGCTCGGGTGCGCCGTATGCCCTCGGCGCGCTGCACGTCACGTACTCGGCGCGTGCCAGCGCCGAGGCCGTGGCGCGCAAGGCCGTGGCGGCAGCCAGCGCGCTCGACATCTACTGCGGCGGCGACGTGAACATCGTGAAGCTGCGCGCCGACCGCAAGCGCTGACCCGTCACGTCCACGCGGGCGTCGCGGGCGTCCACTCGGGCGTTCACTCGGGAGGCGGCTCGTCGCCGTCTTCGAGGTGATAGCGCGAGAATTCCTCGTTGAACGCGAGCTTGGTCTTGTCGACGATCTTGTCGACGTAGAGCACGCCGTCGAGGTGGTCGAGCTCGTGCTGGAAGACCGTGGCGAGGAAGCCCTCGGCCAGCATGGTCTTGGGTTTGCCGCGCTCGTCGAGGAAGTTCACCTCGATCTTGCTCGGGCGCTCCACGTAGCCGCGCAGGCCGGGCACTGACAAGCAACCTTCCCAGAACCCGGCGGGCGTTGGGTCGAGCACTTTCACGCGCGCGTTGAACAGCACGAGCAGCGGCTGCTCGGCCTGGCCTTCGTAACGTTCGTTGTCGTTGTCGTACTGGATCACCGCCAGGCGCACGGACTCGTGCACCTGCGGCGCGGCGAGACCCACGCCTCCGTACTCGTGCATGGTCTCGACCATGTCGCGCACCAGACGCTTGATCTCGGGCGTGGTAATTTCCTCGCGCGTGACGTCGCGACACTTGGCGCGCAGCACCGGGTGACCGAGCCTCGCGACTTTTCGAATGGCCATGCAGCGTGCTCCTGTGAGGCGATAAGGCGGGGATTGTCCTCGCGGCGCCCCGCCGCTGCAAGTCGCAAGGCGCGTGGGCCGGCCCACGGATTCGTGGTATGCGGGGACCAGAGGCCCCGATGACCTACAGCTGTTTCGACGTCGAGCTCAACGACAAGATCGCGCACCTGCGCCTCACCCGCCCGGCTGAGCTGAACAGCATGACGCGGGCGTTCTGGGTGGAGCTGCCGGCTGCCGTGCGGGCCCTCGATGCCGAGGCCAAGGCGCGCGTCGTGGTGATCTCGTCGACTGGCAAGCACTTCACTGCGGGCATGGATCTGGGCGTGTTCGCCGGCGAGGGCATGGCGCCGGTGGGCACGACCGAGGTCGGGCGCTTGCGCGAGATGCTGCGGCGCACGGTGCTCGAGCTCCAAGACAGCTTCAACGCTCTCGAGCAGATCCGCATGCCCGTGCTTGCGGCGATCCAGGGCGGCTGTATCGGCGGCGGCGTGGACATGATCGCCGCGTGCGACATGCGCTACTGCACGCAGGATGCGTTCTTCTGCATTCAGGAGACGAACCTCGGCATGGTCGCTGACTGCGGCACGCTGCAGCGGCTGCCGCGCCTCATCCCTTCGGGCATGCTGCGCGAGCTTGCCTACACCGGTCGCCGCCTGTCCGCGGCTCGCGCCAAGGAACTCGGCCTGGTGAACGAAGTGTTCGAGACCCAAGAGGCCATGCTCGCCTCGGTCCTGGCCACCGCCGCCGAGATCGCCGAGCACTCACCGCTCACGGTGCACGGCACCAAGGAAATGCTGAACTACGCGCGCGATCACAGCGTGACCGACAGCCTCAACTACATGGCCGCCTGGCAGAGCGGGATGTTCCAGCCCGCCGACATGCTGGAGTCGTTCGCGGCCAAGGGTCAGAAGCGCAAACCCGTGTTCGAGGACCTGGTCGCACACAAGAAGTTCGCGTAGCGGGCCAGCCGAGCGCACCCGCGGGGCCGCGAAACCGTGTAGGATCGCGAGCCTCGGCCCAGGCACCATGACGCTGCGGCAAAGCAACCTCGACAAGCTCGATCGCAAGGTCTTCGACGTGCTGATCGTCGGCGGCGGCATCAACGGTGCCGTCAGCGCGTCGGCGCTTGCCGCGCAGGGCGCGAGCGTTGCACTGATCGACCAGGCCGACTTTGCGGGCTTCACCAGCCAGCAATCGTCGAACCTGATCTGGGGCGGCATCAAGTACCTGGAAGGCGGCGAGGTCGGCCTGGTCCGCAAGCTCTGCGCTTGCCGCAACCAGCTCTTGCGCGCGTACCCGTCGTCGGTGCGCGAGATTCGTTTCTTCACCAGCGTCGAGCAGGGCTTTCGCCACAGCCGCTTCACGCTCTTCCTGGGCACGCTCCTGTACTGGGCCATCGGCGGCTTCTTCACGCGCGCGCCGCGCCTGCTCGCTCGCAAGACCATCACGCAGGAAGAACCCGTGCTGCAGGCGCTGGGCCCGGGCGGCTTCGAATACTCCGACGCCTACTTGGTCGACAACGACGCGCGCTTCGTCTTCGGCTTCATCCGCGCCGCGCTCGATCGTGGCGCCATCGCGGTCAACTACGTGCAGTCCGTGAGCACGACGCGCACCCTCGACAAACTGTGGCACACCCGCGTGCGCGACGTGATCGACGGACGCGAGCGCATCGTGCGCTCGCGCGTGCTCATCAATGCCAGCGGCCCCTACGTGGACGAGAACAACGCGCGCGCGGGCCAGACCACGCCACACAAGCACGTCTTCTCCAAGGGCGTGCACCTGATCGTGCGGCGCGTCACACAAGCCACGCGCGTGCTCACCTTCTTCGCCGACGACGGGCGCCTGTTCTTCGTGATCCCGCTCGGCCCTTCCTCGTGCATCGGCACCACCGACACCCGCATCGAAACCCTGCCCCCGCGCGTCGAGCCCGAAGATCGGAAGTTCATTCTCGACAACGCCAACAGGCGGCTGAAGCTCGATCGGCCACTGACCGAAGACGACATCATCGCGGAGCGCTGCGGAGCACGGCCGCTGGTGGTCGATGCGGGTCGGTCCGGCGCGGGCGCGCGCGACTGGACGTCACTCTCGCGCAAGCACGCGGTGGACGTGAACGAAGCAGAGCGCCACATCAGCATCTTCGGTGGCAAGCTCACCGATTGCCTGAACGTGGGCAGCGAAGTCGCAGCCGCCGTGCAGCGACTGGGCGTGGCTCTGCCGCATGCCGGGCACCGCTGGTACGGCGAGCCGCCCAACGAGGTGCGCGACGAGTTCTTCCACCAAGCGCGCCTGATGGACCTCGACTCGCTGACCGCCAAGGAATCCTCCGAGCCGATCAGCACGCGGCTGTGGAGGCGCTATGCGGGCGCCGCCATCGGCCTGCTCGACGACATCCGCCAGGACGCGCGCATGGCGCATGTGCTGATCCGCGGCACGGAGTACATCCGCTGCGAGCTACATCACGCGGCGCAGCGCGAGATGGTCGAGAAGCTCGAGGACTTCATGCGCCGTCGCAGCAAGATTGCACTGATCGCGCGACCCGAGCAGATCCGTGACGCGCCCGGCCTGATCGAGGCCTGCGAAATCCTCTTCGGCAACCAGGCACAAGCCAAGCTCGACGAGTACTTCGCCGAGCACGCACGCGACGGCAGCCACGTGACCTGACGCGAGCGCGCGTCCACTGACCGCGCGCACACGCTCGGCTGCGCGCGGCGGCCTGCACGTGGCTCAGTGTACGATCTTGATCAGCTCGACGTCGAACACCAGCATGCCCGCCGGTGCACCCGCCTGACCCTTGTACGCCAGCGCTTCGGGGATCCACAGCCGCGCCTTGTCACCTTCGACCAGCAGCTGCAACCCTTCCGTCCAGCCCGGGATCACCTGCGTGACGCCGAACGTAATCGTCTGCCCACGCGCCACCGACGAGTCGAACATCTTGCCGTCGGTCGTCCAGCCCGAGTAGTGCACCTCGACGCGATCGGCCGTGCTGGGATGCAGCTTGCCGCTACCCTTCTTGAGGATCTTGTACGCGAGGCCCGACGCAGTCTTCTTCGCATCCTTCGGCGCCGCGGCCACGTCCTTGGGCACCACAGGCGGCTCGGGCATCTTCATGATCTCGAGCAGCTCGACGTCGAACACCAGCATGCCCTTGGGCGGGCCAGGCTGGCCCTTGTACGCGTGCTCCTCGGGGATCCACAGCCGCAGCTTCTCGCCCACGGTCATCAGCTGCAACCCTTCGGTCCAGCCCTCGATCACCTGGCCCACGCCGAAGGTCGCCGGCTCGCCGCGTTTCACCGACGAGTCGAACATCTTGCCGTCGGTCGTCCAGCCCGTGTAGTTGACCTTCACCCGGTCCTGCTTGGCGGGGTGGTCCTTGCCGGTGCCCTTCTGCAGCACTTTGTAGGCGAGGCCCGAGGCAGTCTTCTTCGCATCCGCGGGCGCAGCGGCCACGTCTTCCGGCGCCGGCATCGGTGCCACGCCCGGGATGATGTCGAGCAGCTCGACGTCGAACACCAGCATGCCCTGCGGACGACCGGGCCGACCCTGGTACGCGAGCGGCTCGGGAATCCACAGCCGACGCTTCTCGCCGACCACCATCAACTGCAAGCCCTCACCCCAGCCCGCGATCACCTGGCCGAGACCGAAGGTGATCGGCTCACCGCGCTTGACCGAGGAGTCGAACATCTTGCCGTCGGTCGTCCAGCCTGTGTAGTGCACCTTCACCTGGTCGTACGAGTGCGGATGCACCGTGCCGGTACCGGGCGTGAGCACCTTGCTGGCGAGCGCGGTCGCGGTCTTCTCCGCGTCGGCCGGCGGCGCGGCTACATCCGCGGGCGCGGGGATGTCGGCCTCGGCGGCGGCCGGTGCAGGCGCTGCCGCGGGCGCGGGCGCTGCGGTCGGCGCAGGTGCCTCCGCGGTGGGCGGCGGCGGTGGCTTGCACGCCACGACTGACGCGATCAAGAGCGACACGCAGACCCCGACCATCGAACGCTCAAAGCTGTACATAGCGGCCCTCACCAAGCACAATTGACGCCGCTGGAGTAACGGATCGCGCGGCCGTTGTCGAGCCGCGCAATCCAGCTGCGGCGTCACGCCGAACCGGGCCGATCGACGCGCCGGATCAGCCCTTCCTGGGCCACGGTCGCGACCAGCACACCCTGCTGCGTGAACAGGTGCCCAAGACCGAGCCCCAGCCCGCCGAAACTGGCCGGACTGTCTTGCTCGAAGAGCAGCCACTGATCGACGCGGAAGCTCTGGTGCAGCCACATGGCGTGGTCGACGCTCGCGGCCATCAGATCGCGGGAGAAGAAGGTGCGGCCGTGCGGGCGCATCGCCACGCTCAACAACGTGTGATCCGACGCGTACAGCGCGATGGCCTGGTGCACGAGCGGGTCGTCACCGATCGGGCTCGCCAGCCGGATCCAGAAGCGCTGCTGCATGCCGGCTTGGTCACGCGCGTTCATGTCCATCGGATCGACCGGACGGATCTCTATCGCTCGATCGCGCAGGAAGTACGTGGCGACCTCGGGCGGCAAGCGCTGCACCAGTGGCTCCAGCCACTGCGCCCAGGTGATGCAGTCTTCGGGCGCAGGCGTGGGCGGCATGCTGCGCTGGTGCGAAAACCCGGGCTCGGCCGCATGGAACGAAGCGGACATGTGGAAGATCGCCTCGCCACCCTGCGTCGCCGTGACCACGCGCGTCACGAACGACTTGCCGTCGCGGATGCGCTCGACCTCGTAGTCGATCGGACTCGTCGTGTTGCCTGGGCGCAGGAAGTAGGCATGCAGGGAGTGAGCCGGCAAGCCAGCCACCGTGCGACCGGCCGCCATCAGCGCCTGGCCGGCAACCTGGCCGCCGAACACACGCGGCCGCGGCTCGCCGGTGTTTCGGCCGCGAAAGACGTTGGGGGAAAGCGCCTCGACATCGAGCAGCGCAACCAAATCGGCAACTACCTGGGTCATCGCAATGGCTCCGCAAGCGGCCGACGCACTGCCGTCGACTTCGACGCGGGCACCGGCAGCGTGCGGCGCGCATCATTGACGAAAGCGGCACGCCGAGCAACCTCGAGCGCGACGTGCCGCACCGCGACCAGGCTGCGCGAACGCGAGACCGCGGCCGAACCGAGACCGCGCTGGCCAGGCAAAAGACTGCTCAGCCGGGCGTCGCGACCAGCGGACGATTGAGCCGTTCCGCGAGGACAGGCTCGAGGTGCGGCAAGGTCTACGCAGCCCCCGAGCGCCAGCCGAGTCGCACGCTCGACGATTGGTGCCAGCGCGACGACACGCGCTCAACAACCCGCGGTGCCCATGCAGCTGTCGAGGCTCACGAGCAAGCCCATCGTCAGCACACTCGGCCCGAACGTGTCGATGATCATCTTGCACTCCGGGACCGCCCGGTAACACGCGGCGTTGCTGCACGCGTGCTTCTGGCCACACAGGAAGATCAGGCTGCACACGCTGTCTTTCTCGCACTGAGCGAGCGCGCTTGCGCAGTGCGTGCAGATACACGACGTGAGCGTGCCGGGCGAAAGCTGTGGATCACACGTGCTCGACGCGCCTAGACACTGGCTCGTGTCGAAGGCGCAAGTGACCGCGTTGCAGCGCACGGTGCCCGAAGCGAAGCCCATGGCCGCACAGGTCGTGGACACTGCGCCGTCGCACGTCTCGGGCGCCTCGACGATGCCGTTGCCGCACGTGCTGCCGCCCGAACCGCCAGCACCAGCCCCGCTTGCGCCACCCACGCTCGAGCCGCCACCACCCGCAGCGCCACCCACGCTCGAGCCGCCACCACCCGCGCCACCCACGCTCGCGCTGCCACCGCCCGCGCCACCAACGTTGCCGCGTTTCCCGCTCACACCGATCACGGCGGCGTCACCAGCGACGCCAGAGGCACCGCCCATCGCGGCGCTCGCGGCGTCGTAGGCCGGTGTCGTGCCGCCATCAGCAGCAGGCTGAAAGATCGACGTCGAGCTCGTTACGCCGCCGTCGATCGCCGACGGGGCACCGATCAAGAGGCTCGTGCGACCGCCGAGACAACCCACCAGAACCGGGATCGTGCACAAACCCAGGGCACACAGCGCCAGTGAAACGAGCCGAGTCAAGGCTTGGAATTTAGCATCCCGCCCGCGCGCAGTGCAACGCACTGTGTCGTGAACGCAGCGCAGCGGCCCACATCGACCTCCAGCTCCGGCGAGCACGCTGAGCCGCTACCACGCACGTTTCAGACTTTCTGATGGCGATGCGCGAGCACGAGCAAGGGTGGTTGCAACAGGCGCGGCAGTATGGCCAGCACCAGCGCGCCGCCGATCACCACGATCGCGAGCGGCTTCTGCGTCTCGGAGCCTATTCCGCTGGAGAGCGCCGCCGGCAAAAGACCCAGCATCGCCACGGCCGTGGTCATCAGCACCGGCCGCAGCCGCCGTTCCGCAGCCAGCCGTGCCGCGTCCTCGATCGAACGGCCACCGTGCCACAGACGCTGCGCATAGGTCACCACGATCAGCGCGTCTTGCACGGCGATGCCCATGATCGAGATGAAGCCCATGGCGGCGGAGATCGACAGGTGCGTGCCGGTGACAGCCAGCGCGAGGATCCCACCGCTGCTCGCCACGGGGATGCCGAGGAGCACAATCAGCGTATCGCGCCAGCTCTTCACCGATGAGTAGACGATGAAGACGATGATCAAGAGCGTGATCGGGATGATGATCTGCAGGCGATCAACGGCCTCGTGCAACTGATTGATCTCGCCGGCCCACTCGAGGTGGGTGTCGTATGGCAGCTTCACGGCCAGCGCGATGCGTTGCTGGGCCTCGGAAATCACCGACGCGAGGTCTCGGCCGCGCACCGAGAACTTGACCGGAGAGTAGCGCAGGCTGTCCTCGCGATAGATGACGGCGGCTTCTTCTTCCTCGGTGATGTCAGCGAGCTCGCCCAGAGGGATCTGGCTGTTGTCCGGGGTCGAGACCAGGATGTTGCGCAGAGCGTTCACGTCCTTGCGGAAGCGCGGTGCCCAACGCACCGTCAGATCGAAGTGCTTCTCGCCCTCGTATACCTGCGTCACGGCCTGGCCGCCGATAGCGGCGGCCACCACGGCCTCCACATCGCCCACGTTCAAGCCGTAGCGTGCACAGCGCATGCGGTCGGGCGTGATGCGCACGCCGGGCTGCCCGAGCGAGCGAAACGTGCCCAAGTCTTCGACCCCGTGCACCTTCGACATCACTTTCAGGATCTCGCTCGCCTTGTGCTCGTTGACGCGCAGGTCGGGGCCGATCACCTTGATGGTGTTGGCACCCTTCACGCCGGAGACCGCTTCCTCGACGTTGTCGGCTATCATCTGCGAGAAGTTGAAGACCACGCCGGGGAACGCGGCGGCGAGCCGTGCCGAGATCTGGGCTTCGAGACGCTCCTTGGTCCAGCCCGGACGCCACTCGCCGTTTGGGACGAGCGGTGCGAACATCTCGATGTTGTAGAAACCGGACACGTCGGTGCCGTCGTCCGGACGCCCGAGCTGCGAGACCACGGTGACGACCTCGGGGAAGTCACGATGCGCACAGGCCTCGTGGCTTGCGACATCTGCGTGGCAGCCGAGCAAGATCGAGCGCATCTTGCCGACGTACTGCGCAGATTGCTCGAGCGCGATCGACGACGGCAGGGTGGCACGGATCCAGAGGTTGCCTTCCTCGAGGTGGGGCATGAACTCACCGCCCAGGTGCGAGAGCACCACGAACGCAGCCACCACCGGCAGCGCCGCCAACGTGATCGCCGCGCCCTTGCGACGCAGCGCGAACGCGAAGAGTGGCTGGTACATCGCGTCGAGCGCACGCATCAACCAGTTGGACGGCTCCTCCTCGTGCTCTCCGTCTTGAGCAACCGCCTGCTCGGCATCCGGAGGCTGCGATGGCCTACCCTCTATGGGCCCGGAGGCACGCAGCAGGAGCCTGGCGAGCACCGGCGTGAGCGTCAACGCGCAGGCGATCGCGCCGAAGATTGCGAACGCATAGGTGTGAGCCATCGGCGAGAAGATCACACCCGCCACGCCCGTGAGCGTGAACAGCGGGATGAACGCGACCGCGATTATCAGCGTGGAGGAGAACATGGGCGGGCCGACCTCAGCCGCGGCCTCGCGGATCCGGCCGAGCAACTCGCGCCGACTCGGCCGGTGCAGATGACGGAATATGTTCTCCATCATAATCACCGTGGAATCGACCACGATGCCAAAGTCCACCGCGCCCAGTGAGATCAGGTTCGCTGGAGTGTCGGTGCTCACCATCCCGATGAAAGCCACGAGCAAGGCGAGCGGGATGTTGATCGCGGTGATCAGCGCCGCGCGCGCGTGTCCGAGGAACAGCCAGAGCACGAAGGTCACGAGCAGAATACCGACCAACAGGTTCTCGAGCACTGTGTGGGTCGTGAGCCCGACCAGACGCGCGCGGTCGTAGTATGGCTCGAGGCGCATACCCGGCGGCAGGATGTGGTACTTGCGAATGTAGTCGAGGCGCTTGTGAATGCCCGCGAGAGTCTTCATCGTGTCGCCGCCATAGCGCATGAGCACGGTGCCCTGCACGATGTCGGGCTCGCCGTCTTTGCCGACGATGCCCAGACGTGGCGCGGGGCCCACGTCCACTTTCGCGAGCTCCCGTACGCGGATGGGCGTGCCGTTCACCTCTGCGACGACCACGTCGCGCACGTCGCGCAGCGAGCGGATCAAGCCCAGGCCGCGCACCACGAAGGACTGCTCTCCGAGCGTCAAGTACTGGCCGCCGACGTTGCGATTGGCGTTGGCCAGCGCGGTCGTGACCTGCGACAGGCTCAGGCTATAAGCGCGCAAGCGGCTGGGATCGATCTCGACGTGGTACTCCTTGGTGTGGCCACCAAAGCTGACCACATCGACCACGCCGGGCACCTGTCGAAACTGCTTCTCGAGAATCCAGTCTTGGGCGGTCTTGAGATCGGCCAGACTGTAGCCGTGTCCGCGCAGCGCGTATCGAAAGACTTCGCCGATCGGACTCCACGGCGACAGTTGCGGCTGCACGCCATCCGGCAGCGTCACCAACTGCAAGCGATTGATGACTTCCTGGCGCGCCTCTTTGTACGACGTGCCCCAGGTGAAGTAGCACTTCACGTCGGCGAGCTGAAAGAGCGACTGCGAACGCACGTGCTCGAGCCCGGTCATGCCTTGCATGCCGATCTCGAGTGGCACGGTGACGAAGCGCTCGACCTCCTCGGCGCTCCAACCACTGGGCTGCGCGATGATCTCGATCATCGGCGGCACTGGGTTCGGATACGCCTCGATGTCCAGCTGATCGTAGGCGTACAGACCACCCACGATAATCACCACGGCCATCACCAGCACGGCCATCGGTGCGCGCAACGCGGCGCTTACGAGCCTGGCAATCATTGCACCAGCCCTGAGAGCAGCACGCCGCCACTGGTGACGACTTCCTCGCCCGCGACCAGACCCTGCTTGATCGGCAGAAAGAGCCCGCCTTCGTCCTCTTCCACCGCCACCGGTCGCCTCTCGAAGAGCAGCTTCCCGTCGCCCGTGCGCTTGCGCAGCACGAACACCACGGTCTGGTCACCCAGGCGCAGGAGCGCGCTGCGTGGAATCGCCAGTGCGGTCTGCTCGCCGGCTGCGATCCACACGGAAGCGAACATCTCGGGCTTGAGCTCGTGCTTTGGATTCGCGATCAGACAACGCAGCTTGGCTGTGCGCGTCACTGGATCGAGCTGCCCGGAAATGGTGTCCACTTTGCCGTCGAAGTGTCGACCGGGGTAGGCCGGCACTTCGATGGTGATGTGCGCGCCGGGTTTGACGCGTGCCAGATCCATTTCGTAGATGTCGGCGATCAGCACGACGGGGTCGAGGTCGCCGATCGTGAAGAGCTCCACCGCGTTGCCGCCGGTGTATTGGCCCTGGACTTCGCTGCCCGGGTTGACGTTGCGTGCGATGACCTCGCCGGCGATCGGCGCACGCAATACGTACCGAGCAGCACCACCACCCACGCTCGAGACTGTGCTGAACAATCGCGCCTTCTCCGCGGCGCGTTGGTGCTCCGCTTTGGCTTTCTCGTAGTTGCTGCGCGCCGCCTCGAGATCTCGCTGCGCGCCAGCATGCGCATCGAAAAGCTCCGTCTGGCGATGCAGCTCGCTCTCGGCGGCCACGAGATCGGCCTGCGACTTCGCCAGGTCGGAGAATGCACCGCCCACGTCCGGTGACTCGATCTCCACGAGATCTGCGCCCTTGTCGACATGGGCACCCGGTTCCGCGCTGATGCGGGTGACGCGCCCCGTCACCGGAGAGAAGACATGCGAGACCCGCAGATCGTAGAACGTGAGCCGGCCGCTGGTGCTGACTTCGCCGCCCAGCGGGTGATTGGTGACGGGCTCCAGCTGCAGCTTCGCCGAGCGAACCTGGGTCGGCGACAGCCACGCCACGTCTTCGTGATCCGCGGCCTCTTCGGGGCCCTTCTTCGCAGCGACGGAACACCCAACCAAGACGCACAACATTGGTGCAAGTGCCTTCACTGACTCATCTCCCTGCCCACGGCCTGTTCGATCTGAAACACCGAGATCCGGAAGTCGGCGACATCGCGCAGGTACTCCAGATTGTTGGTGATGAAGGTGCGCTGCGCGTCCAACAGCTCCAGCAGCGAGGCCGCGCCTTTCTCGTACTGGATACGAACGAGGTCGCGTGCGCGGCGCGCCGATTCGAGCAAGCCGGACTGCATGCGTTCCAGACGACGCTTGGTCGCCGTGTAGCTCGCGAACGCCAGGTTGACGTCCTGCGCCACCTGCGCCTCCAACTTGCCCTGCTCGAGCTCGGCCTGGCGCGTCTGCGCGCGCGCGAAGCTGATTTCGCCCTGCGACTGGTACAAGAGCGGCGGCGTGACCGTCACCCCGAACATCAGCATCGGCGGCGAGATGGCGCTGCGTCCGGTGCCCTGGCCACTGCCCTGCAACGAAAGAGCCACGTCGGGTGTGCGCGTGCGCTCCGCCAGGCGCGTGGCGATCTGCGCGCCTTGCACGGTCGCATGGACCGCTTTCAGGTCGGCGCGTTGCTCGTACGCGATCCGCAAGAGCGCAGCCGGGCTGGCGCTGGCGAGCGCGCCGGGTGCGGCGCGATCGAGCAGCTCCGACTCGATCGCGAACACAGGCAGCGCGCCGCGGACGCCGAGCAAGAAAGCCAGCTGCGCCTTGCTCATCTCGACGCCTTGCTCGGCACTGGTGACGTCCTGCGCTGCTTCCAGCTCGGCCGTCTGAGCCTTGGCCACTTCGGCCTCGGAGATCGCGCCCGCGTTCCAACGGATACGCGTGAGCTTCAGCACCTCGTTGTAGACATTCTCGACCTCGACCGCGAACGACAAGACGCGCTCTGCCACGGCGACCTCCGTGTACTGCGCCTTGAGCTGGAATTCGAGCACGCGCAGCGCGTCGGCGCGAGCGAAGCGGGCTGCCGCCAGTGCCGCTTTCGCAACGTCGACGCGTAGCCTGCGCTTGCCGAAGAGCGCGTTGGTCAAGCCACCTTGATCGGACACGCCGACGGTCCACGGCAGCGCGCTGCAACCTGGGCAGAAAGCAGCACCGACCCCCGCATTGAGCTGCGGGTTCTGCACGGCTTGCGCTTGCGTCAGCTGCGCGCTCACAGCCTGGGTGGTGGCTTCGGCGAGCAGCACGTCGTAGCCACGCGTGCGCAAGAGTTCCAGCGCCGCGCCGAGCGACAGGCGCGCAGGCAACGAACCGGCAAAGTCTTGTGCTCGCGCGCTTCCAGCCAAGGTCAGCAGTGAAGCCAAAATCGAAACATAGAGCATCACACGAGCGCCTCCCGAGCGCTGGTCGACATGCACACGCCGGGGCGCGGCAACTGCCTGATGCGCACCGGTCACGCGCGGTCGCGCGCGGCCCGAGTGCGAGTCATAAGCACGGCGGAAGTCGGGGTCAACGCTGGCGCGGGTGATTCTCGTAACCGGCGACCTAGGCGAGCCCTTCCGCGCCTCCATCGGCTTCGTGCCCAGCGCCATGTTGATGAGCCTCAACTCGTTCCACACGTCGGATTGACGCAGATCGGGCTGCCCATCGGTCGCGCTGCGCTCGCGGTGGCCATCAACGTATCCGCGCGCTTGTCGCACACCCAGGCTGCAGGACAGTCCGTATCGCCCGAGCACGAGCGGACACAGGTGTTGGTCCTCGGATTGCAGAACAGTCGGCGATCGACCTTGCCACCGAGCAGGTGAACTGCGCACGTTGGTCCGCGCATACCGGTGACGAGTGTTTGCACCAGCTGCGGAACGTGCTCGCGCAGGTTCTTCTGCTTGTCTTCCATGGAAGACGAGTTATCGATCATGAAGAGCAGGTCGACCTTGTCGATGTTGTTCACTTGCACCTGTTCCGTGACACCAGAAACCAAACACGGGTTGAGTGGCGCAAGATCACGTTGCAGGCAGCCTGACGCGCTCGCTACGCAAGTGAGAATGAGGATCACGCGCTCAGCTCGCTGTGTCGCGACCATCATCGCGTGCGGCCCTGCACGGTGTGTGCCAGCACGGCGCAGCGCGAGTTCCGGGCGCTTGTGCACGAGCGCAGGTCGTCGGTTGGGTCGATTCGCCCCGGTCTAGCGCATTTGGCGACGCAGCTATCGCCGCGCACGAGGGCGGCAACGGCGTGCACGCGTCCGCGCGGGTACTGCACTTGCCGCGATTCGCGGCCGCTCGTCGAATGCGCACACAGGCGGCACTCCGCGCTGCGCAGGCGCCTCGCTGCTCACGCCGAGAGAACGCGCTCTGGTCGTCTTGCCTGTGTCGACAGCTGGAATCGCCCAGCATGTGCGGCGGCGCCACGCGGCACGGGGAGCGATGGCGCGCGACGTCCAGCTGCCAAACGGTTTCGATGGGCGCCGGCCACTCACTGCAGCAACGCGTTGTTACCGGCCGCGTAAATGCGGCGGCACGCCGCAGAGGCAGCACGGATGGATCTCTCCACAGCCCGAACTGGCATCGCACGAGCCTTGACGCTCAGCTGCCTGCTCATGAACGCATGCGAGCGTGTGACTCCCTCGGCCGGGGGCGCAACGCACCGCGACTCGTCCGACGCCGCGTACGCCACCGACGCCTCGTATGGCACCGACGCCGCGCGCGCGGCCACGGTCGATGCAGCCCTGCCGCCAACCAGCCAGTCGCGCGCACACGCCGAGACGAGCGGCGTCCAGGTGGATGCAGGCGTCACCGAGGATGGAGAGCTCGAGCGCGACGCGAGCGCCGAAGATGCGAGCGCGGCGGCTTGGTCGCGCGACGAGGCGCGTGAGCACTGTCAATTCGCCGCAGGTGCCCTGCCGGAGCAGACAGTCGACACCACCGCCGCGCTCGGCGCCCAGATTCCCATCGATCACTTCATCGTGGTGATGCAGGAGAATCACTCGTTCGATCACTACTTTCAGATGCTGCCCAAACGTGGACAACCGGACGCTGAGGTAGCAAAAGCCACCTACACCAATCCCGATCCAACCCATGGCGGGCGTCCCGCCGGGATCTTCCACGAGACGTCGTATTGCCCGAACGACCTCGAGCACGGTTGGACACCCATCCACCAGCAATACGCCAACGGGGCGATGAACGGGTTTCTTGCGGCCAGCAAGGGCCGCTCGCAAGCCCTCGGGTACTACGACGCAATCGACCTGCCTTACTACTACGCGCTCGCCAACACGTTCTCCATAGGCGACCGCTACTTCAGTCCGGTCATGGGGCCGACATACCCGAACCGGTTGTTCGCGCTCTCGGCTACGTCGTTCGGCTTGACCAACAACTCACTGGCCGCACGCGGCGCCGAGCGACACACGATCTTCCAGCAGCTCGAGGCAGCGGGTCAGCCGTGGATGATCTACGCTGGCGGCCAGGTACGAGAGACGGTCTTCTACCCGACGCTGAAGAGCACATACCCGAGCCATCTGAGCACCCTCGATCAGCTCACGCATGACGTGCAAGCGGGCACGCTACCTGCGCTGGCCTGGGTCGAGTCGGACACCGGTATGACAGCAAACGGAGCGTCCGAGCATCCGCCCAACGATATGCAGGTCGGCGAGCAGTTCGTCGCGCACATCGTCGATGCGTTGATGCACGGTCCGCAGTGGGCACGCACGGCGATCTTCATCACGTACGACGAGCACGGCGGCTTCTTCGACCACGTGCCGCCGCCGCACGCCTGTGCACCGGACAGCATCGCACCCCGGCTCCCGCGCGGCGCCGCCGCCGGCGGCTTCGACCGATACGGCATGCGCGTGCCGTTCATCGTGGTCTCGCCCTACGCCAGGCCACATCATGTCTCGCACGACGTGCTCAGCCACACGTCGATCCTGCGGCTGATCCAGGCGCGCTACGGTCTGCCAGCGCTGACGCGCCGCGATGCCAACGCGAATCCGCCCTACGACCTCTTCGACTTCCACCGTCCCGCTTTCCTGACGGCTCCGCCACTCCCCGAGGCCACCGTCAACCCGCAGGAGCTCGACCGCTGCCGGGCCGCCCACCCGTGAGCACCGAGTGCGCCGCAGCATGCTTGCCGACGACTCGAACACGGCAGAACGCCTGGTGCAGCGGTTGGCGGCGGATCGTTCGACGTTCGACGCGGCGCACGGCCGCCCGTTCTTCCGCCGCATTGACGCATCTCGCCGCGTGGATCGGGTCCTGCACAGCGCCTGTATCAGCGCCCAGCACCCTGGTAGCCGGCAACCGGCGATTTCACCCGACCCAGCGCAACAACCCGCACCGTCGCTTGTTGGAAGGATGCCCGGCACCGAGCTCGAAGGCGCTTGCTGGTTCGAAACCAATGTCCTTACACCGCTTCTCACTGCGCGTTGCCGACCACCTCGTCCCAACCCACGGCCCTGTGGCATGTCGGGGCGTCCACGCGCTACCGTCGAGGCACCGTGCAGCGCATCACCGCGACGTTGATCCTGATTGCGATCTGCTCGTCGGGTTGGTGCGCGCACGCCGCGGCGCAGTCTGCCGGAGCTACGACGCAGGGCGCGCCCCGCGTCGCGGCGGGTCCGGACGGCGACGACTCCGACGACGATTCGGACGACGACGAGCGAGCCTCCACCGACTCGGACGACCCCGGTGGGCGCCGGCCGCCGCTGGCGCACGCACTGCATGGCGCTGCGCACAGCGGCGAGGCCGACGACGCCATTCGTGTCGGCTATCAGGTCGAAGCGGCGGTCGCCAGCAATACCATCTGGCGCGGCCTGCGGCTGTGGTCGCCGGCGCTCAGCCCGACCCTCGTGAGCTCCGCAGCGCTCGACCTGGAGAACCTCGGGAACTTCGATCTCAGCGCCGAGGTTTGGGCCAGCTGGGCGCTGCACCGTTCGTTCACGGGAGGACCCAATGGCGGCCCGTGGCTGGTACCGTCACTGACCGGCACCGCCTGGCTGTCGGAGCAGCTGTACCTGGAGGTCGGCTACGCCGCATACCTGCAACCCGGAGCGCTGCTGCTCGACTACCAACACGACGTCTCGACGACGCTGACCTGGCAGTACCAGGCAAGCTCGGCCGCCACGCTGAAAGTCTCCGCCGGGCAGAGTTCCGATCCCGTTCGGCGCCTGGGGATCTACGTGCACGGGGACGTGAGCGCAGAAATCATCCACCAAGCGTGGACCGCGAAGGCCAGCGTGGAGTTGGGCGCCTCGCACTACCAGGGCCTCGACGCCCTGCCATGGGGACTTCAAGCGCTGATGGGCACGCTCAGTCTGCGGCGTACGCTCGTGCAACCGTTCTATGTGCAGCTGACAGGCACGCTCGCGTACTCGCACCAGGCGCGGCTCTGGCGAGAACCGGCCAGCAACGCTGCGTTGAGCCTCGCGATCGGCGCGCAGCACTAGGAGCCTGTCGGAGAAAGCCGGACCGAGGGCTTCGAGTCGATTCTCGAGACGGGTTCTTGTGCGAAACCGCAGCAACACTGCGTGGTATTTTGAGGATTTCGCACAAGAAGATGTCCGAGAAGCGGCCGAAGACCGACGGGGGCGCTTTCTCCGACAGGCTCCTAGCGCCAGCCGCGCGCGCACGCGAGGGCCGCCCATGAGCGACGGTCTGCCAGCGTCGCAGCGCCAACCTGCCAGCAGTGCACTCGGGTCGCCCCCGTCGCACACCCGGCTCGCGGCCGTGGTGCGCCCGGCCGAGCTACTGCATGAGGTCTTCGAAGCGGCGGCCACCGCGCATCATGGACGCGTGGCGGTGCAGTCCGAAATGGCTTGCTTCACCTACGGCGAGCTCGACGCGCGAGCGAACCGGCTGGCTCATTACCTGCGCCGTCGCGGCGTGCACCGAGGCGACCACGTCGCGCTACTGCTGCCGCGCGGCATCGACCTGTACGCGGCGATGCTCGCGATCCTCAAGGCCGGCGCGGCCTACGTGCCGCTCGATTCGCAGTGGCCGGCAGAACGCATCGCGGCCGTGCTCGCCGACTGTCGCGCACGCTTGCTGGTTACGGTCAGTGATCAGCCAGCGGACCTGCGAGCACACGTGCCGTGCATGGCCTTGTGCCTGGACACGGAAGCCACGGAAATCCGGAGCGAGCCGGACACACGGCTCGGACGAGCGCTCACGGGCGTGCAGAGCACGGACCCCTGCTATGCGATCTTCACGAGCGGTTCCACCGGTCGTCCAAAAGGCGTGTCGATCTCGCACCAGAGCTGTGTGCACTTCGTCGATGCCGAGAAGGATGTATTCGACGTTCAGCCGAGTGACCGCGTCTTTCAAGGCTTCTCGATCGCGTTCGATGCGTCGGTCGAAGAGATCTGGCTCGCCTTCCGATCGGGTGCTGCGCTCGTGGTCGGCAGTGCCTCGGAGCTACGCAACGGGCCACAGCTGCCCGCACTGCTGAGTCGCCGTGGCGTCACGGTGCTCTCGACCGTGCCGACGCTGGTTTCGACGTTCCAGGACGACGTGCCGTCGCTGCGGCTGTTGATTCTCGGCGGCGAGGCTTGCCCTGCCGATCTCGCGGCGCGTTGGGCCCGAACGGGACGGCGCATCGTCAACACCTACGGGCCCACCGAAGCCACGGTCGTCGCAACCTACGCCGAGCTTCTGCCCGGGCGCCCGGTGCGGATCGGACGCCCGCTGCCGGGCTACAGCGTGCTGATCCTCGACGACCAGCTGCGCGAGGTTCCGCAGGGGCAAGCGGGCGAACTCTGCATCGCGGGCGTCGGTGTAGCGCTGGGTTACCTGGGCCAACCGGAGCTGACCGCGCAGAAATTCGTGCGCAATCCGTACGCGCGCGAGATCAACACGCACAGACTCTACCGGACCGGAGATCTCGCGCGCCTGGACGCCGACGGCGAGCTCGAGTTTCTCGGGCGCGCGGACGAACAGGTGAAGCTGCGCGGCTTTCGTGTCGAGCTGGGCGAGATCGAAGCCGTCTTGCGCGAGCATCCCTGCGTGCTCACGGTCGCAGTCGCGGTGCACAGGCAGGGCGTCGTCGACACATTGGTCGCTCACGTGTCGCCACGTGAAGGGCGCGCGTTCGACGAGCCGAGCCTTCGCGCGCACGCGAGCCAACGCTTGCCGTCGTACATGGTGCCGCAGGTCTTGCAGCCGATCGAGCAGCTGCCACGCCTGGTCAGTGGCAAGGTCGACAAGAAGAGCCTGCCTCCGCCGCGCGTGGTCCAAGCCCAGATCTCAGGCGGGCCGGACAACCAGCGCGAACGCCGGCTGGCACAAGGTTGGATGCGAGTGCTGCACCGCGCTGACATCGACTGCGACGCGAACGTCTTCGATCTGGGTGCGCACTCGTTGCTCGCGGCGGTCTTGGCCTCCGAGCTGCGTCGGGAGCCTGGCTTCGAGGACCTCTCGGTCTCGGACATCTACGAGTTTCCCAGCGTGCGAAAGCTCGCCGACGCTCTGGCAGCGCGTGACGCAAGTCGCAGCCCGGCGCTGAGCGCCCAAGCACCTGTGGTCGCGCCCGTGACGTCGTGGCGTCGCCGGTGCTTCGTGCTGGGGCAATTCGCCGGCCTGTACCCGGTGTTCGCATACGCGTCGCTGGAGTGGCTCGGACCCTACCTCGTGTACCGCTTCATGCTGGAGCGCCATGTGCCCACGTCGGTCGCTGTCGCCTGGGGCCTCGGCAGCTTGATTGCGCTCTACCCGATGCTCTTGCTCGTGGCCTGGGGCGCCAAGTGGTTGCTCTTGGGCCGCATTCGGCCGGGCGTGCACCGACTGTGGAGCTTCTACCACCTGCGTTTCTGGCTCGCGATGCGCCTGCTGTCCGCTGCACCGACGCAGTATCTCGTCGGCACGCCTTGGATGTCCGTCTATTTGCGCCTGATGGGCGCCCGGATCGGACGTCGAGCCCACCTCTCGACCGACAGCTTTGCTGCGTTCGACCTGACGCAGGTCGGCGACGACACCAGCATCGATGCAGATGTCAGGCTGGCGGGCTACGAGATCGAAGCAGGTTTCCTGCGCATCGGCACGATCTCGGTCGGCTCACGCTGCCACGTCGGGGCACGTTCGACACTCGCTCCCAACACGCGCATTGACGATGGCGGCTGCCTCGCCGAGCTCTCCTTGCTCACGGAGGGCGCGCACGTGGCCGCAGGCGAGCACTGGCAGGGCTCGCCCGCGGCCCGCCTGCCGCCGTCAGCGGCCCAGACCGAGCGCGCGCTCCGCGAGCCGCTGCCGAGCTCCAGACTGCGAGCTGCCCTGCACTACCCGATCTACTTGCTGCTCGCTCTGGCGGTACCCGCCTTTCACTTGCCGGCCATGCTGCCGGCGCTGCTGATCATCACGCGCGTCCACGACCACGTGAAAGGTCACCTCGGTCTGCTCTGCGGTTCGCTGCTCGCGGCGCCAGCGTTCGTCGTGTCGCTCGCCCTCGCGATCGCGGCTTTCAAGTGGCTGCTCCTCGGCCGCGTCAAGGCAGGCGTCTACCCGATCCACGGCCACTTCTACCTGCGCAAGTGGTTCATCGATCGACTCATGGAGCTGAGCCTCGATCTACTCGGTCCCGTGTACGCCACGCTCTATCTGAACCCCTGGTACCGCCTGCTGGGCGCACGCATCGGTGCGCGTGCCGAGCTGTCGACCGCGGCCGGAGTGTCGCCTGATCTGCTCACGCTCGGCCAAGAGGCGTTCGTGGCGGACGCCGTCTCGCTCGCCGCGCCACGCCACGATCTCGGCCGCGTGACCATCCAGGCCGTGACACTCGGAGCGCGCTCCTTCGTCGGCAACTGTGCCGTGGTCGCAGGTGGCACCGAGCTCGGCGCGGAAGCGTTGATCGGCGTGCTCTCGGTCGCACCGACGGTCGCCGAAGACGCCCGCCGCGAGGCTGCCTCTTGGCTGGGCTCGCCGGCGTTCCCGCTACCGCGACGCGAAAGAGCGACGGGCTTCGATCTGGAGCAAACGTACCAGCCGCCCTGGCACTCGTACGCGCTTCGCCTGTTCGTCGAGTACTTCAGGATCACGCTGCCCGCGACGGGCTTCGCCTTCCTCTCGTGTGAGCTGCTCGCCATCCTCGCGCGCATCGAACGCGGCTCGGGCCTGGGCACAGTCGCCCTGCTCTACCCGCCGCTGTACTTCGCGTTCGGGATCGCGGCTGCGCTACTGGTGGTGGCTGCGAAGTGGTCGCTGATCGGTCGCTACGAGCCCGCCGAGAAACCCTTGTGGAGCGGCTTCGTGTGGCGCACGGAGCTCGTCACCGCATTGCACGAGAACCTGGCGGACGGCTGGCTACTCTGGATGGTGCTGGGCACGCCCATCGTGCCCTGGTTCTTCCGCTTGCTCGGCGCACGCATCGGGGCATGGACCGTGATGGAGAGCACCTGGCTCACCGAATATGATCTGATCGAGATCGGTGACGAGGTGTGCCTGGACGCGGACTGCACGCTGCAGACCCATCTGTTCGAGGACCGCGTCATGAAGATGTCGACCATCCGTCTCGAACGCAGGGCCTCGGTCGGCGCCGACGCCGTGGTGCTCTACGACACGCGCATCGAAGCCGGGGCAACGCTTCAAGCGCTCTCCTTGTTGATGAAGGGTGAGTCGTTACCCGCCGGGACGCGTTGGGTCGGCTGCCCTGCGCGCAGGGGCACTGCGGTCGGTGGCTGCTAAGGGCCCGACCCGAAACAACTCGGTCGCCTCGACGCCGATCCATCCCCGACAGCAGCGTTGCGAATCCTCGAAATACGGGGAGTATTCCATCGAATTCGCGCCTTGCTTCCGGGGCGCCTCAACGCCGAACCGATCGACTTGTTTCGCGTCGGGCCCTAACGGCTTTTTGTGCGTCAACTGACGGACGACGAGGGTGTTCAGCTCGCTCATGGCAGCTCGCGCACCTGGCGCGCACGCAGACCGCCGCCATCAGCGGCGGGTGCCCGACCGGGCACGGCGCGCGTCGCAAGGCTCAAGAGCTGTCCGGAAATCGGCGCAGAGCGAGCGCGCCCGCAGAAAAAACCGCAGGAATACTCGTGTATTTCGAGGATTCTTTCGAGGACGTAAGCCGCTATGAGCCATTTCTGGACAGCTCTTCACTCGCCCTGGATGGTGATTGCGCCTGTGGGGCACTCGCTTTCGGCCTTCTGGGCCCTGGCCGCGAGTTCCTTGCCTGGGTTCTCCTCACGCACGTAGAGGAACCCGTCGTCGCGGATCTCGAAGAGCTCGGGAGCGGCTTCCACGCACAGTCCGTGGCTCTGGCACAGGTCGAAATCGACAACGATCTTCATGGTGTCCTCCAGAATAACGCAGCAGGCGCTGCACAGGTCCGCGGACTATAGCCAAACCCAAAGCGCGACGCCGTGGGTTTGACATACGAACCGGTATGTTACATACGATGACATATGTGAAGCACGTGACGGCCCTGCGGTCAACGCACGGCGCGACGTGTTGAGAGCCGATGACATACTGGGAGTCGAAACCAATGCAGACAGCGTCGGCGCAGACGAGCACCGAAACGATGTCGAACGGCCGTGCCTTCGTTCTTCACCTCTGGGCCTTCGTGCTGCCGTTGATCACGCTCGTGTACTGGCTGAGTGCGCCACACGCTTGGTGGGCGTCACTGCTGTGGACTGCACCCATCTGGATCCTCGTCTACCTCGACAACCACGCGCCCAAGGACCTGCGCCAGCCGGACGAGGACATCCCGAGCTGGCCGTTCAATCTGCAGGTCTACCTGCTGTTCGCGATTCAGCTCGCGAACTTCGTGCTGCTGGGCGTTGGCGTCTCCAAGCTCTCGCTGCACAGCTGGCACGGCATCGTG
>DASVHQ010000369.1:0-25006 GCA_036382515.1 Polyangiales bacterium | reverse complement strand
TCGGTGCGCTCGGTGCTGAGCCAGTGCGCGGGGCCCGTGCAGCGCGGGGAGCGCGCGCTCGAGTTGCTCTTGCACCACTTGCACGCCCGCGAGGGATACCTGTTCACGCATCAACCCGAGGCACACGCGCTGACGCTGATCGCGCCGCAGCATGGTGCTGACCCACCGAGCGCCCTGCAGGAACACCTGCTTCAGGTGATCGCCGGGCTCGGTGACCTGAACGACGACGCAACCGCGGTGGTAGCGGACATCCCGACCGAGTCCGAGAGAACGAGGTCGCACGTCCAGGTTGGAGAGCAGTCCTACCGCGCCATCCTGCTCACCAGGCAACACGACGGCGTGCAGACGGTGGTGGCGGCCGCTGCAGTCCGCGAGACCGACCAAGGCGTGCGGCCCGCCCGTCACCAGGTGCTGCAGGTCCTCGCCACGGCGCTCTACGAGTCAGGTGACGCCGAGCGCGTGCATGAGCCGATGGAAGCCACCGTCGCACGCGCCGCGATGCATCGGCGGTAACCCTGCCGCCGCGGCGACGCAGGTCGGGCGAGAGCTGCCTCGGCAGCGCGGCCGGGCCATGCGGTGGCGTTAACTCACGGCAACGTCGATCGCACCGCGGCGCAGCAGCGTGACCGGGTCCGTCGTGACGTCGACGACGGTCGAAGCCAAGCCACCCGGCGACTCGCCGTCCACCACGAAGTCCAGGCGCTTCCCGAAGACGGCACGCGCTTCGACGCTCGTACGTGCCGGCGGCTGACCCGTGAGGTTCGCGCTCGTCGCGGTGAGAGGGCCGCCGAACGCGCGCACCAAGTCGAGCGCGAGGCTCGGTCCCGGCACTCGCACGCCGATCTTCCCGTCCTTCTGCAGCTCGGGCGGCAAGCCTGCGACGGCACGCACCACCAGCGTGAGCGGCCCTGGCCAGTAGCGCGCCGCGAGCGCACGAGCGCGCGGCGGCAGCTCGCGTGCGAGCGCGTCGAGCCCGCGTGCGTCGGCGACGAGCACCCCGATAGGGTTGTTCGGGTCACGACCCTTGAGCTCGCATACGTGCTGCACCGCCTGCGCGCTGCGCGCATCCGCGAGCAAGCCAACGAAGGTCTCCGTCGGGCACGCGACGACCCCGCCGGCGCGCAGCACGCGCACGGCGTGCGCGATCTGTTCGGCCGAGAACATCAGCTCGGCTTGCGGGCGTGATGCCCGATGTCGCGCCGGCACTGCATGCCGTCGAAGTGGATGCTGTCGACGGCTTGATAGGCGCGCGCCGCGACGGCGTCGATGTCCTGGCCGCTGGCCGTCACGCACAGCACGCGGCCGCCACTGGTCAGCACGCGCTCGCCGTCGCGCGTGGTGCCGGCATGCAGCACTTGCACACCCTCGCACTTGGCCGCTTCGGCGAGACCCGTGATCGGCAACCCCTTCTTGACCGTGCCCGGATAGCCAGGCGCCGCGAGCACGACACACAGCGCAACCGGCGTGCTCCAGCTGAGCGTGACCTTGGAGAGATCTCCGCGCGCGGCGCCCAACAAGAGCGGCATCACATCCCCGCCGTAGCGCGCCATCAGCACTTCGGTCTCCGGATCGCCGAAGCGCACGTTGTACTCGAGCACGCTCGGCTCGCCGCCATCGATCATCAGCCCTATGAAGAGCACACCGCGGAAGTCGATGCCATCCTGCCGAAAGCCGCGCACCGTCGGTGCGACCACGCGCTCGAGGATCTTGCGCTCGACTTCCGCCGTGACTACTGGCGGTGGCGAGTACGCGCCCATGCCACCGGTGTTCGGTCCGCGGTCGCCGTCTTGCAGACGCTTGTGATCCTGGGCAGCTGCCAGCGGCACGAAGCGCTCGCCGTCGATCACGACGTGGTAGCTGACTTCTTGGCCGACAAGCAGCTCCTCGAGCACCACCTCGGCGCCCGCTTCCCCGTGCTCGCGCTTGCGCATGATGCGATCGATCGCATCGAGCGTCTCCGCGACGTCAGCTGCAACGACTACGCCCTTGCCGGCCGCCAGACCATCGGCCTTCACCACCCACGGCTTGCCGCTGTCGCGCACGAAGCGCGTGGCAGCATCCGCATCGCGGAACGTCGCGAAGCTGGCCGTGGGGATGCCATGCTTCTGCATGAAGAGCTTGCTCCAGCCCTTGGAGCCCTCCATGCGCGCCGCCGCCTTGCGCGGCCCGAACGCGAGAATCCCCGCGTCCGCCAGCGCATCCACCAGACCGAGCACGAGCGGCCCCTCGGGCCCCACCACGACAAAGTCGATCTGCTCACGCCGAGCGAGCGCCACCACCGCCGCGACGTCCTCCGGATTCACCGCCAAGTTCTGAGCCACCGCCGCCGTGCCGCCGTTGCCCGGCGCGCAGCACAGATGCGTCACCAGAGGCGAAGCCGCAATCCGCACCGCCAAAGCATGCTCGCGCCCCCCGCTCCCAACAATCATCACCCTCATGCCGCGCTCTCCCTCTCGGTCCGCCTCTCCCCCACCAACGCGAGCGGCGCGAATTGGGGTTCAGCCGCGAGCGCGCCCGCAGCGACGGGAGGGAGCGTACTCACGTACGTGACCGACCGGAGCGAGGACGAAAGCCGCGGATGGACCCCAAAGCGCGCCGCGATCATCTTAATGACGGAAGTGGCGGAAGCCCGTAAACAGCATCGCAATGCCCGCCTTGTCGGCAGCCGCAATCACATCCGCGTCCTTCACCGAGCCGCCCGGCTGCACGATCGCAGTCACGCCCGCAGCCGCAGCCGCTTCGACGCCGTCGGGGAACGGGAAGAACGCGTCGGAGGCCAGCACACAACCCTTGGCCTCGGTGCCCGCCTTCTTCACGGCGATCTCCACGCTGACCACGCGCGACATCTGGCCCGCGCCCACGCCCACCGTGTGGTTGTCCTTGGCGAGCACGATCGAGTTGCTCTTCACGTGCTTGCACACGCGCCACGCGAAATCGAGCGCGGCGCGCTCGGCGTCGGTCGGGGCGCGCTTGGTCGCGAGCTTGGATTCTTTGACCTCGAGCCCGCCCGTGCTGTCGCGATCCTCGACCAGCAAACCGCCGCCCACCTGCTTGAGGTGCAACGCTTTGTAGTCGGCCGGCAGCCAGGCGCCGGTCGCAATCAAGCGCAGGTTCTTCTTCTGCTGCAACCGCGCTAGCGCCGAAGGCACGTAGCTCGGCGCAACGATGCACTCGATGAAGGTCTCGGCCATGAGCTCGGCCGTGGCGTCATCGACCTCGCGGTTGAGGGCCACGATGCCGCCGAACGCGCTGAGCGCGTCGGCGTCGCGCGCGATGCGATACGCGACCGCGAGCTTGTCGGCGATCGCCACGCCGCACGGATTGGTGTGCTTCACGACCACGGCTGCCGGGCCTTCGAACTCGCGCACCGCATCGAGCGCCGCTTCGAGATCGACGAGGTTGTTGAACGACAGCTCCTTGCTGCCGTGCGACACCACCTCGGCGCGCGCCAGCGTGCCCGGCGCTGCGCTCGGATCACGGTAGAACGCGCCCTTCTGGTGCGGGTTCTCGCCGTAGCGCAGGCCATAGGCCTTCTCCAGCACCAGGCCGAACGTGCCCGGGAACGGATTGCGGGTACCATCAGGCTCGACGGAGGTCAGGTAGCCTGCGATCGCCGCGTCGTAGCGCGCCGTGTGCGTGAACGCCTTGGCCGCCAGACGCGCACGCAGCGCGTCGTCGGTGCCGGTCTCGATCGCCGCGATCACGGCGGGGTAGTCGCTCGGATCCACCACCACGGTCACGCGCGCGTGGTTCTTTGCGGCGCTGCGCAGCATCGAAGGCCCACCGATGTCGATGTTCTCGATCACTTCGTGGTGCGGTGCGCCGCGCTTCACGGTCGCCTCGAACGGGTACAGGTTCACCACCACCAGATCGATCGGCTGCCCGCCGATCTGCGAGAGCTCCTTGTGGTCGCTCGGCTGGTCGCGCATCAGGATGCCGCCGTGCACGCGTGGGTGCAGCGTCTTCACGCGGCCGTCCATGATCTCGGGCGACTGGGTGTACTCGGACACGTCGGTCACCGGCAGGCCTGCGTCGCGCAGCGCCTTCGAGGTTCCGCCCGTGGACAAGATCGTCACGCCTTTGGCGGCCAGGGCTTTGCCCAGCTCGACGATCCCAGTCTTGTCCGACACCGACACGAGAGCCCGCGCGATCCGACCCATGCAGCACCTCCGGAGTTCGTGACCGCGGCGGGGATACTCCCGTTGCCTGGCCCCGTCAACGCGCGCATGGACCTGGCTTTGACTTGGGTCAGACCAGGTCGCCCAAGGCGCGCGGCGCCCGTCAGATCTGCCCGGAACTGCACGCGAAGCTGGCGCGCTGCCGCCGGGCGAGGTATGGAAGGGGTCGCCGCAGGCGGGCCGGTGTTTGGGCGGGCGGGGGCCCACGGCGAAAACCCCGGGGCGGCAGCTTAGTTACACGCGTTCACCTGTTCGAGGTCTTGGCTTTGACGACCACCGAAACGAGCAAACGTCAGGCGGCGCTCTCGCTCTGGAGGTCACAGGGCAGCCCTCTGGGCCTCTTGTGGCGAACGCTCAGCGAAGTGGTCCAGCGCCCCTTCTACCCGGTCTACGAGCGCTTCCTCGCGACCGCCGCCGACGCCTGGCGCAAGCCCGCGCACATCGGCATCATCATGGATGGCAACCGCCGCTTCGCGAAGAAGCTCGGCGCCTCCGACGTCGCGTTTGGCCACCAGATGGGCGCCGACAAGCTGCGCGAGATGCTCGACTGGTGCTTCGAGCACAACATCCCCGTCGTCACCGTGTGGGGCTTCTCGCTCGACAACTTCAAGCGCGACTCCGCCGAGGTGCAGCAACTCTTCGAGCTCTTCGAGCGCAAGACGCTCGAGATGGTCGACAGCCCCGATCTCCACGGCAACCAGGTGCGCGTGCGCTTCATCGGCCGCCGCGATCTCCTGCCCGACAGCCTGCAGGCCGCGATCCACCTCGTCGAAAAAGCCACCGCGCACTACGAGCGCTTCGTGCTCAACATCGCCGTCGCCTACGGCGGCCGCGAAGAGATCGGCGACGCCTTCCGCGAGCACCTGAACCACGCCAAGCGCACCGGCAAGACGCTCGAAGAAGTGATCGAAGACTTCCAGCCCGACATGATCGAGCGCTACCTGTACACCTCGGGCCTGCCCGAGCCCGACTTGATCATCCGCACCAGCGGCGAAGTCCGCCTCAGCGGCTTCATGCTCTGGCAGAGCGCCAACTCCGAGTATTACTTCTGCGATACGAACTGGCCGGCGTTCCGGAAGATCGACTTTCTGCGCGCGTTGCGCAGCTACGATCAGCGGCAGCGGCGGTTTGGCAGGTAGAGCGGGCGCGGCGGAAGTGCTGTGCAGCGAGTCGTCGCGCTCCGCCTGCGGCCACCGTCGCCGTTCACAGCTTGATGCGGCCGGTGGGTTGCAGCGCGAGCCCGAGGTTCTCGAAGAACCTGTGCCGGTTGTAGACCTTGCGCTCGATGAGCTCGATGGTTGTGAGGTTGTTGGCGACCCATCGCGGCGCTCGGTGTCGTGCGACGGCTCGGCGATACATACCGACGCCTCGCGCGGCGCCGGTCTGTTGGACGATCTTGCCGAGCTCCGCCGCACGACCGGCCGTGCGCTTGTGCCCGGGGCGAGCGAAGCCGACGTCGATGTGAGCGAGGATCGAGTCGGTGAGCCCGTAGCTGTTGATCATGTACTTGGCGTACTCGAAGAAGGCTCGACGACACCAAGGGTGCACGAGCACGTCGAGTTGCTGACGCGCGGCCGGAGTGATTGCAGCGTAGCGAGCCTGCAACTGCGCATCCAGCCCGCGCTTGTCTGGCGTCAGCGCGAGATCGAGGTGCTGCCGATGCCACATCGCCTCGTCGATCGCGTGCCAGTGGCGGGTCGTGCCACCGGCCAAAGGGTGTGCCACCAACGTCACTGGGTACGAAGCGAGCGACAGCCCAAAGGCCACGACCCCGCACGCTGCCAGCGCTGCCTGCTGCAGGAGAGGACGACGAACCGTCGCTAGCACCGCCTCGGTGACGCCGGCGATGCTGCACAAGAGCAACGTGGTCGGGAACGCGAGGAACCGGTGGTACATCATGTCCCCGCCGACTTTTGCCACCCACACCAGCACGGCGGTGGCGGCAGCCACCATCAGCGCGCGCGCGAAGAGCTCGCCGTGTGCTCGTGCGCGACGTACGACCAAGACCACGACCCACGCCGCGGGTATCAGCCAGATCCACCACTGCCCCACCGCGCCGCTGGCCAGGTACCAGGCGCCCTGCATCCAGTTCGTCTGCCCCTTGAGATAGTACGTGTTCGGCAGGAAGTCTGCGTAGTAGTACACGCGGAACGCGAGCCACGCGCCGTTCGCGAGTGCGCCCGCCAAGCAGAACGCGAGCGGAACGCGGCGCGTGCTGATCCACACGCCCGCAGCGCACAGCAGCGCAGGCAGCGCGAGCTCCGGCCGCACCAGCGGCGCCAACGAGACCAACACGCCCAGAAACCTCGAGCGCGGCCGAGTGATCCAGAGCGCCACGAGCACGGCCCAGAGCTGGACCAACGGAGTCTCGAGGCCGGACGAGAAGTGCTCGGTGATGCCGTAGTGCCCCGCGGCGATCGCCAGCGGCAGGTTCAGCGCACTGCTCCCGGGCGGCGACAGCTCGCGGTTCAGCCGTACCAACAGGAGGCCGTACGTCGCGGCCACGGCCACACTCAAGCCGTGGACGATCGTCCAATAGTCTAGGCGCAGCGCCCGGAAAGGCACGAGCAGGAGCAGCCACGCCGGACTCGTATAGCCCTCGACGTACTCACCAGCGTTGAACACCAAACCACGACCGAGGAAGAGCAGATTGTCGACGTAGCGGTAGTAGATGAACGAGTCGTCCATCAACCAGAAGTAGTGCCAGCTGAACCCGACCAGCAGCGCCAGCCACAGCCATTCGATGGCAGACGGCACGAACGAGCTGTCGCCGGCCGAAGTCTCATCGCGGGTCATGTGTAGTCGCTGCCTTCTACTGCAAACGCGACGACGCGGTGTATACCCTTACGGGGCCGCGTTCCAGCCGCGCGCCGCGGCACCGCGCAGGTGCACCGTGAACGGCGCCACACCGTCAACGGGCGCGGGCTCGCTGCCCGGCCGACACGCCACTTTCGTCCGGCACAGCGTCAGGTCGACGCGCGGCGGCTTGCTCACCGTGTCGACGTCCACGACCCCGTAGACGAAGTCGCCACCGAACTCGGCCACGATGTCCCCACCGATCATGCCCGGCGCCTTGGCCGCCGACTTGGACAGCGGCGTGGGCTCGAACTCGTAGAACGTGTACGCTGGCGCGCCGCGCACCAGCTTGAACAGCCCCGACCAGTGCTGGTCGCCCGACAAGATCAGCACGTTGGGAATCCCGCGCTCCGCGATGAAGCTCAGGATCTCCTCGCGCTCATGCTTGAAGCCTCGCCAGGCATCGTCGCCGGTGTTGCCGAAGTCGGACACGAGTACCGGCGATGCGATGATCTTCACCGCCGCGGGGCTGCCTGCGAGCCAGCCCAACAGGTCCGCGCGCTGCTGCGCGCCCAACATGGTCTTGTTCGGTCCGTCCGGATCGGTGTTCGGGCTGCGATGGCTGCGCTCGTCCAGCACGAAGATGCCGACGTCGCCGATGGCGAAGTCGAAGTAGAACTCGCCGGCGCGGATCGGATCTGGATCGCGTGAAGCGACGTACTCGCTGAACGCTTCGTGGGCGATTGGGAGCAGGTTGTCCTTGCCCGGCCAGAAGTTATCGATGATGTCGTGGTCGTCCCACATACCGAGCGTTGGCACCGCGGACGCGAGCCTGGCCAGCGCTGGGATGGCCCAGTTCGCGCGATCCTTGTCGCGGAACGCGGCCAAGGTCGGCGCCAGCCCGTCCATGTACGCGAGATCGCCGAGCAGCAGCACGAGGTCCGGCGACTGCGCGCGCATTTCGTCGAAGATCGGAGTTGCGCTGCCAGAGATGTCCGCGCCGAAAATCAACCGAAAGCGACCCGGCACGTCGACCGGCGGGGCCGTCTTGAAGGTGCCGGCGCGCGCATCCTGCGCCACGAACGTCTGTCCCGGCTCCGCGAGCCACACGCGATAGCCATAGCTCTCGGCTGCCGAGAGGCCGGCGAGCGTAACCGTGCCGGTGAAGTCGCGATCGGGACCCAGCTGCGGCCCAAGCGCCGTCGACGACTGTTCAGGATGCGCGAGCGGCCAGTACTCGATGCAGCTGTCGGCGGCGGCACTGGACTGGAACCAAATGCGCATGGAGCGATCGGTGACCGCGCCGAGGAACGGATGGCGCGTGAGTGAAGGCGCGGAGGGCGATGCGCCGGCGTCGTCGAGGGTGCCCGCGTCGCTGAAGGCGGCCGGTGCGAAACGGGTTGCGGGACAGGGGGCGGGGGCAACCCCCGCGTTCGGTGGCAGCAGCGATGCTCCGGCGTCGGACCGCGGCAACCGAAGGCCGTCTGCCGCATCGAGGATCGCGGCGGACGATGCGTCGCTCGCCGCGAGGCGCGCACCATCGGACGCAGCGTCGAGGCCGCCTGCATCGCGGGAAGAGTGACGAGGCCGCTCGTGAGCTGCGCACGCGACCAGGGTGCTCGCGAACAGCAGGATCGGGAACGCGTGCGAAGCCAACTTCATGGCGAGAACTCAACCATGGCGCCCGCCGCCGTGGAGGGCAGCGTCGGAAGACCGCAGCCACCGCAACCAAGCAAGAGCGGCCACACTCGATGGCCTCCCAGGAAACCGCTCAATCTTCCGCTCAAGGAATCGAGCCAGCGTCGGATCCTTGGATTCAGAGATCCAGAACTCCACTCCGTCGCAAACGTCCGCAGCGATAACAGCGTCGGCCACGTCGTAAAGGAACACCATCAAGCGCAGCGCCAAGGCTGGATGTCCGACAGCGAGCGCTTCCAGCTCCTTCATCGCTGCTGCAACCGGACGGTACGACCAGGCGTGGCCCGCGCCCAAGCCCCCGACCCGGCGCAGTACCTCCGCGACGCGGGCGGGACATTCGTCCGCGAGCAGATCTATCTCAGTGATCAGCGCTTGGGCTGACGTTGGATCGAGCGGCAACAACGCAGGAGGTGGGGTCACTCTCAGTCCGTCTTGATCGGAATGTGCGCCTCAGCCTTGCTGAGCGCCGGTTCGGCGGCATCGTTCAGCTTTGTCGCTTGGCTGGGATGATAGTTCCCTTGCGACACGGATCCAGTCGGCACCGTCTCCTTGTGGGCATGCGCCGCTTCGTCGGCCCAACCCTTTGGCGGGGTTCTTTCAACGGCAGGATCCAACCGGACCGAGGCCGTATGCCCATCAGCGCCGGGCTTGGTCCAAACAGACCCGCCGCTGTTCGCCTTGGTAGGGCTGTATCCCCGCTCGGCGAGGTCCTTCTCGATGTGCGCCTGGTGCCGATCTTTCAGAGGACCCAGCTGCTTGAGCTCATCTACGGCGCCCTGGGCGCACGAGACCGGGTTCGAATTGTGTACCCAAAGCTCGGCCTCGCCAACGAAATAGGTGTGCAGGCCGTTGACGTTGAGGTTGTACGTCGTCTCGCCGCCCGGCAGTGCGGTGTTGCTCTCGACGAACGCGTCACGCCCGTCTGCCGTGTCCAGCTGGTCGCCCGAACGTAGGTCGCCGGCCACGGTCCAGTGGTCTTCGAGCCAGAACGGGTGGTTCGGGGTAACGACGAGGGTTTCGAGCGCGCCGTCAGCCGTCTCGACGGTGATCTGAACCACGGCGCGGTCGTGCTTGACCTGTACCGCGTCGACGCGACGCGCCTCGAGCTCGCCCGTCACTTGGTTGCGAGACAGCACCGTGTCGCCGACGTGTATCGATTCGATGGGCCGCAGGCCCTCTGGTGTCGCAACCTCGGTCCCGGCTACGAAACACCCGCCGGTGGCGGTTTCGGCAGCGTTCACGATATGCGCGGCCTCGTGCTCCGCGTGCTCGAGCTTCTTGAGCGTGCGGGAGGCGTCCTTCACCTGGCCAAGGCGTCGTTCCACTGCCTGCGGCTCGATCGGGAAACGGGCGATGTGCTGGTGATCGGCCTGCCGAAAGTCGGCGTCGTCCCCCAGTGAGCGACCCCGCGGGCGCCACACGCCCCAATTGAAAAAGGCCCCCGCGCTGCGCACGGAGGCCCTCTTCTTCTGCGCGGCCGCTCAGCCGATCAGAGGTTCTTGTTCGCGAAGTCCCAGCTCACGAGCTGGTCGAGGAACGTGTCCACGTACTTCGCCCGCGCGTTGCGGTAGTCGATGTAGTAGGCGTGTTCCCAGACGTCGATCGTGAGGATCGGCTTGGCCGAGGTGGTGAGGGGCGTCTCGGCGTTCGGGGTCTTGACGACCTTGAGCTTGCCGCCCTCCTTCACGAGCCAGGCCCAGCCCGAGCCGAACTGGGTGAGGGCTGCGTCGGTGAGCTCTTTGCGGAAGGCGGCGTAGTCGCCGAAGCTCTCGTTGATCGCGCTGGCGATGGCACCGGTCGGCTGACCGCCGCCCTTGGGCTTCATCGAATTCCAGTAGAAGGTGTGGTTCCAGACCTGGGCGGCGTTGTTGAACACCGGGCCCTGCGAGGCCTTCACGATCTCTTCCAGGCTCTTGCCGGCGTTGGAAGTGCCCTCGATGAGCTTGTTCAGGTTGGTGACGTAGGTCTGATGGTGCTTGCCGTAGTGGAAGTCGAGGGTTTCTTTGCTGATGTGCGGGGCAAGCGCGTCTCCAGCGTAAGGCAGCGGCGGTAGCTCGATGGCCATGGGCGTCTCCTTGTGGGTGCGACGGGTCGGTTGACTGGAAATAGAACTGGCTAGTTCTAGGGTACGACCCCCACCAATCAAGTGGGGTCGCGCGAGAATTCGTTGGGCTCAGGCGGGCGGCACGATGCGCAGGGCCGGCGTCTGGGCAGCGGACGAGGGCACCGCATCTTCGCCCTGTGCGCTGACCGGCGCCAGGGGGAGCGGCGCATGCGGGCGCCGGTCGATGCCGCCGTCGATGGCGGTGATGCGCTTGTAGGCGAGGTAGCCGAGGGTGCCGATGACCGACGTGGGCACGATCATCAAGAACAGGCTGCCCCACACGAACGCGCGCGAGTTCGAGCTGCCACCCGAGAAACACATGGGGCAGGCGTGCGCGAGCGACGGGAGCAAGGCCCACAGCGCGCTCACGCCGCTGGCCACGCTTGCGCCGAGCCGCGCGCGGCGCGTCACAGGTACACCCGCATGTACAACACGGGCCACACGCCGACCACGAAGTACCAGAAGACTTGCGCGGTGACGAACGCACTGCGTGTGAGCGTGCCGCGCGTGAGCCGCAGGTACATCACGCCCATGAGCAGGACGGCGGCCAAGGCATGCAGGCCGTGCAGGCCGATGATGAGATAGAAGAACGCGCCGTGGTTGCTCGAGACCGGCGTGAGCCCCTGGCGCATGAGCGCGACCCACTCGACGCCCTGGAATACCACGAAGAAAGCACCGAGCAAGAGCGACACCAGCAAGGGCCGCTTGGCGCTCGCCGGGTCACGCGAGAATGCGCGGCTTGCGACGTATAACGCCACGCCGCTGGCAAGCAAGGCCGCGGTGTTGAACAGCGTCTCGTGCGCGGGCAGCCGGGGCTGACCGATGGGCGGCCAGGTGTTGTAGGCCGCGCGCGTGATCGTGAACGCGCTGATGAAGCCGGAGAAAAGCATGATCTCCGTGACGACGAAGATCAGCATGCCGACGACGGCATTGGGAGCCACAGCCTCACGTGTCATCCGGGGCGGCATGCGACGCGGAAAGGGTAGGACGTTCTCAGTCATGGTCGACCTTCCCTTGCCTTCTTCGTCGCGGAACTGCTTGTTACTCGGCGTGCTCGCCGCCTTCATGTTCGGCATGCTCGGAGCCAGCGGCCGCAGCCTTGAGCGCGCGCTGCACTTCCTGCTGCGCGGCGACGTTCTCCCAGTTGCGCCCGTGGTGTTCCATCACGTCGGGGCTCACGCCCGCGTAGAACAGGAACATGAAGCCCAGTGCAGCCGTGAGCAAGTACACGATGTACTTCTTCTCGACGTTGAGGTGCATGAAGTTCGCGCACACCAGGTGCGCCTTCACCAGTGCGATGCCGAAGGCGGTCACGAGCACCAGGCTCTTGCTGTGGACCAGGCCGCCGATGAACGGACCGGCCCAGGAGACCAGGAACAGGGCCACCAGCGTCAGGTAGATCTTCGTGTAGCGACGAAGATGCTCGGCCTCGTGGGCGTCGTGACCGGCGTGCGTTTGTGCAGCTGCTGACATGCTCTGCTCCTGCAACGGAAAGCCGAAGGCGGCTCCGAGAAAAGAAACTACTTCGCGATGTAAAGCAACGGGAAGAGGAAGATCCACACGACGTCGACGAAGTGCCAATAGATGCCGACCAGCTCGACGCGCTGCAGCTCACGGTTTTTGTTCGCGTCAGCTGCAATGATGCCCATGCAGATGGCGCCACCGATGACGTGGCAGGCATGCAGGCCCGCCGCGGTGTAGTAGAACGACCAGAAGGCGTTGCGCGTGATCGTGAAGCCTTCCGAGATCTCGTGGTGCCACTCGTAGCTCTTGATGCACAAGAACATGAGGGCGCCGCCGATCGTGGCCATCAGCCACTTGGCCGCCTGCGGCCCGCGACCGTGCTCGGCCTCGTGATGCGCACGCACCGCGAAGTAGCTCGAGGTCAGCAGCACGAAGGTGTTGCAGGCACCGAGCGTGGTGTTGGTGTGTGCGGCGTAGTCACCGAACTCGGGGTGACCCAGCCGATGCATCAGGTACGAGCAGAGCAAGCCGCCGAAGATCACGATTTCCGAAGCCAGCACCCACCACACGGCAAGCTTGCCCGTGGGGATGCCAGTCGCGCTGCGCAGGGTTGCGATTGGTTTTGCCATGTTGATTCAGCTCCAACCCTTCAGGAAGCATCACTCTGCGGCCAGAAGTCTTCCTCGCGACCGGGCACGCTGTACTCGTAGGGGCCGCGGTAGCAGGTTGGCATTTCGGCGAAGTTGCCGTGGGGCGGCGGCGAGACCGTCTGCCACTCGAGCGTGTTGGCGTGCCAGGGGTTGTTGCCCGCGGGCTTACCCTTCCACAGGCTGATGAAGAGGTTCGCGAAGAACACAACCTGGAACGCGAGCAGCACGAGTAGCGAGATCGTGGCGAACTCGCGCATGTGGTTGAGCGCCGGCGTGTTGAGCTCCGGGAAGTTCGTGTAGCTGTAGATGCGGCGGTGATCGCCGCCCATGCCCGTGACGAAGAGCGGGATGAAGACGCCGTTGAACGGGATGATCGTGCCCCAGAAGTGAATCTTCCCGAGGGTCTCGTTCATCATCTTGCCGAACATCTTCGGGAACCAGTAGGTGAAGCCGGCGAAGACCGAGATCACCGCGATGGGCACGAAGGTGTAATGGAAGTGGGCGAGCACGAAATACGTGTCGTGGAAGTAGATGTCCGAGCCACTGCTGCCCAGGAAGATGCCCGTGACGCCCCCGATCAAGAACTCGGCGATGAAGCCCAGCGCCCACAGCATGGGCGTGGTCAGGCGGATCGAGCCACCGTAGAGCGTGGCGATGTAGACGAACATCATCTCGGCGATGGGGATCGAAATGAGCACAGTGGTGGCCGTGAACACGTTCGCCATGCGCGGGTCGATGCCGGCGACGAACTGGTGATGCGCCCACACGAAGAAGCTGATGATCGTCGTACCAAACGCCGTGTACAGCACGGTCCGGTAGGCGAAGAGCTTCTTGCGCGAGAACACGGTCATGATCTCGGCCACGATGCCCAGCGCTGGCAACAGCACCACGTACACCTCGGGATGGCCGAAGAACCAGAACAGATGCTGCCACAGGATCGGGTCGCCACCGCGGACCGGATCGAAGAAGCCGGTGCCCAGCGTCTGGTCGAACACCAGCATGACGGCGCCGGCCACCAAGGGGCCGACCGAGCCCATGAACAGCACGCTCGCGAGCACGATCATCCAGATGACAATCGGCATGTCGAACATCTTCATGCCCGGAGCGCGCGAGTTCATCGCGGTGGTCACGAAGTTGATGCCGCCGAGCAGAAACGCCACGAACTCGAGCGCAACTGCGCACACCCAGAGCGTGGAGCCCAGCGGCGTGAGGTTGTACTGAGCCTTCGCGGAGAGCGGCGGATAGGCCGTCCATGCGCCGCCGAAACCACCGCCCGGCACGAACCAGGAGACGATCAGCACGAGCGCGCTGAGCAAGAAGATCTGGTAGCTGAGGCGGTTGATGCGCGGGAACACCATGTCGTCGCAGCCGAGCATCAGCGGGATGAGGAAGTTCCCGAAGGCGGCGATCAAGACCGGCATCGCCAGCCAGAAGATCATGATCGTGCCGTGGTTGGTGACCAGCGAGTTGTACTCGTTGGGTGAGACCACGCCGTAGCCCGGCACGTTGTGTCCGGGATAAGCCATCTGCATGCGGAAGCAGTACGAGAAGAAGCCACCGATCAGGCCCATGGCCATGCCGGTGAACATGTACTGCTTGGCGATCATCTTGTGATCGACGGACCACAGGTACTTCTTGATGAAGCCTTCCTCGTGGTGGCCGTGTGCATGCGCGTCACCGTGCGCGTGCTCATGACCGTCGTGAGCCCCGTGCTCGTCGTGGGAGTGGCCGTGTTCTTCTGCGGGCTGAGCCATCGGTTTGCCTATGTTACTTGGAGGCCGTTGCGGCCTGGGCCGCTTGCCACGCGTTGTACTCTTCGGGGGTCTGGATGACGATGCGGCCGGGCATCAGGCCGTGGCCGATGCCGCAGATCTCCGCGCACTGGATGTCGTGCATGCCGGTCTTCTTGGCGTTGAACCAGCCGGTGATGACGCGTCCGGGAATCGCATCCTGCTTCAAGCGAAAGACAGGAACAGAGAACGAGTGCAACACGTCACGCGCCTCGAGCTTGAAGTGATAGGTGGTGTTCACCTTCACGTGCAGCTCGTCGACGGTCTTGATGTCGTCGGCGGTGTCGAGCTTGCCGTCGGGGCCGGGGTGCACGAAGCTCCACGCCCACTGCTGGCCGATGATGCGTACGGTCTCCTGCGCGGGCGGGATGGTTTGCTTGACGTTCACCCACACGCGCACGGCGGCGATGATGATGAGCACGTCGCACGCCAGCACCAGCTCGTGCGGGATGCCGATCCAGCGCTTCTGGTGCTTCTCTTCGCCCGTGATGTACTGGGCCTTGACGCCCTTCTTCTCGCGGAAGGCGATGATCAGACCGAAGAACACGGTCTCGGCCAGCACGAACCAGAAGCCCACGATCACGGCGATCAGCATGATCAGGCCGTCGATGTCGGCGGCGTAGGTGGAGACTTGTTCGATGTAACGCTCAATCATGTTGGCCTGCCTGCGCCTTGGCCGCCGCGGCTTCTTCGCGCCGGTTACCGCCGATGATGAAGGTGAACACGACGGTCACGTAGAGGATGACGCCGAGCAGCGTGACGATGAACATCTGCCGGGCCAGCGAGTCGGGACTGATCTCTTTGTTCGCCATGTTGAGGGCTTCCGCTATTTCTTCAGCGTCATGATGTACGCGATGACGTCCTTCATGGCCTGCTCGTCGGGGAGCGTGAGGGCCATGGGACGCATCAGCGCGCCCGAAGTGTCGGCGGGGTTGGTGCCGCGGATGCCGGCCTTGAACTTGCCGAGCGAGGCGAACAGATACCAGTCGCTCGCGTGGTTCAGCGGCGGTGCCTTCATCGCCTCGTTGCCACCGGCGTCGGGACCGTGGCACGCCATGCACATCGCGAAGGTCGCCTGGCCCTTGGTCGGGTCACCGCCCGTCAGCTGCGGCGCGGGCCGGCTGGGCGCGAGACCTGCGACGTACTGAGCGACCGAGGAGATCTCGGCGTCGTTCGCGAGGCTCATGGCCATCGGGCGCATCTGCATGCCCGTCTGATCATCGAAGTGAGCTCCGCGGCCGCCCGACTTGAACTTCTTCAGCTGCGCCTCGATGTACCACTGCGGCAAGCCAGCAATGGATGGCGCGTTGACCAAGCGCATTCCGGCGGCACCGGGCCCGTGGCACTGTGCGCACAACTGAAATAGCTCAGCGCCGGCGGGCGTTGGTGCGGGCGTACCAGCCACACTGCAGCCGCCACACAGCAGGGCCGTGATCAGGGCCGTGATGGCGAGGTGTGCTGGAAGGAGTGCTGTAGCGAATCGCGTCTTCATCTTTCTTACCGAGCGCGTCACGGAACTCTCGTCACGTGCGCCGTGCAGCTACGTTTCTTCAGTGCACGCAGGCGCGTGCCGGCTTTCGTGTCGTTCGTCGCGCCGCGCGGTCCAATACGCGCGGTCCAATACGCGCGGTCCAATACACCTGGCAGGCGCAGTAGTAAACCGCGCTCACTTGGGACGCAACGAGCTGAGGTCGGCCGCGGTCCAGGGGGCCGTGCGGCCAGCCAGCGCGGCGCGGACTTCCGCAACCTTCGCCTTGTCGACGGCCGGAGCATTGTTGTCGAAGTGCGAGCGCACATAGCTGAGCACGGCGGCGATCTTCTCGTCGTCCAAGCCGGCGGGCGGTGGCATCGCCGAGTTGAACTGAGCGCCCTTCACCTCGATCGGGCCGCTGAGGCCCGCGAGCACGATGCGGATCGGGGTTTCGGGATCCTGGGCGACCCACGACGAGCCCGCAAGTGGAGGAAACGCGCCGGGGATGCCGAGGCCGGTGGCCTGGTGACAGGCGGCACAAACGGTGGTGAAGGTCTGCTCGCCGACGCCCATCGGCGCAGCTGCGGGCGCATTGGCAGCCATCGCGATGGCCGTCAGCTGGGGCGGTTCCTTGAACACCGTCGGCAGATCATCGGTGGTCGGGATGAAGGGGCGCCCGAACCACAGGGTCAGGCCCGCGAAGATCATCACGCCGACCAGCGTGCCGGTCACGACGGGGACGGCCTTGCTGCCGCTCTTAGCCTCAGTACTCATCGTCATCTACCTCGTCCGTGAAAGCACAGCCGGTACGTCCCCCGTCCGGCGCTCGGGTGGCTACTCAGTGGCGGCGTGCGGCGGCAGGCTGCGCGGCGGGGGTGGGGGTGGGCGCGGCCACAGGGGCCAGCGGAGCCGCAACCGGCTCGGGGGCGATCACGCGCGGCGTGCGAATCGGGTGCGCCACGACGGGCTTGAAGTTGGGGTGATGGATCCAGCCGGACACGGCCGAGAGATCATCGGAGGGGCGCGCCGCGACCGAGCCGAAGCCGTCGCGACCGCGCTCCGCGAGCAGCTGCTTGGCTTGCTCGAGCGGCAGCTTGCCGGCGGCCAGCTTCTGCAGCTCGCTCTTGCGCGTGGCCACGGCGACCTCGCTCTCTAACGCAGCGTTCTTCTCAGCGTGGAACCGGAGGTCGAGACAGACGCCGTAGAGGGTCTGCGCGCCGAACAGGGCTGCGGCCGTGCCGAACGCAGCCCCGATAAAGGTGAACAGTTCCGATTTGCCTGTGGACATCGCGATGACTCAGCCTTCGTTCTGGGTCCGGCGCTTGCCACGCCACGAGACCCAAAGGTTGCCCGCGGTCGGCCACCCAAGAGCACTCCGCCGCGGCGAGGCAGCAAAACCGTGCGGCCTTTCGCGGGCAAAATCCGCCGCTTGGGCCGTCGGCGCGGGGATAGATGGCATAGTTGGGCAGGCCGATCAAGCGCCACGCGCAGGGCTGGGACTTGCCATGCGCGTTCCGCGGCCCCAGGCGGGGCGGCGCCGGCGCTCATGACATCACCAGCTAGGGATGGGCCGGACCGATCTCGTCCTGCTCGACCATCTGCGCCTCGGCCTGTGCCGCGAATTCTGCGAAACGCCCGGCGCGGATCGCCTCGCGGCAGGCGCGCGTGAGCGCCTGGTAGAAATGCAGGTTGTGCTGCGTGATCAGCCGCAGACCGAGGATCTCGCCCACGCGTACCAAATGATGCAGGTAGGCCCGGCTGTACGTGGCACAGACCGGGCAGTCGCAGCGGCGGTCCAGGGGCTCGCTCGACTGGCGGTGTCGGGCCTGCTTCAGGTTCACGCGCCCACCCCAGGTCAGCGCCTGGCCGTTGCGGGCGTTGCGAGTGGGCAGCACGCAGTCGAACATGTCGATGCCGGCGGCGATCGCGCGCAGCAGGTCGATGGGCTTGCCCACGCCCATCAGGTAGTGCGGCAGCGCGGGCGGCATCTTCGGGCCGACCTCGGCCAGCACCCGATAGGTGATCTCCATCGGTTCGCCGACCGAGAAACCACCGAGCGCGATGCCGTCGAAGGGCATGGACGCGATCTCGGCCAGGTGCTCGAGGCGAAGGTCCACGAAGCTGCCGCCCTGCACGATCCCGAAGCGCGCCTGGCCGGCACGCGTCGGCGCGGCGAGCGAGCGCTGTGCCCAGCGTGTGGTGCGCGCGACCGCCTCCTGCACGGCAAGACGGTCGGCGTTCCCCGGCGGACACTCGTCGAGCACCATCGCGATGTCGGAGCCGAGCAGCCCTTGCACTTGCATCGAGCGCTCCGGCGACAGCACGTGGCTGCTGCCGTCGATGTGCGAGCGAAACACCACGGCCTCGTCGTCGATCTTGCGCAGCTTCGCGAGCGAGAACACCTGGTAGCCGCCGCTGTCGGTGAGCAGGGCGTGTGGCCAGGCCATGAAGCGCTGCACGCCACCGAGACTGTCGATCAGCTCGGCACCCGGGCGCAACATCAGGTGATAGGTGTTGCCGAGGATCAGGCGCGCGCCGCTCTGCTCGACCTCGGACGGGCTCTGCGTCTTGACGGTGGCCTGCGTGCCAACCGGCATGAACACGGGCGTGTCGATCACCGCGCGAGGTGTGAAAAGACGCCCGACGCGCGCCGCGCCGTCCTGGGCGAGGACCTCGAACGAGAAGCCCGGCGTCATCGCGCTCCGGTGATCAACATCGCGTCACCATAGCTGAAAAAGCGATAGCGAGCGGCGATGGCCGTTTGGTACGCGTCGCGCACAGCGTCCACGCCACCGAACGCCATGACCAGCGCGAGCAAGGTCGAGCGCGGCCAGTGAAAGTTGGTGAGCAGCGCGTCGACCACGCGGAAGCGATACGGCGGATAGATGAAGATCGAGGTGCTGCCAGCGGCGGGCGCGACCACGCCGTGCTCATCGGCAGCGGCTTCGAGCGTGCGCACCACCGTGGTACCGACGGCGAGCACTTGGCGGCCTTCGCTGCGCGCCGTGGCGAGAGCGCGCGCAGTGGCTTCCGAAACCTCGTAGCGCTCGGAGTGCATCGCGTGCTCGGCGAGGACCTCGCTGCGCAGCGGAGCGAAGGTGCCGGGGCCGACGTGCAGCGTCACGAACGCCAGCTCGTGGCCGGCCGCGCGCAGTGCCTGCAGCAGCGTTTCACTCAAGTGCAGCCCGGCGGTCGGCGCGGCCACTGCACCGTCTCGCGCCGCGAACACGGTCTGGTAGCGACTCTGATCGGCTTCGTTCGGCTCGCGACGAATGTACGGCGGCAGTGGCAGCTGACCGTGACGCGCGAGCGCTGCAGCCACGCCCGCCGCCGCGCGCAGCCGCACCTCGAGCACGCCGTGGTCCCTACGACCTTCGATCGTGACCTCGAGCCCGGCGTCGCCGATCTGCAGCGTGAGCCCCACCGGCAAGCCCTTCCCGGCCTTGCCCAGCGCGAGCCAGCGCTCCTCGGTCCCCGGCGCCGACAAACGCTCGACGAGCAGGATCTCGACACGACCACCGGAGGCCTTGTGCGCGAGCAGTCGCGCGGGGATCACGCGCGTGTCGTTGAGCACGATCAGCGACGGCGCCAGCAGCTGCGGCAGATCGAGCACGCGCTGGTGGCGCACGCCCATCACACCTCGCTGCAAGCACAAAAGCCGCGCCGCGTCGCGCTCCGGCAGCGGAGCCTGAGCCACCAGCTCCTCGGGCAGTACGTAGTCGAGCTCCGAGGCCTGCATGCTCAGGGCTTGGCCGACAAGACGAAGCTCGCGCGTACCTTGGGCACGGTCACGATGTCGTTCTTCTCGGACCGAAACTGCTGCTCACCCTCGACCGTGCCCAGCACGCGGACCCAGCTGTCGACTGCGACTTCGGTGGCGGCGGGATCGATGACCCACACCGAGCAGCGCTGCGTGCTCGGACACGGCCGCGCGAAGATCTGGATCACGCTGTCGGCCCCGTGCGGATCGGTCGCATACACGCGACCTTCGATCGCGATCTTCTGGCCCTTGTAGATCGCGGGATTGGGCGCGATCTTGGCGAAGGTCAGCTCACGATCAGCCACGAATTCCTCGGCGGCTTCCTCGAGGCTGCGCACGCGGCGAATGTCGAGCGTGACGCCCATCGGCGCCTTGCCCGCGGCGGTCGCGACCACGCGCGGCTTGTAGGCCTCGGGCTTGGGCAGCGGAAAGCGGTAGAGAAAGCGGCCGTCCTTGATGGGCACGCTCGTGCCATCGATGCTGACCTTGGTGTCCTTGCCGACGGCGCCGGCCACTTCGATCGACTCGCGATCGGTCACGAGCGCGCGACCGGGTCGATCGACCTCCAGCATGGCGACCGGGATCTGCGTGTGCAGCTCGTCGACGACGGTCTCGCCCGTGGTGGGCTGCACGCGATAGTGCACGACGTGATCGATCACGCCGCCCTTGGCATCGGTGCTCACGTCGAGCGCGTAGCTGCGGTTCGCGCGGCCTTCGGCATCGAGCTTCAGGTCTTGTCCGTCGAGCGTCACCTTGGTTCCGGGCAGCGCCGTGACGATCACGTCGACCGACGACTTGTCGTCGCGCAGCGCCGCCGTGTCGACCCAGATGCGATAGTTCACCGCGAGCGTGATGCGCGCAGGGTCGGTCTCGCCGCTCGGGTAGACGACGTCAGCGAGCACCACGTTGTCGCCCACGCGCAGCGAGTCTGCGGCGAGCGCGAACGTGGCGCGCCCTGCGCTCAGCGGTTTCTCCTGGCCGCCGAAGCGCACCTTGGAACCTGCCGGGGCACTGGGAACCTCGAAGAGCAAGGCCTCGCCGGTGTCGATGGTGACGATCTTCGCGCTCACGTCACCGTGACCACCGCCAGCGCGCATCCGCAGCACGACGAAGGCAAGGATGCCGAGCGCCAGCACGCCGAGCAGCGCGAACACCCAGATCGGGCGCGAGCCAGACCGCGGCAACGACATCGCGGTGTCGATCTCGCTGCGCGACGAGCGCAACGACACGGCTGCGTCGTCGCTGGACTCGAAGGCTCCGGGCGGCGTGCGTCCGGAGATTTGGGGTTCGAGCGAGCCCTCGGGCCGTACCGAGGGAGACGTGGCCAGCGGCACGCCGAGCATGGTGCGACCACCGCCACCCGCGCCAGGCACTGGGCTTGCAGCGGGTGCGGCGGGCATGCCCACGCCGCCGAGGCCGCCGCCGATCATGGTGCGCTTGGGCAGGTTTTCGTGGAGGCCACCCGCCCCTGCGACCGGTGCGACAGGTGCCGCGGGCGTTGCGGCCGGGGCGCCGCCAGCTTCTGCGGCCGACATGCCGAGCATCGTGCGCGCCGCGAAGGGCTGTTTGGCAGGCACCGTGACAGGCTCAGGTGCGGCGGCGGCCGGTGTCGACGCGGCGGCAGGCGCAGAAGCGGAAGGTGTACCCGCAAGGCCGGCCCCGGAGATCCCGAGCATCGTCTTGGCGGGCAGCTTCGTCGCCGGAGCAGGCGCCGCGACTGCAGCTGATGGCTGCGGCGGCGAGGCGGCAGAGACGGCAGAGACGGCGGCGGTCGCCGCGACAGCTGCGCGCGCGCGCTCCGCGGCAGCAGCCACCGCGGTGGCGTCCAGGCCCATCATGGTGCGCGCCATCGGCGCCTGCTTGGGTGCGCTCTCGGCCGCGCTGACGGGTTTCCCGCAGCTCCCGCAAAAGCGCGTGCCCGCATCGACGGGCGCCTGGCAGTGGGGACAGATCGTTGGGTTGTCAGCCATGGAGGCGGGAGCCTACCAACTTGCGGCCCGGCTTGGAATGCAGGCGCCGACGGGCGGCACGATGAACATCAGGACGACGTGACGCCGAGCACGTCGGCCATCTCGTACAGGCCGGGAGCGCGCCCCGACACCCAGTGGGCGGCGCGCACGGCACCGCGCGCGAAGATCTCGCGCGTGTGCGCGCGGTGGGTGAGCTCGATGCGCTCGCCGGGCCCAGCCAACACCAGCGTGTGGTCCCCCACGACGTCGCCGCCGCGCAGGGCGTGCACGCCGATCTCATCGCTGCGCCGCGCGCCCACTTGACCGTTGCGGCCCGCGACCATCGCGCGCGCAGGGTCGAGACCGCGCGCTTGCGCCACCACCTCGGTCAGGCGCTTGGCCGTGCCACTGGGCGCATCGACCTTGTGGTGATGGTGCATCTCGACGATCTCGAGGTCGTACTCCGGGCCCAGAAGGCGCACGGCCTGCGCGGCCAGCGCCCACAGCGCGTTCACGCCCACGCTGAAGTTCGGCGCGACCACCACGGGGGCCACCTTGCACAGCGCATCGAGCGCTGCGCGCGTCGCCCCGTCGAGCCCCGTGGTGCCCACGACCGCAGCCACACGCCGCTCGGCGCAGGCCTTGAACAGCGCGCGCGCAGCCTCGGGCGACGAGAAATCGATCACCACCTCGGCGTGCTCGAGTGCAGCCGGCAACACCGACGTCAGCGCAACGCCCAGCGGCTCGGGCAGACCCGCGAGCACACCGGCATCCTGGCCGAGCGTCGCGTGGCCTGCGCGATCGATCGCCGACACCAGAGTGGCCGCCTTGTCCTCGGCGAGCACGCCGACGATGCTGCGTCCCATGCGCCCGGCCGCGCCATGCACTGCGATGCGTGTCATACGAGGCCTAGCTCCGAGAGACTTTTGCGAACACGCGACAGTGTGGCTTCAGAAGGCCCGACCAGCGGCAGACGAATCTCGCCGCTCATCAGACCGCGCATGGCCATGGCGGCTTTCACGGGACCGGGGCTGGTCTCGACAAACATCGCCTCGTACAGCGAGCGCAGCCGGTGGTGCTGCTTGCGAGCCGCGGCGTAGTCGCCCGCACGCGCCAGATCCACGAGCTTGCTGACTTCCTTCGGCGCGACATTGCTCACCACGCTCACCACACCCTGCCCGCCCACCGCCATGATGGGCAGCGTGAGCGCGTCGTCGCCGGACAACACGGTGAAGCGCTCCGCGAGACTGGCCACGATGTCCGAGCTACGCAGCACGTTGCCGGTCGCTTCCTTGATCGCCACGATGTTGGGGATCGAGGCCAGTCGCTCGATCGTCGAGAGCGCCATATCGACGCCGCTGCGGCCGGGGATGTTGTACGCCATCAGCGGCAGTGCAACGGCGCTGGCGATCGCGGCATAGTGCGCGTACAAGCCTTCTTGCGTGGGCTTGTTGTAATACGGAACGACCACGAGCAAGCCGTCCACACCCAGGCGCTTGGCGCTCTGTGCCAGCTCGATGCTGTGCCGGGTCGATGCCGTGCCCGCGCCCGCGATAACCGGCACGCGATGGCGGGTTTCGTCGACGACGATCTGCACGACCTTCTCGTACTCGGCGTGCGAGAGATTGACGCTCTCGCCAGTGGTGCCGCACGGCACCAGGCCGTCGATGCCGCCGTCGATCTGCTCGGCCACGATGGCGCGCAAGGCCTTCTCGTCGACCTTGTCGTCGCGAAAGGGCGTCACCAGAGCCGTGAGCGCGCCTTCAAACATCCCCATGCGAGACTCCTTGCCAGGCGGGCCAGCCGGGCCAGGCGGGCCAGCCGAGCCAGCCCGGCTGTGCGAGCTTTCAGGCGGCGAAACATGGCACGGCTTCGCCCCACATTCCAACCCCAGTGCGCGGTTGGGCGCACACAGCCGGCTGGGCCTGCGGGGTTGGGCGCGCGCTCGGCCACTTAGCCGTTGGCGCGTTCGACGAGCCGGTCGAGCAGGAAGCTCGACTGCTCCATGGCCTCGAGCGCGAACTCCCCGAAGAAGGCGCGCACCTCGGCGAAGACCGCATCGAAACGCACTTGGTCGCGGGCCGCCAGGATCTCGCCGAGCTCGGCGGCGGCCCGCTGGAAACCCTCCACGACCTGGGCGGTCTGCGGGTTTCGCATCTCGATCGGCCCGTAGAGCTCCGAAGACTGAGCGAAGTGCCGCGCGGCGACGTAGAGCTCGAGCAGGTACGCGGGCGAGGTGAAGCGGCGCGACTCCGACAGCGGCATGCCTGCGCGTGCGAGCGCCAGGCCGAACACCTGGGTCTGGAAGTGCGTGAGCACCTGCACCAGAGCCATCGCGCGATCGTGTTGCTCGGCGGAGACCTCGGTGACCGCAAGCCCACGTGCCTCGAGGTTCTCGAGCAGCCAGGCATGCCACTGCTCGCCGCGACCGGCACACACGACCACGCGCTGACCGCGCAGCGAGTGCACACCCGGCCCGAACATCGGGTGCGTGCCCAGCACGCTGGCGCGCGTGGACGCGAGCATGCGTGCCAGCGGCGCCGCCTTGATCGACGTGATGTCCATGAGCAACGCGTCCGGCCGCAAGAGCGGGCCAAGCTTGGCGATCACGTCTTCGGTCGCGCCGATCGGCACCGAGATCACGACGACGTCCGCGCGCGCTGCCGCCTCTTCGGGGCGCACGGCCGTCGCGAGGTCGGCGACCTCCACGTGGTGCCCGAGGTCGCCGAACAGCCGCGCCAGAAGCCGCCCCATGCCGCCCGCGCCGCCGATGATGGCGATGTGCTTGGGCGGCAGCGTGACCGTGCTGTCGGCACCGAGCGCCGCCTGGTAGTCGCGACTCGCCAGCATGATCTGCCGATAGACGGACTCGATGGGTGTCGGGTCGAGGCCGAGCTCTTCGGCCAGGACCTTGCGCGCGTCGAGCACTTGGCGTTCGCGCTCGTAGTCACGGATGCCCACGCCCTCGGCCCGCTTGTAGCGCGCGACCTCGGTCACGATGCGCATGCGCCTGGCCAGGAGCTGCAACACTTCGCGATCGACGGCGTCGATCTGGGCGCGCAGCTCAGGCAGCGAGATAGGCGCGTCGTTGGGGTCAGCCACGCGCCTCCCATAGCGCATTTGGCGCCAAGCGCCTAGCTCCCGGA
>DASVHQ010000368.1:0-3407 GCA_036382515.1 Polyangiales bacterium | reverse complement strand
AAGGCGGGCTCCGAGGGCAGTCAAAAGGCAGGTGGTGCTCCCGGTGGTGCCCCGGCGGTCGCAAGTGGTGCTTCGAATGAAAAAGCCGGCTGACGCAAGGCGCCTAACCGGCGGAATTCATTACTGAAACTGTGGAGCTGGAGGAGAGATTCGAACTCTCGGCGTCAATCTTGGCAAAGCTGCGTAAGCCATCGTAATCACACGCGATTTTCAACAGTTTCCACCACTTGGCGCCCCGGCCGTTGCATGCCGTCTCATGGTTCGCCGAGGAAAGTGGAAGGTTTGGTGGAACAATTTCCGGCGCCCGAACCCGTGCACGAAAGCCATCCGGCGAGCGCGGCCCAGCGCTCGACAAAGCAACTCCCCGCGAGCACGATAAAACGCATGGCACGCTCCAAGGACCAAGTGGCCCGGGAACTCATCGATGCTCACTTCCGCGTCGAGCCGGCGCTCTCCAAGATCTATCGCATTCGCTCCGCACGCGAGGACGACCCTGGTGAACCGATCAAGTTGCTTGAGGTGAATGCCAACACCGTGGCCACCGGCAGCGTGGAGCCGTTCGCCTTCGCCGCGACGAAGGACACGCCGAGCCCGACGATCATCGCCGAAGTCACGCCAGAAGAGTTCAAGCAGCTTGAGGAGGGCGAGATCGAGCTCCCGCGTGGCTGGTCGCTTGTGGGCGCGGAGCCCTTCGATCGGACCCGCGCTGCGTGAACGACGAGGAGCGGCGCGACGCGTTCGCCGACGCGTTCTACCGGCAAGCCTCGTCGGACTGGCAGGTGTGCGAACGCCTTGCTGCCGTCGCGGGTCTTCCGCCCAGTCACCAGCTGCACTACTTGCAGATGGCGTGCGAGAAGCTCGCGAAGGCGTACCGCCTGCGTGACACGACCAGCGAGGTCGACGAGATCACGTCGAAGCACACGGGCTTCGCCAAGTTCATGAACTCGTTTCTCCGTTCTCCGGCGTTGGTAGCCGAATACAAAGGACGGGGCGCGCAACACCAAGTTGTCTGCGCAGCTGCCGCGAAGTTCGCCTGCGAGATCGAAAAGCTCGCACCTGCCATCAATCGAGCAACGTCTCCTGAGAATGCGGAGTACCCGTGGCAACACGGGGACCGCGTCTTGGCGCCGTGCGAGTACGAATACCCAGCGCTGTCGTTGCTCGCGGCCCCGGGTGGGCGCTCGTTCCTGAAGCTCATCGGCCGTGCCTTCCGCGACTACGCGCAGATCAAGATCCGCTGACACGCTTCTAGCGCCCACTTGCGCGTTGGTTGCGAGCACATCTTGCGCTGCCAATCGCGAATGCATGGGCTCGTCGCTGTGCACCCGCCCCCTGGCAGCGGCGGGAGCATTCCCAGCGTTCCGTCGCTAGCATCCTGCAGCGATGCATGCAGAAGTCGATCTGCAGAGCCTTCGAACGTCGGGACCGTGGCCGAGCGCAGCGGAACGAGGGCGACGTTCATCGGTCCGCGCGCTCGACACAATGCGGCGTGCTCGACACCTCGCCGAATCTGGCCGCTGAAGCTGCGCGATCCGCCACGCGATGCAACCGCTCGACATCACGGCCGCGCTCTTCGGCTTCGTTTGTCCTGCCCGCCCTTGAAAAAATTGGTAGAAATGGCGATGCGCACGGGGATGCTCCGCGCCGGCATCGTTCTTCTACGTGGAGCTGATATGCGCATCTTGTTCGCCATCGCTGTCGTCCTGAGCTCGATCGCTGAGGTGGGATGTAGTGCCCGCTCGGCAACGCACTCCCCAATGGGTGACGCCGGACCGAGCGCGGGTACGGGCGCGGCAGGTGGCAGCGTCGGCGGCAGCGGGGTGGGCGGCGGTGCCGGCGGTGCCTCGGGCGGCGCAGGCTCAGTCGGTGTTGATGGTGGCGGCGTCGGTGTCGGAGCAGCCGGCTCGGCCGGTGCCGCGGGTACGGCCGGCTCCTCGGGTGCCGGCGGCGGCGCGGGCAGCGGCTCGGTGAATCCGTGGCACGAGGACGGCTATCTGAAAGGGACCGGCGGCTCGGCGAATCTGTACCTGGGCGTCAGTGTCGCGATCTCAGGCGACACGATCGTCACGGGCGCAGCCAACGACTCCTCGAGCGCTGTCGGCGTGAATGGCACGGGCCCCGAGACTGCCGCCAACAGCGGCGCTGCGTTCGTCTATGTGAGGAACGGTGCCGGCTGGGCCCAACAAGCGTACGTGAAAGCGAGCCATCCGGGCGGTGGCGACGAGCTCGGCACGTCAGTCGCGATCTCGGGCGATACGATGGTGATCGGCGCGCCGGGCGAAGCCAGCGCCGCGACCGGGATCGGGGGCAATGAGCTGGACGACAGCATGGATCAGAGCGGCGCTGCGTATGTGTTCGTGCGCAGCGCAGGCAGCTGGCAGCAGCAGGCGTATCTGAAGGCCAGCAACACCCACGTGCACGACCGTTTCGGCAGCAGCGTGTCGATTTCGGGCGACACCATCGTCGTGGGCGCGCCTTTCGAGATCAGCGCAGGCAAAGGCGTGGACGGTGACCAGACGCCCAACCCGAACTACGTCCGGACGGGCGCTGCCTATGTGTTCGTACGCAGCGGCGGTACGTGGAAACAGCAGGCGTATCTGAAAGCCAGCAACACCAACATGGACTGGAACTTGTTCGGTGCCAGCGTGTCGGCGTCCGGCGATACGATCATCGTCGGCGCGCCCGAGGAGGGTGGCGAGGGCTCCGGAGTCAACGGCGATCAGACGGTACTCAGCGGTTTTCCGAATGGCGCCGCGTACGTTTTCGTGCGCGCGGGAGTCAAGTGGTCGCAGGAAGTTTATTTGAAGCCACTCGACGATGGCCACACGCGGGAGGACTACTTCGGCAATAGCGTCGCGATTTCAGGCGACATCGCGGTGGTGGGCGAATACCGCGACAGCGCCACCACCACCGCTGACCACAAGACGCCAAGCGGGGGGACCACCACGGACAGCGGCGCCGTCTATGTCTTCACGCGCAGCGGCAAGACCTGGACGTACGCCGCCTATCTGAAGGCCAGCAACGCCGACGACGCCGACGAGTTCGGTCGGAGCGTGGCCATCGACAACGGCACGATAGTGGTCGGTGCCTGGCGCGAGTCGAGCAACGCCACCGGAGTCGATGGCAATCAGTTGGACAACAGCTCGTATCAGAGCGGCGCGGCGTATGTGTTCACGCCAACGCAGGGCTCGTGGTCGCAGACCGCGTATCTCAAGGCGCACAACACGAACGCGAGCGACAACTTCGGAACCAGCGTGGCGATCGCTGGCGGCACCGTCGTGGTGGGTGCAGATGGCCAAACCACGTCAGCGTCGGGCGCGGCGTACGTGTTTCGTTGACGCGCTGGCAGGCCCCGCGAGTTGCCCGCCGTCAACCGCGGCAACGATACCGACAGCTGTGTCGGCGTT
>DASVHQ010000367.1:0-1676 GCA_036382515.1 Polyangiales bacterium | reverse complement strand
ACCACGCGCGCACCCTCGGCGGCAAAGCGCTTGCACAGCGCGGCACCGATGCCGTTGCCGCCGCCCGTGACGACCACGTTCTTGTTCGCGAGCTCCATGCTCACACGCTCTGGCACGCAGCCCTCAGCTGCGCAAGCCCGCCACGGGCCGGCCCAGCAGGTCACGACTGCCATGATCGCGGACGCCGGGATGGTGAAAACCCACGCCCAGGGGATTCGCGCCGCAACACCCCAGCGCACGCTGCCCGGGCGGTTCACCGCGCCCACGCCCACGCCCACGATGGCGCCGGTGATCGTGTGCGTCGTGGAAACCCTGCGGGCGCGGCGGCGGGCGTATGCTGATCGCCGCTCGGCCTGGCGGCCGGCACAGCGCGCCGCCGATCCGTCAGCGCTTCGCCGGCCAAGTCTGCGTAACCACTACACGCAGCGCTCGGCGCGGGGCTTGCGTTGCGAAGGCCGCATGGGTCACGCGGCAGAGCTCTGTGCTGCGCCCGCGCGCGCCGACGGCTACGCTCGCCGTCGGCCCGAGCTCACGACGCCGCACCGGACGCTGAGCGCGCACTGGCCGGCGTTCGTGGAGCAGGCTGAAGAGGCTGGCTGGCTGCCGAGCTTCGTCATGCGCGAGGTGCAGGACTACTTGCGGTGTGGACTTCCGGAACATGGCTGCGCTCTGCTTGTGTGCTTGGATTGCGGCCGGGGCGTGCTCGTAGCGTTTAGTTGCAAGCATCGAGGCTTCTGCCCGAGCTGTTGCGGCCGCCGCATGAGCGATGCGGCGTTGCACCTGACCGAACGAGTGCTGCCGGAAGTGCCGCTGCGCCACTGGGTGTGCTCGCTACCGTTTCAGCTGCGTTACTTGCTCGGCTACGACCGAGAGCTGTGTGCGGCCGTGCTCAATGCGTTCGTGAAGGAGCTGTCGCGCAGCTATCGGCGGCGGGCCAAGGAGGTGCATGGGCTGTCAAGCATCGCGCTGGCTCAGACCGGGGCGGTGACGGTGGTGCAGAGGACGGATTCGGCTTTGAGGTTGTCGGTCCACTTCCACACCATCGCGGTCGATGGCGTGTACGCGAGCGATGCTGCTGACGGCGGCGCACCGCGCTTCTTGCCGCTGCCTGAGCCCTCGGCGGCCGAGGCGCAAGAGCTCGCCGAGCGCGTCGCAGCGCGCATCGACGCGCTTCGTGACACCCGAAGGGGTGAGCGAGTGCTGCGCAAGCACGGCCGCTACGTCGATGAGCACGACGGTGGTGACGCCGAGCAGGAAGCACCGCCCGCAGAGCAGGCCGCGTTGCACGCTTGCTACGAGGCCTCGGCCCGGGGACAGCAGCTCCTGGGTGCGTCGGCCGGCAAACCGGTGCTTCGACTGCTCGGAGCAGCGCCGCCGTCAGCAGCAGGCGAAGAGCGTGGCGTCGTCGGTGAGGCGCGTGGTGTCAACACCCCTTCGGGTGTCACGAAGCGCGTCGTGCACGCATCGGCGAGCGTGCACGGCCGCGACAAAAAGCAGCTGGAAAGGCTGTGCCGTTACCTGATGCGCCCGCCGCTTGCGCAAGAGCGCCTGCATGAGTTGCCCGACGGGCGCTTGCAGCTCTCCTTGCGCAAAGCGTTCCGCGACGGAACGACGTCGGTGGTGTTTGAGCCGCTGGACTTCATCGCACGGCTGGTGGCGGCGATCCCGCCTCCAAG
>DASVHQ010000366.1:0-6092 GCA_036382515.1 Polyangiales bacterium | reverse complement strand
GTGTAGGCCGGCAGCTCGACATGCAGCGCAATGCGCAACAGATCGGGCGCAAGCTCCGGGTGGTTTCGAAACAAGACGAGCAGCGCTTCGTGCTGTTGCGAGGGCATGGCCGCGGCGCGAAGCTAGCACCGCGCGTGAGCCAACGCCACCAGATGCGCCCACGCAGCCGGTGCAGCTGTCGCTGTTCACCCACGACGTTCCACCGCGGCCTGCGCCTGCTGCACTGCGCGACCCAGCCACAGCCAAGAGCCCGCCTTACAAAGGTCGCCATCCAGTCTGCCAGCCGCCCCGCGCCGCGTCACCCGCCTGAGCAGCTACCCCTGGCGGCGGGATTCGGTGGGATTCGGGGAGTCGCGCGGGTCGGGAGTCGCGCGCATGAAAACCGGCGCGCCTTCGGCGGGCTTCGACAGTAACCGGGGGCTGGACTCGGGACTCGCGAGAGTAACCGGTAGAGGCGTAGGTCCCGCGAGCCCTGACTGTTTCTGCCGCAGCTAGAACCGCAGCTAGAACCGCACGCGGAGCGTCATGCTGGTCGGGCGGACCGAGAACTCCTACGCGCGTGCGAGCTGCGGCAAGCGATCGAAGTGCGCGTCTCGCGTGACGAGCACGAGCTCATGCTGCAGCGCGAGCGCGGCGATCCACAGGTCGTGCGTGGGGATCGGCGTCCCCTGAGCGCGCAGCTGCCGGTACACGGCGGCGTAGTGCCTCGTCGTTACGTCGTCCGCGAACAGGGGATCAACGCCAGGGCGCGTCAGGAACTCCTGCAACACGCGCTCATTGTCACGGCCGCGCTGCCCGGCTGCGAAGCCTGCGCGCAGCTCTGCAAGCACCACGAACGGTAGATGCACGGCATCGGCGCCCTCCAGGAGCTCCACGAGCTCGGCATCGCCGCGCGCAAAGTCCGTGTAGCGATTGGTGTCGAGGGCGAGCCTCACCGCCACAGCTCCAGGTCCACCCGACGCTGATCGGCAACCGACTCGTCGAAGGCCCGATCCTCGGCCCAACTTCCGGCAAGGTCAGCCAGCGTGCGCCGCTTCCGCTGCGGGCTGTCGATACCCACAGCCTCGGCCAGCACTTGCAGCGCTACCGTGTTGAGGCTCTTCTTTTCGCGCTTGGCTCGCTGCCGGAGCGCCCGGTCGAGGGCACGTGGGACACCACGCAAGGTGTATTGCATGCATGCACTGTGGTGCAGGCAGGTAGGCACGTCAAGTAGGCATATGGTAGAATGGGGCGCAGTGCCCGAGGCGCCGCGCTCCGGACGTGCCAAGGGAAAGCTCAACCCACGCTTCGCGGCGGGCACAGCAGAAGGGCAGCGCCTGGGGCGCGAGAGGCACGCCGCGTTTGTCACTGCGTATCGCTGTGCGCGAGATCTGTGGCGCAAGGGCATGGCCGCACTGTTTCCCTATGGGACGTTCGCGCTGGTGCGACTCGCGAACGTGGCGTGTGCGCCACCAGATACCGCGTAGACGCCGCTGACGGCTGCGGGAAGACGCGTCCCCCGTGCTTGGTGATGGTGCACGGGTCCGTCCGGTGAGCGCTTCGAGGTGCCCGGGGTGAGCGAAAACCGCTCGTTGCGCTCGGGCGGAGCTGTCCTTGCGCACTGCGCCAGTGCTGATGCTGCGGGCGGCGGACACCACTGGTGAAAACATCCGTCGTCAGCAGCACAGGACGAGACGGGCTTCGACAGTAACCAGGGGCTGGACTCTGGCCGGACTCTCGGGCTGCGCCCGCTAGCGCCGCGACAGCTCGCCACGTACACTGCTCCATATGAGGTCGCAGGCTAGAAAGCTCCTCGAACAAGCTCTCGCGCTTCCCGAAGAAGATCGTTTGCTCATCGCCACCGAGTTGCGCGATAGCATCGCGGTCGTCGAGTCGCCTGAAGAGATCGACGACGCCTTGCGTGATGAGATCGTCCGGCGTGTTCAGCGCGTCGACAGTGGCGAGGCCATGCTGCTCGACGGAAACGATGTCTATCAGCGACTGCGGGCTAAATACGACCGCTGATAGCTGCAACCTACCGTCTCGACCCAGACGCCGAGCAAGACCTCGTCGACGCGATGGCTTGGTACGATGTCGAGCGCCCGGGCCTCGGCCGTGAGTTGCTCGATGAAATGCACGACGTCGCTCAGCACGCAGCGCAGTTTCCCCAGACCGGCACCGTCATCAAAGGACTGCCCCTGCCGCAGGAGTTTCGGCGCTTTCTGCTCAAGAGATTTCCCTACGAGTTCATCGCGAGGGTGGAGCACAGCCACCTCGTCGTCTTCGTTGTCACGCACCAGCACCGCAGGCCACGCCACTGGGCGCATCGGCTGCTCAAGCTGCGCTAAAACGTCGCGGTCGCTCTCGTTGTCCCCGCCTCTCCTTCCAGAGCCCCACAACGGAGGCGGCGCGCCTTCGGCGCGCAAGACGAAGAAATAAGGCAATCTGACAACCCCACCCCGTCCTCAATGAACACACCAGACACGGTAGCTGCTTGTGGTGACGTCGGTGCCCGAGCTGCCGTCGACGAAGTTGACGTACCATGCGCCGCCGGACGGGCCGACATAGTTCGACGACGACCAGAAATAATCTACGGGCGTGCTCGGGAACGCCGTCGGATCGATCGATGGGTTGTATTTCGTCGGGTCTACGATCGTGAGTAGCTCGCGGACATTCGGCAGCCGCCAACCGGTGCCTACCGGCGCTAGGTTCGTGCAGTACGTTTTCGCATTCGCTTGGGTGTAAGAATTTGCATCAACCGTCTGCTGCCAGGTCAGTTTGGTACGCGTGTCATAGACGGTGCCGGTGGTGGTGCTGACCGTGTAGCGCCCGGGCGGCGCATCGGCGAGGGCCGGAAACGCTAGCGCAAGCGACCAGAACAAACCCACCAGCAGGTAGCATCGATGTGTCATGCAAGCTCTCCGTTCAGCAATCGTCGCTCAGTCAGCTCAGAACTCACGGGTTCGAGCAAGTAGCGCAGCTCGCGGCGCTTGAGCGCGCCATGAGGCCAAGGCAGCTCTACAGCAAGCGCGACGCTGTAGCCTAGCCGCACCAGCGCGGTGGCGTAGCGCCCGGCCTGCCGAAAGGGCACGCAGAAGCGCGCGCCGTAGCGGCTGCGCGGGCGAAGGTTCAGCTTGCGGCCGGCCCACGCCGGCATTAGCACCCAGCGCCCCACCCGTAGCAGAAGCGCCGCGCCGTTCAGACCGTGACGAAGCCCTGCACGTTGTTGCCGCAGCGTGCGCGCGGGCCTAGCAGCCGCTCGACGGCTTGGATCTCCACGACCAGTTGTGCCTCGACCACGAGGTCCAAGCGATACCCGCATTCCAGGTCGATACCCTTGTGGCAAACCGGTAGCACTTTCTGGCGCTCGTAGCGCAGACCCAGCAATGACAGTTCGTGGCAGATGCAGTGCTCGTAAGCTGACTCCAATAGCCCTGGCCCCAGATGACGATGCACCTCGATGCAAGCCCCGATCACAATCTCCGAACAATCCCCAAACCGTCCCGCCTTCCCGCCTTCCTGTTCCATCTGCCTTCACCTCCTTGCCGACTTGGACCAGCAGTTTGAGCTCTTCGAGGCGACCGCACAGCCTATCGAGCGACTGCATGCGGCCAGCGCGCCGCTGCGCACGCGCTATCCACAATAAGCAGTCTGTCGCAGTGTCCTGCAAGCGCGCACCGAGGGTGTACTTGTGGCGCTTCGGGAAGCGCCGGGTGACGCGCTCCGGCAATACGATGCAATCCATCGTGCTCTTGTAGATTGGAAGTCCTTCGTAGTAGCTCACGGCGCGCACCTCAGAAACACCGAGAAATTATCGAGAAGTCGATTCACCCCGTCCTCAACGAACACACCGGACACCGTACGTGCTTGCGGCGCCGTAGTAGACCGAGTGGCCGTTGCTGAAGTTGACGACCCATGCGTTGCCGGACGAGCCGGGCGGGCCGACATACGGCGACGACGACCAGAACCAATATGCTGGCGTGCCCGAGAACGCCGTCAGATCGATCGCTGGGCTGACCGAGCCGTAGTCGACGATCGACTCCAGCTCAGCCTTGGTCGGCAGCCGCCAACCCGTGCCCGCAAGCGAGAGGCCCACGCAGTAGGCTTTGGCCTCCGCCCAAGTGCAGGTGTCGCTCGCGGCGCTCGAGTTGCCGGAGCAACCCGTGTAGGTCATCGGCAGCGCCTGCTGCCACAAGAGCCGCTCTGCGAATCGGTGACCGTACCGTTGCCGTTCACGTGGAGAGCCGAAGCCAAATAGGTCGGCGCCCAATCCTCGAACTGACCCCGGCAGGTGTAATACGGCGTCAGGCTCTGGCACGGGTAATCCACGGTACACACGTTCGTGCCGGCGCAGTAGTTGATGGCGGTGCAACCCTTGTTGTCTGCCGCCAGCGTGTAGCCGCTTGCGCAACTGCATGCATACCCACCCGCGCTGTTCGCGCACGTCTGCGCGCAGCCTCCGTTGCTCGTCGCGCATTCGTTGACGTCGGTGCAGGTCACGCCGCCGTCGCTCGTCGTGTAGCCACCGGGGCACGTGCAGGTGTTCGGCCCGCCAACCACTTCGTTGCACGTCGCCATCGGGCTGGTGTCGCAACCGCCGTTGCTGGTCGCGCACGTCAGGACATCGGTACACGTCACGCCGCCGTCGCTGGTCGTGTAGCCACTGGGGCATGTGCAGGTGTTCGGGCCGCCGACCATTTCGTTGCATATCGCCATCGGGCTGGTGTCGCAGCCGCCGTTGCTGGTCGCGCAGGTCAGCACGTCGGTACACGTCACACGGCCGTTGCTGGTCGTGTAGCCACTGGGGCATGTGCAGGTGTTCGCGCCGCCGACCACTTCGTTGCATATCGCCATCGGGCTGGTGTCGCAGCCGCCGTTGTTGACTGCGCACTCCTTGATGTCCGCGCAGGTCACGCCATCGCCTTCGTAGCCTGCATTGCAGGTGCAGCACTTCGTTCCAGCCGTGTCGACGCAACCTGCCAGCGCACCGCAATTGCTCCCGGTCGCGTTGCAGATCGGGTTCTGCAAACACTGCTGTTTGCCGTCGCCGTGGAAACTCGTATCGCACGGGCACAGGTAGCTGCCGGGCGTGTTCTGACACGTAGAGTGGACCTTGCAGTCGAGGGGCTGGTCCTTGCACTCGTCTTTGTCCGTGCACGTGTGGCCATTCCCTGTGTAGCCTGTCGGGCAAGCGCCGCAAGTGATCGTGCCACCGCTCGAGGTGCACGTCACAAGCGAGTCGCAGCCACCGTGGTTCGTGGTGCAAGGGTCGCTGCTCACGACGCCGCCTGTGCCTCCCGTGCCACCGGTCGCGCCAGTCCCGCCTGTTCCGCCTGCGCCACCCGTCCCGCCGCTGCCGGCCGCTCCGCCGCTGCCGGCCGCTCCGCCGCTGCCGGCCGCTCCGCCGCTGTCCGCGCCTGCGTCGGCGCCTGCGTCCACCTTCGGGCTGAGGCCCGCGTCATGATTGACCAGCTTGGGAATGTCGCCGAGCGCACTCGGCGGCACCACCTTGCTCTGCGCGCCCGAAAGCTCAGCCACCGCGCCGCGCTGGCCAGCCTTCACCACGCCGACCTGAGTCGGATAGCAGACCGGCTTCGCGGGGTCGCCGCATGACGCGCCGATGCAGATCTCCGCCAAGAGCACGTTCACGAACACCGTCTGGCCCGGCTGAAAGCTGATCACCAGTCGCTGCTCCACCAGCTGACCCACGCTCTGGTCGGAACCCACCACTCCAGAGCCCACCACATGCAGCGCCACCGCCATCGAGCCGCCGGGTCTGATCGAGAACGTGACCGGAAGGCGCGACTCGCCGGCCCCAGGCTTGGCCGATGCCGCGACCACCGTCGCGCTGCGCTGGTCCGAGATGCCGCCGTCAGCGACACCCGGCGTGCCCACCGTCACGTCGACCTTACGCAGAGCCGTGCCGGGTGCGAGATCGCTGGTGATGGCCACCACGATCTGCGTCGCAGGCATCTGAGTGGCCTTCGCGCAGCCCAGTACCCAAAGACTAAGCGCCACCAGCAAGCTGGTCGCAACCCACTTTTTGGCTGACATCGAGCTCATCACTTTGCTGGTCCCTTGAGCGAGCCGAGCGTGCCTTGATAGGTGGCCGC
>DASVHQ010000365.1:0-5271 GCA_036382515.1 Polyangiales bacterium | reverse complement strand
CAGTTGCGAGGGATGAGCTCGCCGCGGTCGCGCTGCTGCTGATGGCGGCGGCTGCGGAGCGAGGCCGGCGTGCGCCATGGCCCCAGCGATGGCGCTCGGCGTGGTGCACAACTCGCGCAGCCGCATCCGGCCTTGGCAGTGGGCGCAGGTGGTCACGTCGATTGCGAAGGAACGTTTCTCATATTGCACCTCTTGCAGTGGATTTGCCCATTGGGCCGGGGGATGAAGCGGTGGGCGACGGAAGCTGGTCTGGTGGCCAGTAGAGCCGCCGCGCGGAGGGGCCAGCGTTAGTCCTGGCTATCGCCCGCCGCGCGGAGGGGCCAGCGTTAGTCCTGGCTATCGCCTCTACGAGAGTTGCGCCTCGGGGAGAACGATGTTTCGGGCGTTTTCTTCCGGTCCGTGCGGCATTGGGCCCTTCGGCCGCAAGCGGAGCCTCCCCGAGGACGCTCAGTGGTAGTACGCCATGCCGGCGAGTGCCAGCTTGTGCGCGAGTTTCTTGGCGGCGAAGGCATCCACGACCGCTTGCATGACCTTCGCGTAGACGCCCGCGAAGCTGCTGAGCGCGTAGGCCGAGATCTTCGGCTCGTTGCCGATTTGCCAGTGCTCGACCGACGGATAGCGTTGAGCGAGCATGAGCATCGTGTCGGCCAACGCCTTGATGCCGGCGTCGCACGTGTACTGACGGCATAGCGCCGTGTATCAGAAAGCACGAGACCGCGCAGGTGCACTTGGTTTGCCCAAAGCGCGCGTCTCAGGGTCCAAACCGGGTAGATTCTCGAAAGGAGCTACCTGTGAACTCTACTTCCTCCCTCAAAGGCTCGCTGCGTCGGACCTTCCTGCAGGCCCTGCCCTGCGTCGCGGCGCTCGCCGCTTGCGACCCCCAGGCGACCTCATCGTACCGTGGAGAGCCGCTGCTCAGCGTGGTGGGCAGCGTCAGCGTCGCGCAGAACCAAACCAAGAGCCCATTGCGACCGGCGCTGGCGTTTCTGTCGCCCAAAGGGATGCTCATCACCGACGTGGACGTTCACGGGCAGTTCCCCGCCGAGTTCACGCTCGACGTGTACGACCCTCCGCCACCGGAGGCGCTATTCCTGGGTGGCGGGGATGCCAGCACGCCGAAGATAGCGCTCGGCTACATCACGGCAGTCACCCAAGATCATCCGGCGACCTTCCCGCTCATCACCAGCTCCGGCAGCTCGAGTGAGCTGAGCTCCAGCAGCGGGGCGACCTGCACGCTCACCGACGCAGGCGAGCCGGATGCCGGCGTGGCACTCGATGCCAGTGTCGGCGGCGACGGCGGGATCTCTCCGACCACCGACAATCCCATCTTGTGTAGCTCGGGCTCGAGCTCTGTCGCGAGTTGCCCCGCGGGCGGATGCCGCAACTCGCGCACCGAGTGCCTGTCCGACGGTCGCTGCTACTCCGAGACAGCCCTCTGTCCACGCCCCGACAGCCCACCGGCACAATGCACCGTGACGCACACGGGAGATCCCTCGGTGGATGTCGATCTGTGGTCTCACTTCGCCGGCGTGTCACAGAACTACGTGGTCCTCTACCTCGCTGGGCCACTCGCGGCCCACTCCCTCTTGGCCCATCGCATGGGCGCGGACGCAGGCCTGTCGCCGGGCTACCATCTATTTTCCACCCGGCCACGGACGGCGGCGGAAACCATGGCTTCCGTCGAGTGTTACACGCGCGCCGTTGCGCTCGCGACCAAGCGCTACAACCAGACTCACGGCACCGCCTACACGGAGAGCCAGCTATCAGGCAACGTTTGCGGAGCGGCCGGTGCGCCCTCGTGTGCGAGCGAGGCCCAGGTCAGTGCTGCCTATCAGGGGCTCTTCGACCAGGCCAACCTCGACCTGAGCTGCCCAGTGACCACTGCGAAGATCATGCCCATCGACCACCCGGCCAACGCGCACATCTCGGTGCTGCTCGGCCGCGACGTCCAGCCGAATAATCTTGGCTGAGCATGAACAGCGGCTCGCGCAGTGACTTCGACGACGTGTATCGGCGGCACGCACCCAACGCGTTCCGCCGTGCACGGCGTCTGTTGGGCAACGAGGCCGACGCGCACGAAGTCGTGCACGATCTGTTCCTCGCGTTCTTCGAGCATCCCGAGCAGTACGCAGGCCGCAGCAGCATGAGCACCTTCCTGTACAGCGCAGTGACCCACGCTTGCCTCAACCAGCTGCGCAACCGGAACAATCGTCTGCGTCTGTTGCGCGAGAGCGCGGCGGCCCTGCCCGCCCTCGATCACCGCTCGCCACGCCCCGAACGCATGCTGGCACTACGCTCTGCGCTCGAGCGCATGCCCGGGCCGCTCGCACAGGTGGCCGTGTACTACTACTTCGATGAACTCACGCACGAAGACATCAGTCGCATTGTCGGCTGTTCGCGCCGCCACGTGGGCGACTTGTTGCAGCGCCTGACGCAATGGGTAGACACGCACACGCAGGAGCAAACGACATGCAAGAGCTGATGCTTCCCGACGCCTGCATTTCGGGACTCGCATTCGACGAATGGGCGGCAGGCGAGCTCGAAGCCGAGATCCGCGCGCAGCTCGAGGCACACCTCGCGCGCTGTCCACGCTGCCTGGCCCGCAACGCCGAGCTCGAAGCCGAGCGCGCCAGCTTCCTGTCGCAAGCACCGAGCTTCGAAGCTCACGCGCGGCTGCGAGCGCAGCAGCGCGGGTCGAGCCATGCGCGACCGAAAGCCAGCACCGCACGAACCATGGGCTGGAGCCTCGGCGCAACAGCGCTCCTGGCTGCGTGCGCCGTCGCCCTGATGATGTTGCGACCGCAGCCCGAGCTGCTCACGACTCGCAACAAGGGTGGTCCGCAGCTCGGTTTCTTCGTCAAACGCGCACAGCGGGTCACTCGCGGCGCCTCTGGCGACACGCTGCAGCCGGGCGACTTGCTACGCTTCGCCTATTCGAGCGGGCAAGGCGCGTATCTCGCGATCCTCGGCCGTGACGAGCGCGCAGCGAGCCTGTACTACCCGACGGCGTCTGCCGAAGCCGCGCACGTGAACGCGGCGCAAGACCGTGCGCTGAATTTCAGCGTGCAGCTCGACGCCACGCTCGGCGGCGAACGCATCTTCGGTGTGTTCTGCCCCAGGGCGTTCGAGACTGCGCCGCTGACGGCGGCACTCGGCACCACTGGAAGTCTGCCCGTTCTACCTGACTGTCACGTGGACGTGATCGTGCTGCGAAAGGCGCTCGCACCGTGAGAGCCGCGAGCTGGATGCTGCTGCTGAGCCTGACTTGGCCGTCCGTGGCGCAGGCCCACGTCGAGCGCTTCGCCGTGTTGGTCGCGAATGACCAGGGCGCGAGCGACGAAGCACAGCTGCGTTACGCCGAATCGGACGCCTCGCGCATGTACGACGTCTTGCGCGATCTGGGCGACTTCGCGCCGGTCAACATGGTGCTGCTGCGTAACGAACATGCAGACACCGTGCGCAGCACGCTCATCGCCGTCAACGAGCGGATTCGCGAGGCGATGTCTCTGCCGGACACGCAGGTCGTGCTGCTCGTGTACTACTCCGGACACGCGGACGCCGAGAGCCTGCACCTCGGGGGCACGAAGCTGGCGATCCGGGAGCTCACCCAGCTGGTGCGCGGCTCGGCCGCCAGCTTCCGCCTGGTCGTGCTGGATGCGTGCCGCTCGGGTGCGCTCACCCGACTGAAAGGCGGCCGCGTCGTCGCACCCTTTGCGCTCGGGGACGACGCTTCACTCGCCGGCGATGGCCTGGCGTTTCTCACCGCGAGCTCTGCCAACGAAGACGCCCAAGAGTCCGATGAGCTGGGTGGCTCGTTCTTCACCCACGCGCTGGTGTCGGGCTTGCTGGGCGCCGCGGACCAAGACGGGGACGGCAACGTAGTGTTGGATGAAGCCTATCGCTACGCGTACGACGCGACCTTGCGCGCCACCAGCCGGACCTTCGCGGGCACCCAGCACCCGAGCTTCCGCTACGACTTTCGCGGCCAAGGCGAGCTGGTGCTGACGCGACCCCAAAGCTACGCGCAGCAGCGCGCCAGCTTGGTGTTTCCGCAGGGCATGAGCTTTCTGCTGATGCGCGAGCATGCCGACGGACAGGTGGTCGCCGAGCTGAGTGAGCATGCCGGCAGTCACAGCTTGAGCGTGCGCCCAGGCCGCTATTTCGTGCGTGCGCGGAGCGCACAGGTGCTGTACGAGGGCGCGCTTGCCGCCGCAGCCGGCACGACCACCGCCGTCGATGTCGACCGCATGACGCGCATCGAATACGCGCGCCTGGTGCGCAAGGGCGGCAGCGACGCGCATGTTGCGCAGGGCCTGGAAGCTGGCGCGCGCGTGCGTTCCGTACTGCCGAACGCTGCAACCGCCTGCGTCGGCGGCTTCGTGGGTTACGGCCTCGATTGGACGCACTTCGGCCTGCGCGCGCGCGCCAGTGCCTGCACCAGTCAGTTCGACAACGCACCGTTGCATGCCGTCACCAATGCCTACGACCTCGAGCTGCGCCTTCAGCACGCGTGGGATCTTTCCCGCGTGTCGTTCGAGCTGGGCCTGGGCGGCGGAGCGAGTCTGTTGACGCAACGCTTCGAGACTGCGGGGCGAGCGGCAGACCGCGACAGCTTGGCCCCGTTTCTCGCGCTGGGTGCCGGCGCAGGCATCGACCTGTCCCACGGCTTCTACACCGGGCTCGACCTCGCGGCCGAGACTCACTTCTTGTCGTTGGCCGACGCGAGCCCGCAAGCGCCACGCACGCAAGTCAGCTTCGCCATGCGCGCGAGTCTGCTCGCCGGCAAGCGCTTCTGACATCACGAAAGCGAAGCTCAGCCCAGCGGTGCCACGCCGATCAACCGCAAGTGTGCCCAGCTGACGAACAGCACGTAGAGGCCGAGGCCCAAGCCGACCACGAGGACATCGTTGGCTCGCGAAGCCGGTGCGCTCAGGTTCGCACGCTGCGCGCGACGCTTGAGCGAGATCCGGTCGGCCACTGCCCAAGCGAGAAACGCTCCGAACAGCAATACGTCGCGGCCCGTGCCGTTCGCCAAGAGATGCGCGCACGCCCAGAGCTTGACCGCGACCAAGAACGGATGCTTTGCAGCTGTCTTGATCCCGCCGCGCGGAAGGCCAGCGTTAGTCCTGGCTCATAGGTAGGTACCTAACGATCAGGTCGTCACCGGCAGAATGCCAAGCTGTAGCCGGCCTTTTCTGCGGTCACGTTTCGGGTGCGCGCGTAGGGCTTGAGTGCTGAGGTGCCTCAGTAGCGCGAGCAATACATCGCGAA
>DASVHQ010000364.1:0-5461 GCA_036382515.1 Polyangiales bacterium | reverse complement strand
ATGCCGGCGGCCACGACCACCAGGCCGAGCGCGTGGATGCCCGAGGAGTAGAACAGTGCAATCACGATGATTGCGCCGATGTCGTCGACCACGGCCAGCGCGAGCAGCAGGACGCGCAGCGCTGGCGCCACGCGCTGCCCGAGCAGCGCCAGCATGCCCACCGCGAAGGCGATGTCCGTCGCCATGGGCACACCCCAGCCACTGGCCGACGCGCGCCCGTGGTTGAGCGCAAGGAAGAGCGCAGCTGGCGCCAACATTCCGCCGAGCGCCGCCGTCAGCGGCAAGGCCGCGCGCCGCAGGTCACTCAGCTCACCGCCATGCATCTCGCGGCGGATCTCCAGGCCGACCACGAAGAAGAATACCGTCATCAACCCGTCGTTGATCACGAAGTGCAGCTCGCGCTCGAAGTGTAGCGAGCCCAGTCGCATGCCGAGCGGCAGCTGCCACAGCCGTTCGTAGGCTTCGTGGTACGGGGAGTTCGCCCAGAGCAGCGCGATCAACGCCGCCGTCAGCAGCACGATCCCGCTGGCGGCCTCGATGGCGAGGAAGCGCTCGATCGGCGCAAGCATTCGGCGCGCCGCGCGCCGCACGAGCGACGAGCTCTCCGGGGGCCCGTGTCGCGGCCCTGGGTTGGCGGGGGAGGGCGATTCAGCTTGGGACACGCACGACTCCTCGGGACGCTTCCGCGTCCCGAGGCTGGCGGCCCGACCAGCCCAGATCCTGCGGCGCCGATCGCCGCACCCATTGATGCAAGCCTGGCGCGCGCAGGCGCACGGCGTCAAGTGCCACGGCGGACCGTCGGTGTGGCGCACTGTTCACAACAGGTCGGACCACGGCGGCGACGCGGCAAAGGCCGCGTGGATCAGTCCCACGTGCGAGTAGGCTTGCGGGAAGTTGCCCCACATCAGCCCGGTGAGCGGATCGATGTCCTCGGCCACGAGGCCGAGCGGGATGAGTGCCGCACACGCGTGCTCGAGCACGCGCCGTGCCTCGCTCTTGCGACCGAGCTTGGCGAGCGCTTCCACCAGCCAGAACGCGCACACGACGAATGCGACTTGCGGGGTGCCCAGGCCGTCGTCGTTGCGATATCGAAACAGCCAGCCCTCTTGCCCGAGCCCATGCACGATCGCATCGAGCGTCGAGTGCAGGCGCGGATCGTCAGCTGGCAACAGCCGCAGTGTCACCGCTTGCAACAGCGACGCATCCAGCTCGGTGCCGCCTGCCGTCGCGACCAATGCGCCCGCTGCGGGATTCCAGGCATCGACCAGCAGCTTCTGCCGGATGCGCTGCTCGTGTTGACGGAACTCGGCCTCGATCTCCGGCGCTCGCACCGCGGCGACGGTCGCCATGCGGTCAGCGGCGGCCCAACACATCAAGCTCGTGAAAGTCTGTGGCTGCCACTGTTTGCGCAGCTCCCAGATCCCTGCATCCGGCTGGCCGACCACCGACACGGCTTTGTGAGCCAGCCGGCGCAGCAGCTCGAAGGTTGCGCGCGATCGCTCCTGCCGAAAGCGATCGTCCATGAAGACCGGCGCGAACGCCAACACCATCTCGCCGTAGACGTCGTTCTGGCGGTGCAGCGCGGCGGCGTTGCCGATGCGCACGGGGCCGTCCCCGTTGTAGCCAGGCCAGCTGGGCAGGACCTGCTCTTCGAGATTGGAGCCGCCATCGATTCGGTAGAGCGGCGCCAGATCGAGGTTGGGTGAGCTCGCCGCGACGTTCAGCAGGTAGCCGAGGAAGGCTTCGCGTTCCTCGAAGTGCCCCAGCAGTCGAAACGCGCCCAGCGCGTAGTACGCGTCGCGCAGCCAACAGTAGCGGTAGTCCCAGGTGCGGCCGCTGCCGGCCGACTCGGGAATCGAGGTGGTGGTGGCCGCGACGATCGCGCCCGTGTCTTCGAAGCAGTGCAACTTGAGCGTGAGCGCCGAGCGAATCACGGCATCCTGGTAGAACGCCGGCACGTCGCAGTGTTTCACCCAGCCGTTCCAGTAGCGCAGCGTTTGCTCGAGAAAGCGCGCGCACAGGCTCGGCAAAGGCTCCTCCACGGGGTCGCCCCATGCAAGCACCAGGTGCCTGCGCTCGGTGAGCGCAAAGGCTTGCCCGCCCAGGTACGACAGCGGGATGTCCGTGGTGAGTCGAAGCTCCGCGTCGTAGTCGAGGTAGCTGACGTGGTTGGAGCCCTGTTGTTTGCGCGGTGCACGCTTGGACCAGCCGAGCACGGGATCACAGGTCACGCGAATGCGCGGTGTGCCTTCGAGCGGCTCCACGATGCGCACGAGCTTGGTCGGGTGGAAGCTGCGCTCGTGCAGCACGAAACGTGGTGCGAAGTCGATGACTCGGAAGGCGCCATCGGATGTGACGAAGCGAGTCTCGAGCACGTTGGTGTTCTCGACATAGCTGGCCAGGCCCAGCGAGCCATCTGCCGGACCCACACAAAAACGGCCTCCGGTGGACTCGTCGAGCAGGGCGCCGCACACCGGCTCGGCGTCGAAGCACGGCAGGCAGCACCACACCACGGCGCCGCTGCGCTCCACGAGCGCGGAGAACTGACAATTGCCGATCAGTGCGAGGTCTTCGAGGCGCATCCCTTGCAGCTAGCACGATATGCTTGGCTATCCAACTGTTTTGTGCTTAGCTGTTGGTTCCAATGCGCAATGCACTGCGATTCAGCGCGATCCTGATCGGCGCCCTGGGCGTGCTGACCTGGATTGCGTACAGCGTGCTGGCGCGCACCACCAGGGACTGGTTCGAGGCTGACGTCGCACTGCGCGCACAGCTCGTCGTGGGCACAGCACGCCAGAGCTTGCTGGCGCATTTTCACCAGAGCGACTCGGGAGCACTGCACGCACAACTCCAGGACATTTCGCGCGATCAACGCATCATGGCCGCGGCGGCGTGGGCCGAGGACGGCTCGACCATCGCTGCCACCGATGGCTATCCGGCACGCTTCAGTTGCGCGAACGTCGTGCGCGAGATTCGGCGTACGCCCGCAAAAGCGCTCGCGGCTGGCAACGGCGCCTGGCTCAAGCGCACCGAGTTGCCCGGCGGCCAGGTGCACGTCGCCGCGATCTCACTGCTGGACGGCTCGCATGCGCTGGGACGCATCGTGCTGATCCACGACCTGAGCTTCGCGCTGCGGCGCGAGGGCAAGGCGCGCAATCTGCTCCTGGTGGCGTTTGGCGTGCTCGCGCTGGCGGCCTCGATCGTCACCATGGTGGCCGCGCGCCTGGCGCGCCGGGACTGGACGGCTGAGCTGCGCCGCATACTGCGTGGCGACGAGGCCCGGCCCGAGTATCTACCCTTACTCAGAGACGTACGCGCACTGGTTCAGCGCTTGTCGAGCGAGCAGGAGCAAGAGCAGCGCGGCGGGCACTGGACCCCGGCGCGACTCAAAGCCACGCTGAGTCAGCACTTGCGTGGCGAGCGCGTGGTCATCGTCGCCAATCGCGAGCCGTACATTCACGAGCACACGGCGGAGGGCACGGTGCGTGTGCAGCAGCCTGCCAGCGGTCTGGTCACGGCGCTCGAGCCCGTGATGCGCGCTTGCTCGGGCGTGTGGGTCGCGCACGGCAGTGGTTCCGCCGACCGCGAAACGGCCGACGCCAACGGACGCATCAAGGTACCGCCGGCTGAAGAGTCGTACGTGGTGCGCCGCCTGTGGCTGAGCGAGGCCGAGGAGCAAGGCTACTACTACGGATTCTCGAACGAGGGCCTGTGGCCGCTGTGCCATCTGGCCGACGCGCGCCCGACGTTCCGCGCCGAGGACTTCGAACACTACCGCACCGTCAACCGCCGTTTCGCCGACGCCGTGTGCGCCGAGGTCGACTCCGACGATCCGATCGTGCTCGTGCAGGATTATCACTTCGCGCTCGCCCCGAAGATGATCCGCGAGCGGCTGCCACGCGCGACCATCATCAGCTTCTGGCACATCCCGTGGCCGAACTCCGAGCGCTTCGGCATATGCCCTTGGCGCGAAGAATTGCTCGACGGGATGCTCGGTTCCAGCATCATCGGCTTCCACACGCAGCTGCACTGCAACAACTTCTTCGATGCCGTGGACAGCTACCTGGAAGCGCGCATCGACCGCGAGCGCAATGCCGTGGTTCAGTCGGGGCGCGCCACGCTGGTGCGGCCCTATCCGATCTCTACCGAGTGGCCCGTGCACTGGCTCGACAAGCTGCCGAGCGTCGAGGAGTGCCGCAGGGGCGTGCTCGAAGCGCTGGCGCTGCCGCCGGACACCTTGCTCGGTGTCGGCGTGGACCGGCTCGACTACACCAAGGGCATCGAAGAGCGCTTGCTCGCGGTCGAGCGCCTGCTCGAGCGGCACCCGGCGCTGCGCGGGCGCTTCGTGTTCGTGCAGCTGGCGGCGCCGAGCCGCACCAAGATCGAGCGCTACCGCGAGCTCAATGAAGCGGTCGAGCGCACGGCCGCGCGCATCAACGCGCGCTACGCCGACGGCCCGTACGAACCCGTGCGCCTGCTGTGCACGCACCACGAGCCGCCGTCGGTCTTCCGCTACTACCGCGCGGCGGATGTCTGTTACGTGAGCAGCCTGCACGACGGCATGAACCTGGTTGCAAAGGAGTTCGTGGCGGCCCGCACCGACGAGCAGGGCGTGCTCGTGCTCTCGCAGTTCACCGGCGCGGCGCGCGAGCTCACCGAAGCGCTGATCGTCAATCCCTACGATCTCGATCAGGCCAGCGACGCGCTCGCAGCCGCAGTTCAAATGCCCAAGGACGAACAGCGCGAGCGCATGCGCTCCATGCGCGGCTTGGTCGCCGAATACAACGTGTACCGCTGGGCCGGTCGCATGCTGGTCGATGCCGCACAGCTGCGACGTCGCGAGCGGCTCACGGGTCGGTTGGCGCGCTTCGGAATGCGCGCGCTGGGAGCACAATGAAGGATCTCTTGTCGCACGGGGCCGAATCGCTGCTCCAGCGCTATGCGTGGTCGAACACGCTGCTGGCCTTCGACTTCGACGGGACGCTGGCGCCCATCGTCGCGCGCGCCGAAACGGCACAGATGCGAGCGACCACACGCACGAAGCTCACGGCGCTCGCACAGCTCTACCCCTGCGTCGTCATCTCGGGACGTGGCCTGGCCGACGTCCGCCAGCGCCTGGCAGGTGTGCCGTTGGCGGCCGTCGTGGGCAATCACGGCCTCGAGCCCTCACAGCGGATGGTCGATCACGCGCGGACCGCGCGCGAGTGGCTACCGCGGCTGCAGCAGAGGCTGCGCGTCGAGCCTGGCGTGGAGATCGAAGACAAGCGCTACTCGCTGGCGATCCACTATCGGCGCTCGCGCAGCAAGCGCCTAGCGCATCTGCTGATCACCCTGGCTGTGGCCGAGCTGTGCCCGGACGCGCGCTCGATTGCAGGCAAGCAAGTCGTCAACGTCGTCCCGCCAGGCGCGCCGCACAAGGGCATCGCGCTCGAGCGGCTGCGCGAGGACACGCACACCGACA
>DASVHQ010000363.1:0-4360 GCA_036382515.1 Polyangiales bacterium | reverse complement strand
CGTCGCGTGCTCGTGGAACAGCGGTGTGCCACGCAGCACGGGAAAGATCGGCCGCAGCCGTGCGTGCAGGTTCGCGGCCAGCAACATGGATGCGAAGATGCTGATCACGTCGAGGCCGAGCTGCACGTTGGACAGCGCGCTGTCCGGAGTGCCGGGCACATTCCGCGAACGGGGGCTAAGCGATTTGCTCATCGCACGCAGCAGCTGGCAACCCAGGATCGAGGGGTCGAGCTCGGGCCGGCCTCGGGACCATGGCGGCGCGGGGCCGCAGCCGCGTAGGCGGCCACGCCCACCAGCAACGCCAGTGTTACAGAGGATCGTGGTCGCCGCCAAATACCACCGCGGCCCGCGCTCACGGCCTGACCGGCCCGCCTACCCCGCCTGCCCCGCCTGCGGGCCGTTGCTGCAGGAAGGCTCGTACGAGACGGGATCGCGACCGGCCATGAGGCGGCCGCAGGGCCTCGACGCGCTGCGGTGCGGCCAGCGGCTCCTGCAGCTTCGGCCGCAGCGCAGCGACCGGCCGGTGGCGCTCGAGGCTCTCGCCCGCGCCGTCGATCACCTCGAGATTCACCTTCGAATCACGCACCAAAACGCAGCTGCCAAAGCCCATCTGGTCGAGCAACGCCGGCCGCGGGTCGCCGGCCGCCAACCCATACAGGTACGCCTTGTGCTCATCCACGTACGGGGGCGTCGCCCGTGATCACGAGCTGCTCGCAGAAGGTCTCGAAGCCGCTGTAACGCGCGGGGATGCCACGCGAGCCGATCAAGGCGATCTTCAACGGGCAGCCTCCAGCGGCAGGCTTGCCAGCATACCGAAGGTCATGCGCGGGCGCCAAAGTGCCGTTGCGCAGGCGACCGATCGCCATCGAGCGCACTCGAGTCGGTAGCGGGCGCCGACTGGTCGAGCAAGGCCGACTCCGTGTCCCCGCCCTGCGCGCGTCCTCCGGGTGCCGACCGCGCGGACCTCGCTCAGCCGAGCGCGCTCACCGCGACGAAAACACACACCTGGCCGCTCGGACAGACGTCGAGAATCCGGAACCCTTCCGCGCGCAGGGCTGCGATCGCAGCCTTGGTCCTGCCGAGGCCGATCCGCTCGAAGCGGCGATGAAACTCCACGAGCAGCTGTGTGATCGGAAGCTTGCAGCCGATCTCAAAACCGCGTGAAGAACAGGTCGAGCTGTGATCCTCCGTCATGGTGGACCGCAACAACTTCGACGACGTTCCTGATGATCTGTGGCGCTCGGTGGAGCGGGAGCTTCCGCGAGTAAAGCCCAAGCCTTGCGGTGGCCGGCCGCGCGTGCACGACCGCGAGATTGTCGCGGGCATTCTGCAGCGGCTTCGCACCAGCTGTCAGTGGCAGACGCTGCCCAAGCAGTTCGGCTCGGGACCGGCGTGTCATCGACGCTTTCAGCACTGGGAGAGCGCGAGCGGGTTCGCGCGCGTCTTCCGCGTGCGGGTGAAGTACTACGACGGCAAGCGCGAAGCCGAAGCGCTGGTGCGCGCAGTCACGCCTCATATCCGACGCCGCGCTGAACCTCCGATGAGGCGAACTTGGTTTGTGGCGTCGCTCACGCATCTTCCCCGCGGCAGAATTCGTGCGCAGCTGCGACCGCACCCCACGCTGGGATCCGACCATGGATTTCGTGCTCCAAAGCCGCCAGTGGGCGTGCAACTGCTCGCCAGCAAGGCGCAGCATGACGAGATCGTGCAGCCGCTGGCCGAGGCCGAGCACGGCGCGTGGGTCACGACCGCGACCCTGAAGGAGCTGACGGTCGAGGACCCACGCATGCAGCCGGGGCGCAGGCGCGCCGCGGGCAAGCCTGCCTATCAAGGCGGTGATGGTCGACGGCACGCGCATGTACCTGGGCAGCGCCGACTGGACCGGCGCGGGCCTGGGCGCCAAAGGCGAGGACTGTCGCAACTTAGAGCTGGGCGTGGTGACGCAGGACGAGGCCTGGCTGGACGAGGCGCAGGCCCTCCACGACAACCTCTGGCATGGCGCGGCGTGCAAGGCCTGCGAGCTGCGCGACGAGTGCGAGGCGCTGCGGGCGTGACGCGACGGCCGCTGTGGGACGAAGCTCGGGCACGCTGAGCGGCACCGGCGTGTGCCGCCGGGGGCTCAGCGCGCGCGCAGCTCACGAAGCCGCGCGAGGTCGCCGCGTGGATCGACCAAGTCGCGCAAGCCGGCACCTGTCAGCTGACACCATGCGACCACGGTCACCGCGGCTTGAACCGCGAAGCCAACCAACGAAGCGATGGCCGCTCCGACGGCGCCGAAGCTCGGCACCAGTGTCACGCAGAGCAGGACGTTGAAGCACGCACCGAGCGCGGCCGCCCATGCGTTCGCGGCGGGCTTGCCAGCGGCGGCCACCGCGTTCGCGAGAATGCGAGACAAGCCTGTGATGGCTGCGCCCGCAAACAGGATCGCGAGCAGCGGGCCCGCGCCTACGTACTGCGCGCCGAACAGGATCGGCGTCAAGACCTGCAGTGCCACGTACAGAGAGAACGCCGCTGCGACGGTAGCGAGCAGGGACCAACGCGCCGCGAACGCCGCCAACTCGCGCGCGCGCTCGGGCTGATCTGCAAGCGATGTCAAGACCGGCAGCAGCACGGTGCTGCCCGCTTGCGACACGATGAACAGACGCTCCGAGAACTGCACCGCGAGCGCGTACAGCCCCATCGCGACGTTGCCGGAGAGCAACGCGATGAAGTACATGTCCGCACGGTAGTTCAGGTGGGCGACCACGTTGGCAGCGTGTGCACGCACGCCGTAACGCACGATCTGCCGCTGCAGCTCAGGGGCATCGCCTGCGAACTCGGAGGCCACAGCCCGCCGCCGGCCGCGGACGACAGCATGCCACTGGACGAAGACCACACACGCCTGGGCGCCCGCGGCAGCCGCCACCATGAACGCCGGCGAGCGAAGATCGGCGAGTGCCGCCGCACCCACCAGCGTGAGGGTCAGCACCGGACCGGCCAAGGCGAGCCGGTTATACTCACGAAAGCGACCCTCGGCCTGCAACACCGACAGTAACAGCGCCGAGGCGAAGCTCGTCGGGAACGTCGACAGGGCGATCCATTGCGCTGTGCGTGGCACCCCTGGGAGCAAGCTGGGAGCGAGCCAACCGACGAAGACTGCGCCGATTGCGAGCCCTGCCACACATAGCCGCAGTGCAAGCCGCTGCAGCACCGCAAGCACGGCCTGCCGCGGCGCGTGGTCCGGCGCCAAAAAGTACACGGCTGACGCCGGCAGACCGAGCACCAAGATCGTCGTCAGCAGCCCCGGCAAGAGCAGCGCGGAGGCGTACATACCGTTGCCGTCGACGCCGAGCAACCGCGCGATCAGTACGACGCTGCCCAACTGCACCAGCGCCGCGAGCGCTTGCCGCAGGCCGGTGCCAACCACGCTGCCGGCGAGTGGCTCGCGCGAGCTCATTCAGCGGTCCCGTGCGCGCAGCGTGCGCGTCGGCGCGCCAGCGCGGCGACTGCCGACCGCGACGCACAGCTGCCGCGCCGGCCGCCGCTCTGGCGATGGCACACGCGAACCCCTCGCGGGCGCGCCGCGTGCTCGCCGAAGATCCAAGCCAGGCATCATGCGATGTCACCGTAGCAGTGGAGCGTCGGGGCGAGAAGAGAGCGGCGCCGTGCCCGCGGCCCCGGCCGCGGACCGTACCCAGTTGCGCGCGGTGACCACGGCTCAGGTACGCTCGAAAAGGAAGAACTCCGCGTTGGAGGTGTTGTCGGGGTCCCGCAGGTCGTACGGGTAGCGATTGGGCACGTGCCGGCTCAGCTTCCACTGCGGCCGGTGCTGCGCCGCCCAGATCGTGAAGCGGCGATGCCGCTCGTGGGCGTTGGCCGGGTGATCGCGGTCGCTCGAGTAGATGCAGACGTAGCGCGTAGCCGCGTCGAAGAGGTGGCCCAGGTGCTGTACCCACACGGGCTCTTCGATCAGGTGAAACAGCACGTCGATCGACAGTGCGAGCTCAGCACGAAAGACGCCCGCGTTGTCGACGAAGCAGTCGTCGCGATACAGGAAGAAGCTCTTGCTGCGGTCGCCAGCGAAGCGCGCGCTGCAGGCGCGCAGTGCGGACGGCGACACGTCCAGCCCGATGTAGCTCGGGTAGTGAGCCAGCGAGAGTTGGTTTCCGTCGCCGCAGCCGAACTCCAACACCGACCGCACCGCGTGCTCGGAGACGAACGCGTTGAGCACCTCCGCCTTGAACCTGGCGAGCCGGCCGTACGAACCGCAGCCCGAGTTCCCGCCAGCGGCGTAGCGTGATTCCCAGTACCTGCGCGAGCCGGGGAACGCCCAGTTGCGCGCCAGGCGGCGAGTGAGCCGAGTATTGGAGTGTCGTTGAGC
>DASVHQ010000362.1:0-24880 GCA_036382515.1 Polyangiales bacterium | reverse complement strand
GCACTCGCCTGCTCCAGCGGGGAACCCGCTGACTTGCCCGCGTTGTGCGGGTAGTCGTGTTGTTGTCCATTGTGCCCAGATTGATGTTTGTTTCCCATGGTGACGAGACAGCGAGCAAGGCGCGTGCCACCAGCGCGCCCGCGGATGAGCTGCGCCGAAGTGGCCAGTTGGGACAGTTTGGTGCCCAAGCTTGGAGGATCGGGCGACAAGAATGTCCCGGCGCGTCCGGTTCCCGCGCGATAACCGATCAAAGCCCCTCGGTCGGAGCACTGGCGTGGCACGACGCGTGCACTGGTCGGGTCAGCGACTCGCGCACAGCTCTGCAATTTGCGCAGTGCCCGCGTGTGTCGCTGTCCCGCGGACCTCATCTCATGCACAAAGCAGTCACGCTGGTCCTGTTCGCGACACTCGCAACGAGTGCAAGTGTAGCCACCGCTCATGCGCAAAGCCTGTATGCGGGGTTGCTCGGCGGCTACGCTGCTAGCTCGCAGCAGCATCAAGAGCTCGAGCCTTACGGCGGCGCAATCGGCGCCAGCGCTGGCGTCACGCTGCCCGTGCTGCCCATCTACTTGGGCGCGCGCATGGTTTGGTTTGTCGGAAACACCGAAACTTTGGCGGCACTCGTGGTCAACCGCCACTACCTACTGTACGGCGTCGACGTTGGCTATGACGCGATCATTGGACCGCTCGTGCTGCGACCGTCCGTTGGCATCGGTCGTGCGACGCTCGAAGACCGCGTCATGAACTCCGGGCTGACGCTGTCGTCCAGCGACAACAGTCTGTATATCGCGCCAGGTTTCGGCCTTCTGGTGAAGCTCCTGCTGCTCTATGTCGGCGCGGAGCTTCGTTACAACGCGCTCACGGCCAGCCATCAGTTCGACAGTGTGTCGTTGCTCGGGAGCTTCGGTCTATTGATTTCCCGCTCGATGCTTTCGTCGCGAGCGGGGCCGTGCTCGTTGGCGGCTCCACGGATGAAGCTCGAATCGAGCTAGCGCGCAACACCTTGACACAAGCGGGCGCGGCCACGGTGCATGTCTCGAGCAAGCGCGCAGCCGGCGAAGCCACGCGCACCAAGGTTCGGCCCGCGAGTCTCGAAGCCAATCCCACGCGGGGCGCACCATGAGAACGTCACGGCGAATGCTGGCACGGCTCTTGAGTGTGAACCGCTCAGCCGGGCTCGCGGGCGTCGCTTCGACGCCTTACACATTTGAGGCCCGCGCTCGAAGAGAAGAAACATGAGTAAGCAAAGATTCGTCATCATGCTCGTCGTCGGACTGACTGCACTTGCGGCTGTCACCGCGTGTAATGTCCACGACAATACCGTCAATATCGACGCAACTCTCGATTTCAAGGCCACCGTCGCTGTCGATCAGCTGAAGCCGGGCGACTCGGTCGCGGTGACAATGAACACGACCGGCGTAGTGCTCGTGGACCCCAACACGCAGCCGACGTCCGTCGAAGCCGCGACGGCCAGCTATTTCAAGATCTACCTGGACGATACCAATGGCACCCCGCTGCTCATCACGGCGCAGGCGAGCGTGCAAGTGAAGATCCCGGCGAATACGCCACCAGGGAAGCACCACCTCATTTGCCGCTTGCACAAGCACGATGGAACTCCGACCAGTCAAGAGCAGGACATCAGCATCACGGTCGTCGCGTCCGCGACAGTGGCCACGGGTGACGCTGGCTAAGAGTCGACCTCAATGCCCGTTCGTGGCAGCGCGGCGATCAAAGCAAGGCGCGAAATCGGCGAGCGCCAGGGCGTGATTCGGAAATCGGGTCGCGCCCTGGTGGCTAGTGCTGCGACCGGGGCCCGAGCGCTGGCCAGGCAGCACGCCTTTCCTCGGGCCGCCTTGCATCGACTGCGGCTGCGCAGCTCGAGACCAGAAGGTGGACCGCTTCTTGCTTCGAGTTGGGGGCGTATCGGTCATTTCGCGCGCATCGCGCGGCGGGCCCTTGCTCTGAGCCTGCCGGAGGAACGTGCTCGATTCAACACTCACGCTAACGAACTTCTCGATGCGGCGCGCGAGCCACGAGATCAGTCAACAGCGTTCGCTCGATTGGCTGGCGAAGGTGCACGCTGCCGCCGAGACCAAGCTCAAAACACTCGATCCGGGGAGTGCGGTCCGGTTCGAGGAGCGGGTGGCCAAGGTCATCGCACGCTGCGCGTGCGGACCGGACAAGATCGCTACTCGGGGTCATTCGGTCTCCGACGTCGGTCGAACGGATTGGAGCCAGCTGACGCTTTACGACGTCTCCCGCAATCCACGCGGCGAAGGAACCAGCACACGCGCGCGCGTCTACGACGAGGTCGTATCTGGTTACTTCGACGCCGAATACGCAGCCGAAGGCGTGGCGCCCAGTGACCTGATCCACGTGACATGCACCGGCTATAGCTCGCCGAGTGGCGCGCAAAAGCTGGTGGCACGCAAAGGTTGGGGTGAGCAGACGCGCGTGACTCACGCCTATCAGATGGGTTGCTATGCGGCTTTCCCTGCGCTGCGAATCGCCGCCGGCTGCTTGCATCTGCCCGCAGCGCTTGCGTCGAACAGCAAAGGGCCTGCGCGCGTCGACATCGTCCACACGGAGCTATGCTCGCTCCACTTGGACCCGAGCGATCACGCGATCGAGCAGCTGGTGGTTCAGAGCCTGTTCGCGGATGGGTTCATCCGCTACGCCATGTGCGCAGGTGAACAACAACAGGGCCTGCGCGTGCTGGCGATACGAGAAGCGCTGCTGCCCGACTCAGCCGACGCCATGAGCTGGAGCGTCTCGGACGCAGGCATGCACATGACCCTCGCGCGAGACGTGCCGGCAATGATTTCCGCCTGTCTGCGCAGGTTCGTCACCAAGCTCTACGACCAAGCGGGCATGACTATCGCCGCGCTGCCAAGCAGCGTGGTCGCTGTACATCCTGGCGGCCCCAAGATCATCGACGGCGTGCGCGAAGTGCTCGAGCTCAGCGACGCCCAAGTGCAAACCAGCCGTGACGTGCTCTTGGACCACGGAAACATGTCCTCCGCGACCTTGCCGCACATCTGGATGCGCCTGGTCGGCGACGCGAGCGTAGTGCCTGGAACCCTGATCTTGAGCTTGGCTTTCGGTCCGGGCCTCACCGTGTGCGGCGGCCTGTTTAGGAAAAAGTGAATGTTCGGCATCCTCTTCACCCCAGTCTTGATCCAAGCGAGCGCAATGCTCGCGGACGAGGGCTGGTTTCACCGGCGCCGAGGCTTGCCGCGTTGGGAGCGCATCGGGCACCCGCTCGACACCCTGACCACAGCGCTGTGTTACGGCTGGCTCGTCAGCGTAAGCCCGCAAGCGCCTCACGCGCTGGCGGTATATATCGGCCTGGCGCTGTTCTCTTGCCTGTTCATCACCAAAGACGAGTTCATCCACGCCAAGGTGTGCAGCCCAACGGAAGGCTGGCTGCACTCGCTGCTCTTCGTGATTCATCCCGTGGTGTTGATGGCCTTTGGTTATGTGTGGCGGTCGGCGGCGGACGCCGCGCATTGGGTTCTGCGAGCGCAGCTGCTGATCACGCTCGCGTTCGCGACCTACCAGATCTGGTATTGGAGCGTATTTTGCAAACCGTCAAGCTCACCAAGACTCTCCGCCCCGTAAACAACGAGATCTACTCGACGCTGGGCACGCGTTGGTATGAAGCAAGCGACGACCCAGTCGCGCTGCTCCGCGCAGAGGCCGGCCTGCGCAACCCGTGGGTAGCGCGACAAATTGAAAGCCGCTTCGGATCACAGCCGTGCTCGGTGTTGGATATCGGCTGCGGCGGCGGGTTCCTGTCGAACTACTTGGCAGGCCTTGGCCACCGTGTAACCGGTCTTGACGCCGAGACGGACGGCTTGGCGGTGGCAGCGCGCTACGACGTGACTGAGACCGTGCAATATGACCTGGGCGATGCGCGAGCCCTGCCTTACCCGAGCGGCTCGTTCGACGTCGTGTGCGCCATGGACTTCCTCGAACACGTGGAGAATCCGGACCGCGTAGTGGCTGAAATTGCCCGCGTACTCAAGCCTTCGGGACTGTTCTTCTTCCATACGTTCAACCGCAACTGGTTGGCATGGTTGGTCGTGATCAAGGGTGTCGAGTGGTTCGTCAAGAACACGCCGGTCGACATGCACGTTCTGCACTTGTTTCTCAAGCCAGACGAGGTGCGCGCGATGTGCAACGAGCACGGCTTGCAGATACTCCGTATGCTCGGCTCACGTCCCGAGCTGGGCGCTGCCTTGTGGACGATGCTGCGGACCGGCTGCGTTCCGGCAGACTTCCAGTTCACGTTCTCTCGCTCGACGCAGCTCGCATACACGGGCTTCGCCCGCAAATCACCAGAGCTGGCATGAGTCGCTACCATCCCGACGCGCTCGATGGCAGAGACCCCGCGCTGATCAAGCGCATGCTTCCGCTATTGGAGGTGTTCAACGCGGGCTACTTTCGCTTGACGTGGGACGGAGCCGAGCACTTGCCCGTCACGCCTGCGATGTTCGTCGGCAACCACAACGGCGGGATCATGGGGCCCGACCTGTTTTGCACGCTCTCCGTGTTGTGGCGCGGCTTGAAACCCGAGACGCCGTTGTTCGCCCTGGCGCATGACTTCGCGATGCGGCAGCTGACACCGTTGGGTCGAGTGCTACAGAAGGTCGGCGCCATCTCGGCGAGCCGCGCCAACGCAGATCGCGCGCTGACGAGCGGCGGGCACGTGCTCGTGTATCCCGGCGGGGATCTGGACGCGTACCGCAACTCGCGCCGCCGCAACGAGGTCGTCATCTCACCGCGGACGGGTTTCATCGAGGTCGCCCAGGCAAACGATGTCCCGATCGTCCCGGTGGTCGCAGCGGGCGCACACCGCAGCGCGTATATCTTCTGGGAAGGCGAGTGGTTGGCGCGTCGCCTGCGAATGCAGACCTGGGCGCGACTCGAACGCTTTTCGCTGGCGCTCGCGCTGCCGTGGGGCATCGCACCCGGACCCTGGTTGCCGTGTCTGCCGTTGCCGTTTGCAGTGCAGCTGAAGATTCTGCCGCCCGTCCATGTCTCCAAGCGCGAAGACGTGACTCGGGCCGGACAGCGCATTCAGGCCATGATGCAGCGCGCTTTGGAAGGGATGCTGACATGAACGGCGGAATCGATTTCGCGCCGCTGCAGGACGGTGGCCGCCTGGCCTTCTGCGTCACGAAGTCGACCGCTCACCGCACACCTATCCTGCTGCATCGACCGCGGGGCGGTTCGCTGGCGCTGTGGGGAGAGCTCGTGACGCGCTTGCAGGACGTGTTTCAAGTTGTGTCATTCGATCCACGCGGTGTCGGGCTCTCCAGCGACGTGCCGTGGCTGTACACGACGCGCGCCATGGCTCGCGATGGGCTCGCGCTGCTCGATCATCTAGGGATCGAGCGCGCCCACGTGTTTGGTCTGTCACTGGGCGGCATGGTCGCATCGTGGCTGGCGATCGACGCGCCCACTCGAGTTCGAAGCTTGGCACTGGCGTCGACCATTCCGGAGCCGGACGCGAATTCGTGGCATGGCGTGCTCCGGGCACTCGCGATGCTGCGTTGTTTGGCGCGGCCGGGCACGGCCGCAGAGTTGGCGCTGGTGCACCGTATCCTCTCGGCGTAGTTTCGCGCGGCTGAACCCGCACGTGTCGTTGCGATTGAACGGCTGATTCGTGGGCTGCCGGCCAAGCGCAGAAACCTGGTGAACCTCAGCCTTGCCGCAGCCTTCCACTGCGCGGACCTCCGGCGTACGGCACCGCAACTGGCCACGCTGCTACTCTTCGGCGAGCTCGATACGCTGGTTGGCGAACGGTCCCGAGCGGAGTTGTTGCGCGAGTTGCCGAACGCCCAGCTCGAGATCGTCGCGCACTGCGCGCCTGCCGCAGGGAACGTGCGTGAGCCAAGCCACGAACCAAGCTCGTGCTCTGGGCGCTGCGGCGGTGAGGGTCGGTGGCCGGTCTTCTGACGCGCATCACGCCGGCCTCCACGACGCCACTCAGCCGCCGCTGAGCGCTTGCACCAGGTGCACGCTGTCGCCCGGCTGCAGCGCGTGTGAAAGGCTCAGCACCTGTTCGCCGTTGACGAAGAAGCGCATGTGCGGGCGGATCTTGTCTTGCTCGTCGATCACGCGAAAGCGCAGGCCCGGGAACTGCCGGTCGAGGTCGGCGACCAGCTCGTGGAGACTTGCACCACTGGCTTCGACCTCGCTCTTGCCTGTGTACGAAAGCAAGGGACTCGGGATCCCCACCTTCATGACACGAGTGCCGCTTCCACCGCGTAGATCTCGGGCAGGTTGCGCGCGATGCAGGCCCAGCGCGCGCCCTCGTCTCGACTCATCCACAGCTCGCCGCTGGTCGTGCCGAGATACAAGCCCACGGGGTCGTTCGCGTCGGCGGTCATGGCTTGGCGCTTGACCGTCCACCACGCCTGACTCTCGGGGAAGCCTGCGCTCAGCCGCTGCCAGGTCTTGCCGCCGTTGTGCGTCGCATACGCCGCCGGTTTGCCGTCGGGGCTGGTGCGCGGCCACACGCTGGTGCCGTCCATCGGGAACACCCACGCCGTATTCGCGTCGCGCGGATGCACCACCATCGGGAAGCCGACGTCGCCCACGCGCTTGGGCATGTTCTTGCCGATGCGCTTCCAGGTGTCCGAAGGTCGATCGAGTCGATAGATGCCGCAGTGGTTCTGCTGATAGAGGCGATCGGGCTCGCTCGGGCAAATGCGGACACAATGTGGATCGTGGAACGCGATGTTGCTGGCATCGAAGCCTCCGACGACCTCGAGGCCCTTCACGATCGGCGTCCAGCTCGCGCCGCGATCGAGCGACTCGTGCACGCCGCCGCTCGACATCGCCATGTAGAGGTGTGCCGGGTCACGCGGGTCGACGAGCACCGAGTGCAGCTTCGGTCCGTCGGGCGTGCCGTCTTGCTCGCCGCCCATCCATGCACGGTAGCGTGGATCGTCCTGAAGCGCCGGCAGAGGTTTCCAGCTGTCACCCGCGTCGTCGGAGCGAAACAGACCTTGCGGCGAGGTGCCTGCGTACCACACGCCCGGTTCGCTGGCATGCGCCGGCGTGAGCCAGAAGGTGTGATCCACGACGCGGCCCTTTTCACCTTCTTTTGCCTTCGGGAACGCCGGCGGCTGCTTCACTTCGTGCCAGCTACGCCCGAGGTCCCGCGAGCGAAACAGGCTGGGCCCCAGGTGACCGGTCTTCGTCGCGGCCAGTAGCGTGTGGCCGTCGCGCGGGTCGAGCACCAGATGCTGCACAGTGTGTCCGAGGAAGCGCGGCCCGGAGGTGCTCCAGGTCTTGCGCGCGGCATCGCCGTGATACAGCCACGCACCCTTGCGCGTGGCGACCAGCAGCACCACGTGCTGTGCGGAGCTCTTGCGCGGTGTACGCCGGGCACGTGCGGGGGCTGTTTTCGCTGCAACGATTCGTGGCTTCTTGGTGCTTGCCATGCGTGCTCCGTGCGCGGAGGAAGTGAACCGGCGCGCAAGGCGCATAGTGCGGGGTACGCCACGGTTCGTGCGAGTTGACCGAAAAATACCTCATGCGTCGTTCACTCGGAAGCCTGTCCACGGGGGATCAGTCTGTCTGTCGTTCGAGGCCAGAGCAGGCCATCGGGACGTCCGCGCAGGCGATAGCTCGCCGGGGCGGGTGGTTCGCATCGGAGCGCTGGCTGCGAAGGAGCCCGAAGGGCTGCTAGTCGCGGCGTGGCACAATGATCGAACCCATCTGCTCCACGTAGCGAACGGTCGCTTCGAACGTCGGGTGGCCGTTGTCGAAGGTCCAGAGCACGTGGTCTGCGTTCTGACTAGGCACGAACAACGGACAGGTTCGCCGGGGACAGGCCACGTCGAGCAGCGATACGTACTTCGCTCTGCCACCCGCAAAGTGCTGGCTCAACATAGCGTCAGTGGTGAAGGCGTCCGGAAGGATCCACTGGTTGGAGTCCTGCGGCGGGGCAAGCCCGCGCATGATGTAGCTCTTCATCAGCGCCACGCTCAACCGGTAACGCCACATCGGCAACTGGCCAGCCACGACGACGTTCTTCACGCCGAGGTCGAAGAGCGTATCCACCGTGTGATCGATCGCGGTCAGGCTGGGGCTGGTAGCGCTCTGGAAGTAGCTGAACACCCAATTGGCCGCCAGGACGACCGTGGTCACGTGGTGCTGCTCGATGTACTGACGAACGAATTCGTTCGTGGCGCGACAGTTCACTCGCACCGGGACCTCTACATCGAGCACCGGCGGACACCGGCTCGAAGCCAAGGCGGCCAGCGTGCCCCCTGACGCACGAACTGCGCTGTCGAGCGAGCTGAAGAAGGTTGCTCCATACGAATCACCCCAAACCAGCACGTCGAGCCCCGCAGCCTTCGGCGCAGGCATGCACTCGGCCGAGAAGTCCCGATACGTTTTCGACGGGTCACCGAGAAAACAGCGCCCCGCTCTGAACACGGGCGCTCCGTGGCCCGACCAGCTGGCACCGGAGGCCTGTTTTTCGCCGAAGACAAGGCCCTGCTGTGTGGCCCAACCGGCAGCGCCCACGACCCCGAGACACAGCACCGACCCCGCAACCGTGCTCCTCGCGCGCCACGGCCGTGAAAAGCCGAGCTCGAGCCGTGTACGAATCGGGTCCTCGATCAAGAGCTTCGTCAGCGTCGCCAACACGCACGCAGCAGCTACTGCGAGATTGACCTCGGTCGCCGTCCTCGACGTCAGCGCGGTGATGCGCAAGAACGAGAGTATCGGCCAATGCCACAGATAGAGTGGATAGCTGACGAGGCCGAGCTGAACCAAGGCTGGACGCGTGAGCGCGCGATTGCAGACCGCGGCTGGCCCCGACCAGATGAGCAGAGTCGCTCCGCAGGTCGGTAGCAGCAACGCCCAGGCTTTGGCTTCGATGACTTCGTCGCGCAGGAACAACACGGCTGCCACCAGCAGCCGACTCCCGACAAGAGGTCGTCGCGCCTGGGGTTGGTGCGCTTCTGCGTTCCTGTCGTCCACAGCGCGAGCGCACAGCCAAGCGTGAGCTCCCACGCTCGGGTGGGAAAACCGAAGAACACGTACGCGGGCGAGTCGGCGAGCACGAAGGTCAGACCGAGTGACGTCGCGCCCAGGAGGACCACCGCGATTCGGTCCCCGCCCGACCTGCCGAGCTTGTGTGCGCCGAACAACAGCACCGGCCAGATCACATAGAACTGCTCTTCGACTGCCAGAGACCACAGATGTAGCAGTGGCTTCGATGCGGACTCGACGTCGAAGTATCCCGACTCGTTCCACTGCACTTCGTTGGAGATGAAGCTCGCCGCTGCCCACAGGTGCTTGCCCAGTCGCACGAACTCATCGGGTGCCAGCCAGGCGCGGCCGCAGACCCAGACGGCAGCCAGCACCGTCAGCAGCGCCGGCAGGATTCGGCGGCACCGCCTGGCGTAGAACAAGAAGAACGAAAAGCGCGCTTGCTCCAGATCCTCGCGAATGATCGAGGTGATCAGAAAGCCGGAGATCACGAAGAAGATGTCTACGCCGATGAAACCTTGCGGGAAGAGGTTCGGATACGCGTGAAAGACCACGACCAGCGACACCGCGACGGCCCGCAGTGCGTCGATGTCTTGCCGGTGGCCCGCTTTCACGCCGTGAGCCGCACGGTCGCCGGTCGATGACACTGTGCAAGATTATCATCTCACCGGAGCCCCGCGGGAATGTATCCTCATACGGTTCGGGCTCGCGGTCAGCCGTTCCGCCGGTCTGGCAGGTTGGGCGTGGCGCGGAACACGTCGGCCGTTAGCGGCCACCACCGATCGACACGCTCCGGGCTTTGCGCGGTGGACAACGTCGCAGCCCAGGCCCCGCACCGAGTTCTCGCCGCGCATCGGCCCACGCCCCGACGCCGTGCGTGGCACCGCATCCACCACCACGACAGCGGCTGCGCCCGGCGTGCAGCCGCAGCTCTGCTTCCTGGCCACCGCGCTCGGACACGTCGCGTGCAGGCATCGCTTCCAGGTCATGTTCACACTAGCAGATGAAATGCTGCGCACGCTGCGACTCGACGGGGCGCTACGTATCCACGGCACGGGCACCGAGGATTACTTCAACGACGGTTGGTATGAGGTCCGCGGTCGTCTCGACAGCGCAAACGCTTGGCCGTCCCATGGATTCCCCGTGTACGAAGACAGCGACGGACGTAAGCGCACTGCCGCATATCGCTGGCATGTTCCTGACTCGGTGCCATTCGAAGAATCAATCAGGGTCGAGCTTGAGCACGGCGACCAGAACAGCGGCGGCGCGGACTACTGTCAGCGCGCCAGTGCTGGCGCTAGCACCTGCCCCTGCCGCTTCGCGCCGCATTTGCATCGCCGCCACGACGGCAACGGCCCCACCGGGACTACCTGTTGACAGCAGCACCGAGTCGCACCCAATTGGTGACTTCCGCATAACTTCGCAGATGCACGCGCTCGAATACTCGGTGGGTGGCAAAGGCGGCACGTGCCAGGGCCCCGCCTGCGCTGGCAGCGGGCTCGCAGCCGGTGCAGGCCAAAACACAGGAGGTTACTCCGGCGAAGGAGGAGGTGGCGGTGGCGGTGGCGGACTCGTCGTCGTGACGAGCCTGGCCGCGCAGACCATCGCGACCTGCAGCGGGTCGTCGACCTCCTGTCCGGCGGCCGCCAACCAGGCCAACGGCACCGCGTGCGACGACAACAACCCGCGCACCAACAACGACGTCTGCACGGGCGGCGTGTGCAAGGGAATGTAGGGTCAGACTCGTGGTCGCGCGACGCACCCTTGCCATCCGCAGTGCAGACTGCGTCGGTCTCGTCATTCGCCCGACGGCACCTGTAGATCGGTTGTGAGCGCTACAGGCGCGCCGAAGTGGGGCGTGCCATCGCTGTTCCAAGTGAAACTCTGCACACGCGTCGTGCGATTGGTGTCGCACACGCCGCTGGCAGACGTGTTGGCGTGATACACGATCCAGTTCTCCGTGCCGTCGGGCGACGTGAAAAATCCGTTGTGGCCGGGGCCGTACGCGCTGTTGGCATCCGCGCGCTGGAAAACCGGCGTGGCGGTCTTCGTCCATGACGCCGCGCTGAGAGGGTCTGTGCCCGTCAACGTCAGCATGCCGAGCTTGTAGTCCGGACCCCAACACGCGCTTGCAGAATAAGTGATGAACGTGTGGCCGTCGTGCTGCAACGCCACGGGACCTTCGTTCACGTTGGCGAGCGAGGTCTCCCAGGTGTATGTGGGCTGAGAGATGCGCACACGCGAACCGCTCATGGTCCACGGGTTGCTCATCAAGGCGATGAACAAGTCTTGGTTTGAGCCCTCCCAGGCCGAGAACAGGAAGTACAAGGAGCCTTTGATGGTCACGACACTAGAGTCGATGGCCCAGCTGTCGTTATTAGTGTCGAAGATACGAGCCTTGTAGCTGTAAGGTCCCAGCGGATCATCGCCCGCGCTCTCGAGCACGTGGTTGCGCTGGTTGCTGGTGTCGGTGCCGGTTGGGCCTGCCGTGTAGTACAAGTACCAACGCGTGCCGCTAGGGCCCGTCAGCTGGTGCAGCTCCGGCGCCCAGAAGTTGCAGCAGCGCGCCGCAGCGTCACCGGTCCATACCGTGACGGGCGTCGCGGTCTTGAGGCCGTCGATCGTCGCAGACTTTCGCACGCTGAGCTCGGACGACCAGGTTGTGGCGGTGAGGTAATAGTTGCCCTTGTAGTAAGTCAGCCAGGGATCGGAGCCTTCCTTCTGATTGAGCGGGTTGCGAAAGGTCGCGCGCGGACCTGCGTCGACAGCTCCGCCACCCGATGCGCCAGCGCCACCCGCGGTGCCGCCGCTGCCGCTCACAGCCGATGCGCCCGCGCCCGACGCGCCGCCGTCGCGCGCGCTGCCAGTGATCGACGCATCGCTGCCGGCGACCCCGGCGGCGCCGAGCCCGCCGCTGCCCGAAGCACCGGACTGCGCTGCGGCCCCCGCATGCGCTGACGCCCCGGCATCGCGCGCGGATCCGTCTGCGCTCGGCGCATGGGCGGCCGTATGCGTTTGACTTTGACAATGCGTTAGCCAGATCCCAGCGCCAAGCACGAGACTCAAGACCCAAGAACGGCAGTGGCGACCAGCTACCAGCATAGCGACTTCACCACCATACCATCCTGTTTAGACACGCGGCAAACGCGCAGCACCTGCGTCGGTGGCGGCGGGCATCGCCACGGGGGCCGCCCCGCGCGCCCCACCCCGGCACCTTGGCCAGCCGTGCACCCAAAACGCTCCACAAAGACCCCGTGCGTTTCCGGTGTGGCCTCCCCGCCCCCATGCCGATATATTCCCGCCCGGGCACTCGCGCTCTCGAGCTCGAAGCGCGGCCCGCGTAACACGGCTCTGCGTGAGCCGAAGGATGCCGAGGTTTTCGCATGAGTGGCCACAATCGATGGTCCTCCATCAAGCACAAGAAGGGCGCAATCGACGCCAAGCGCGGCAAGATCTTCACCAAGGTCATCAAGGAGATCACGGTCTCCGCGCGTTTGGGCGGAGGCGACCCTTCCGGCAATCCGCGGTTGCGCACCGCCATCGACGCGGCCAAGGCCGTGAACATGCCCGGCGAGAACGTCACGCGGGCCATCAAGAAGGGCACGGGCGATCTCGAGGGCGTCAGCTACGAAGAGATCACCTACGAGGGCGTTGGCCCCGCCGGCACGCTCTTGCTGATCGAGGCCATGACCGACAACCGCAACCGCACCAACCCGGAGCTGCGCAAGATCTTCGAGCGCTACAACGGCTCGCTAGGTGCGCCTGGCGTGGCGGCGTGGGCGTTCGAGAGCAAGGGTCTGATCTTCCTGCCCAAGGAAGCGGCGAGCGAAGAGCAGCTCTTCGAGGTCGCGGTGGGCGCCGGCGCCGAGAACGTCGAAGACTTCGACGAGCGCTGGATGGTCACGACCGAGCGCACGGCGCTCGATGCGGTGCGCAGCGCGCTGGTCGCGGCGGGCTTGCAGGTCAGCTCGGCCGAGCTGGCGATGGTGCCCAAGAACAAGAAGATCGTGGAAGGCCGCGACGCCGAGGTGCTGATCAGCCTGGTGGACGCGCTCGAGGACCACGACGACGTGCAGAAGGTCTTTAGCGACTTCGAGCTATCGGAAGCCGAAGTGGCGCGTCTGTCGCAATGAGCGTGCGCGCAAAAGGCGCCGCGTGATCGTGCTCGGCGTCGATCCCGGCAGCTTGCACACCGGCTGGGGTCTGGTGCGTCGTGCGGGGCCCAAACTCCACTACGTGGCCGCGGGCACCATCGACACGAGCAAGGACGACGAGCTGCCCGCGCGTCTCAAGGAGATCTACGACGGCCTGTGCGCCGTGATCGCCCAGCACGCGCCCGATGCGATGGCCGTGGAAGACATCTTCCACGCGCGCTTCGCCGGCTCGGCGCTGAAGCTCGGACAAGCGCGGGGCGTGGCGCTGCTGGCGGGTGCGAACGCGGGTTTGACGGTGGCGGCGTATGCCCCGGCGCTGGTGAAGCGTTCGGTCGCGGGGCGCGGGCAAGCTGACAAGACCCAGGTCGCGCGCATCGTCGGCGCGATCCTCGGCATGCGCGAGCTGCCGGCCATAGACGCCACCGATGCGCTGGCGATCGCGATCACCCATGCGCAGGCACTGCTCACGCAAGGCATGCACGCGCGCCTGGCAACTGCCCGAGCGCCCAAACGTAAGAGCCGCACCTGAGGCTGCGAACCCGCGTCAAGATCGCTGATCCTGCGCGCGTGGCGCGCCAGCCGCGGCAAAGCACATGCGCGGGGAGCGAACGCCGGCCGGTCTCGGTGTAGGCTGCCTGTGCATGTCCCTGTCAGGTCACTTCTGGACCGTCGTTCCCAGCCTCGCGCACCGCGTACGACCCAAGTTCGCGCCGCCAACCGTACCGTGGTCGAGCCTGGCGAGCGACGCCGCCGGGTTGCCCGTGCGCTTGAGTGGCGCGCTGCGTGATCGCGCGGACGCCGACAGCTGCGTCGTCGTGGTGCACGGCCTGGGCGGCACGATCGAGTCGCACTACTGCGTGCGCGCCGCGCAGGCGCTCGACGCACGTGGTTGGAGCTCGCTGCGGATTGCGCTGCGTGGCGCCGATCGCAGCGGCGAGGACTTCTATCACGCAGGCCTGGTCGAAGATCTGCACGCCGCGTTCGCCAGCCCCGAGCTTGCACGCTATCGGCGGCTCTACGTGCTGGGCTACTCGCTCGGCGGGCACGTCGCGCTGCATGCGGCGCGACAGCTCGCGGATCGGCGCCTGTGCGGTGTCGCAGCCGTGTGCGCTCCGCTCGACCTCGACCGCAGCGCCACAGCCGTCGACGAGGACGCGCTGTGGATCTACCGCAGGCACATCCTCAGGGGGCTCAACGAGATCTACGCCGCAGTCGCCGCGCGCCGCGCGGTGCCCACGCCGGTGCAGCGCGTGCGGCAGGCGCGCACCCTCCGCGAATGGGACTCGCTCACCGTGGTGCCACGCTACGGCTTCGCCGACGTGAACGACTACTACGCCTCAATGAGCATCGGCCCGCAGCTGCACGCGCTGCGCTGCCCCACCCTGCTCTTGCCCAGCCGTCACGATCCGATGGTGCCACCGCACGCGCTGTCGCCCTCGCTGCGGCATGCGAGCGCAGCGCTGACGGTGCAGTGGCTCGACTTTGGCGGACACGTCGGTTTTCCGTCGCAAGCCGGCGTGGAAGCACGCATCGCGACCTGGTTTTCGCAGCAAGACTTGCGAGCAAGCTAAGCGCACCGGCGCGATGGTGGTATCGTGCGCGCGGAAGGTGGGCGCATGGAGCTGCTGGGTAGCGCGGGATGGGGATGGGTCGGCGTCGCGGTGCTCGCCGCGATCGTGGAGATCGTCACGCCTTCGTTCGGCTGGATCTTCGCGAGTGTCGCAGCCCTGTGCTCGGGGCTCGCAGCACTGCTCGGCGCACCGCTCACTTTGCAGGTGCTGCTCTTCTCGCTCGTGCTCGTAGCTTCGCTCGTGCTGGTGCGCCCGCACCTGATCAAGAAGCTGGGCGCGGCCGGCGTGCCCACGCGTACCGCGGCGCTGGTCGGCAAGCTCGGCGAGGTGTCGGTGGCCATCGATCCGGTCTCCAGAGCCGGCCGCGTCAGCGTCGAGGGCGAAGACTGGGCCGCGCGCAGCAGCGTGGCCATCGCGCACGGCTCGCGCGTACGGGTCACCGGCGCCGACGGCATCGCACTCGAGGTCGAGCCGGTCGAGGCCCACGCCGGAACGCACGCCTGAACACGGGCCTGAACACGGGCCTGAACACGACAACGCGCGCTCCACACGGCGCCACGAAGGGAGGATCTCATGTCGATCGTGCTTCTGCTATTGGTGGTGATGGCGATGGTCGTGATGCTCAAGAGCATCAAGGTCGTGCCACAGCAACAGGTGAAGTTGATCGAGCGGCTGGGCAAGTACCACACGCTCGCCGAGGCCGGTCTGAACATCATCGTGCCGTTCATCGACGCGGTGCGCGACACCATCGATCTGCGCGAGCGGATCACGCAGATCGAGCCGCAGTCGGTGATCACGCGCGACAACGTCACGATGGAGGTCGATGCCGTGATCTACTTCCTGATCGCCGATCCGGTGCGAGCCACCTACGGCGTGCAGAACCTGCAGTGGGGCATCGAGCAGCTCACGCTCGCGTCGCTGCGCAACGTGATCGGTGCGCTCGACCTCGACCACACGCTGACCTCGCGTGACACCATCAACACGCAGCTGCGAGCGGCGCTCGACACCGCGACCCAGCAGTGGGGTGTGAAGGTGGTGCGCGTCGAGCTCAAGAACATCACGCCACCGGAAGAGATCCGGCTGACCATGGAAAAGCAGATGACGGCCGAGCGCACGCGCCGCGCTGCGGTGACCACGGCCGAGGGCGAGAAGTCCTCCGCCATCCTGCGTGCCGAGGGCGACAAGCAGTCGCGCATCGTGAAGGCCGAGGGCGACAAGCAGTCGGCGATCTTGAGCGCCGAGGGCCAGGCCCTGGCGCGCCTGCGTGTGGCCGAGGCCGAAGGTCAGGCGATCCAGCTCGTGGCGCAAGCGATCGCGGGCCACGGTAACCCCACGCAATACCTGATCGCGCAGCGCTACCTCGATGCGTTGATCCAGATCGCGGGGAACTCGCAGAAGCTCGTGTTCATGCCCTACGAAGCCGCAGGCATGATGTCGGCGCTCGGTGGCATGAAAGAGATCTTCGACTCCAAGAGCACGGTCACGCGCTGAACGGCGCGGGTCCAACGGCAGCGCGCTCAAGCGCCACCGACGGCTGCGTAGCGCGACTCGACTCGGCTGGTCCCGAACGGCCGGTGCTCGCGCTCGCAGACCAGCGGCAGCATGTGCACTCTCCCGCGGTGACAGTACCCAGGTGGCGCAGATGCATGCATGCACTCGGCGGCGGCTTCGCCATTGACGCGCGACAATCGGCGCAACGCAGGCCAGCCGCGGACCACCACCGCCAGGCTTGGATTCGCCGTTGCGACCAGCCCTCCGGGCTGGGGCCGGCTCCGCCTGCTAGCTCACGTCCGCTGCGGGCAGATGCGACGTTGCTGATTCGACACGCTGGGTGCGCGCATGCAGATGTCGCGCGACGACTACGGCGCTCGCCAGACGCACAGCTGCACGACCGCGGAAGCCGCCGAGCACAGGCGAAAGACCAAGCTTGGCGATCACCGCATCGAGGCCCGACGCGTCGGCACCGTACACGGCACGGTAGGCGCTCTTGAGCGAGAGCCCGACGCTGGGCGCGGCGAGCAGAGGCTGCACGAGCTCGAGCGTGCTCTGATTCCACGCGGCTAGCAGCGGCTCGGGGCCGCATTGCGCAAGGAACGCCTGCAGCTCGCGGCCCAGCGTGGGCAGGTCGCAAGGCCGCTCGAAGTCGCCTGCCGCAAGCTGCATGTGACCCAGAAGCAGCGCATTGGGCAGGCCCGATGCCGGCACGAGCAGCCGTTCGAATTCCTCACCGCTCGCCAGCGCCAGCGCCGTCAGCTGCACCAGCTCGCGCGGCTGATCGGCCGTGGGCCGCAACGACTCCACGTACAGCACGACGAGTCGATCGAACGCTGTCACCAGCGCTCGCGGCGTGCGCAGCTCCGCTCTGGGCCTGCGGCGCCGCAAGCGGCGTACGCCCTCCTGCCGCCCAACGTGTTCGACCTGCGCATCGATCATGGCGTCGAACGCACCGAGCAGCGCGTCGAGTCCCTGCGTCTGTGGCTCCAGCATGCGCAGCGCCTCGACGATCGCCTCGATGGTCGAAACGTAGTCACGCTGCGGTTCGCGACGCAGCCGGTAGCGGCTCGGCGCTTGCGGCGAGAAGCGATAGTGCGGCAAGCGCTGCAGCCAGGCCTTGTCGCGGTACAGGGTGCGTGCGGTGTGCCAGGTGCCGTCGATCACCAAGAGGTGCTTCGGTCGCTCCGCAACCGGCAGCTCGGCAAGCTCGCGTGCACCGGGCGCCGGGTAGAGCAGCGCTGCACCCTCGGGCACCCAAGCCGGTGCTTGCTCCTCGCGCACGCCGGCATTCCACGCCACTTCCACGCGCACGTTGCGCAAACCGAGCCGTGCCAGACGCGCGGTGCCGATCGGATGACGGCGCTCGCGCGGATGCTGCAACACGAGCACCTGCGTGAGGTTGTCCACGAACGGCACGCGCGCGCACACGCACATCACCTGGGGCTTGTGACAGCGGTAGCAGACGCTGCGGGCAACGATCTCGGACACGGGGCGCGCAGTATACAGCAGCGTTGCGGATTCGGCTTCGCCTATGCGCTCGAACCACTCACGAGCCCGTTCGCGGTCGCGTTGTTCGCGCCGCTCGCGAGTGTGCGCGGGGGGACGCGTCGACTTGCAAGAGTGTGCATTCATCGCAACCTGCCGGGGCGTGTTGGGAGGGCGGGTCGCTCCCGGGCTCGGGAGAGTGTCCTCGGCACTACCGCCACGGCTTTGCACGACGCGCCTTGGGCCTGCGAAACGAGCCCGGGAGCAACCCGCCCTCCCAACACGCTCCAGTAGCCATATAGCCATGTCGACGTCAGCGTGAGCGAGCTCGGCGTGATGATCGGCAGCAGACCCTGCGAGCAACCGTGTCAGGGGCGTCAGACGACAACACTTGCTGCGACGTCGCGCCGCCTGCTCCCTCAGCCATGACAATTGAAGCGCTCGGTGTCGGCAGGTCGCTCTCGGGCTCGTTTCGCAGGCCCGATGCGCCTCTTGCGAAGCTGCTGCGGTAGTGCCGAGGACACTCTCCCGAGCCCGAGAGCGACCTGCCGACACCGAGCGCCCCGGCAGGTCGCCATGAATGCTTATTAGCTTGCAAGATCGACGACCGCGTCGCGCTGCTCACGCTCGTCCATCTGTGGTAGGTTCCGTGCGTGATCGGACGGCTCACGGGTCTGGTGATCGACCATGGTAGCGACGGCGCGTGCGTGCTCGACGTCGCCGGGGTCGGCTACGAAGTGTTCGTGCCACTGCGCACGCTGGCGCGCATGCCGCTGTCGCAGCCGGTGACCTTGCACGTGCACACGCACGTCCGCGAAGACGCCCTGGTCCTGTACGGCTTCATGGCGCCCGACGACCGCGCCACTTTCCGCGTGCTCTTGGGTGTGTCCGGGGTCGGCCCCAAGCTCGCCATGACGGTGCTCTCGGATCTGAGTGCCGCGGAGCTGCACCGCGTGATCGCCCGGAACGAGCGCGCACGCCTGGAGGCCATCAGTGGCGTCGGCAAGAAGACCGCCGCACGCCTGCTTCTGGAGCTCAAAGACAAGCTCCCGTTGCCGGCGCACGACGCGGGCGCCACCACGCCTTTTGCCACGGTTGCCGTGGCCGTGCTCGGTGACGCAGCAAGTCAGGTGTGCGATGCCCTGGTGGGCCTTGGCTTCAGCCGGCCGCAGGCCGAGGCGGCAGTGGCCAAAGTCAGCAAAGCAGATCAGGCTGTGCCCGTGGAGCAACTGCTGCGGCAGGCGCTCGCAACACTCGGCTGAGACGCAGCGCAACGATGGCGAAGACCCAAGACCCAGGCACGCGAATGCTCGGCGCCGATCCCGAGGCGGACGATCGCAAATACGACATCACGCTGCGCCCCTCGCGCTTCGACGACTTCGTCGGCCAGACCAAGCTCAAGGACAACCTGCGCGTCTACGTCGAGGCCGCCAAGCGCCGCAAGGGGCCGCTCGACCACGTGCTCTTCTGCGGTCCGCCGGGCCTGGGCAAGACCACGCTCGCCTTGATCCTCGCGCAAGAGATGGGCGTCAACCTCGCGATGGCTTCGGGTCCGGCCATCGAGCACAAAGGCCAGCTCGCTGCGCTGCTCACCAAGCTCGAGCGCGGCGACGTGCTGTTCATCGACGAGATCCATCGGCTCTCGCCTGTGGTCGAGGAAAACCTCTACACCGCGGTGGAAGACTTTCGCATCGACATCGTGCAAGGCGATGGGCCGTACGCGGCCACGTTGCAGCTGCCGCTCGCGCCGTTCACGCTGGTCGGTGCCACCACGCGCACGGGCTTGCTCACCAGCCCCATGCTCTCGCGCTTCGGCATCGTCGAGCGCCTCGACTACTACCCGGCCGAGGATCTCGCACAGATCGTCACGCGCAGCGCAAGCCTGCTCAAGATCCACGTGGACGCCAGCGCCGCCGCCGAGATCGCGCGGCGCGCGCGTGGCACACCGCGCATCGTCAATCGCTTGCTGCGCCGCGCACGCGACTTCGCCGAGGTGCTGGGCGATGGACGCATCGATCACAAGCTCGCCGCCGAAGCGCTCAAGCGCCTGGAAGTCGACGACGCCGGCCTCGACAACATGGATCGGCGCTACCTGCGCGTGATCATCGAGCACTACAAGGGCGGCCCGGTCGGCGTGGACACGCTGGCCGCCGCGCTCTCGGAGCCGCGCGACACGCTGGAAGATGTGTACGAGCCATTCCTGCTGCAGCAGGGCTTTGTGGCACGCACGGCGCGCGGACGGGTCGTGACCGATCGCGCATACGAGCACCTGGGCATTGCGCTGCCCACGCGCGAGCAACAGCGCCTTTTCTAGTTTTCCGTTTGCCGCCCGCGCAAGTGTGAGCCGGTGCACCGCGCAGCCTGCGCCCTGCGTTGAGCACGTGAACGCGCGCGTGCGGAACGCTGCACGCGGCAGCGCCCGCACGCGCGACGCGCGCTCAGTGCGCGATGTGAGGCGCCATCATGTCGAGGATGGCATCGACCGCGGGCGCGAAGTCGGCGTCGCAGATCGACTGCACCCGACCGTTCTTGCCGAAGCCCTCGGCCACCTCCACGATGCGCCGCGGAGGCGTGGCCGTGCTGGTCGCGGTGATGCACGATGGAACCAGATTGCCGTCGCCAGGCTGGCGCGTGGCATCGGGGCGCGCCTGCATGCGCGCATCGCTCAGCATCGTGCTGTAGTACTTGGAGCGCTGCGCGTCGTTCGCAAGATCGACGCCGCTGCTGTCGGTGAGGTCTGCGGGCACGCCGGTGATCGCCGCGAAGAGCACCAGCTCGCTGCTGCTGCGCAGCGCCTGCAGCCCGTGCACGTAGCGCATCACGGGGTAGAGGTTCTTCTCGTTGTAGAAGCAACGCAGGTTGAGATCCTGGTTGTAGAGCGGATCGGTGGGCGCGAGGTACTGCTGCGGGGTGAAGTGCACCGTGGTGGCCGACGAGCAATCTTCTTCGTCGGTGACGAGCACGACGGCGAGCAACGAGTCATCGCGCAGGAAGCCCTGGTTCTCGAGGTCGCCGTGACCGTACTTGGCGGCGGGGTGAGCGGTGTCGGTCAAGAAGGTGATGCGGTTCGGCGTGTGCAGCTTACCGGTGGTCGCATCGACGTCGGTCTTCGGCCACAGCGCCTTCAGACCCGATTCCAGTTGCTGCTCGAAGCCACAGCCGTTGGTGCCGAGCGTGGCCACGCAGGCGAAGTCCTTGGCGACCGCCGCGGGATCGTCCTGACCTGCGACGTAGCTCAGGTACTTGGGGTACGAGGTCTTGCAGCCGGTGACGGCCGGATCAGGACTTGGTTGGTGCTGCAGGAGCCCGTCGTCACCGAACCCGCTGGGGCCTACGCCGGTCGCGCCGGAACAGCCGCCGATGCCTTCGATACCGATGAGACCCATGTTCACCGAGACCACACCGATGTGCAGGTCCTTCACCGCCGAGGCGTAGCGCTTGCCGTTGCGCATGCCGGTGGTGAGCGTGGTCATCAGCCTGGGGAACTGATCGCGCAACGCCGCCTGCTCCTCGCGCATGGAGGGCGAGTTGTCGACGATGAAGAGCAGATCGATCTTGTTGGAGGTCGACTTGCCGGACGTGGGGCTCGTGTCCACGCCGCCGTCGGCTGCTGGCTGCGCCTCACCCGAATCGACCGTCGCCAGCGCTCGGCCCGCGTCGTCCGCGGCGGCCAGGTCACCTGCAGCACGCGCCGGGCTGCCCGAGTCGCGACCGCCGCCCGAGCCAAGGCCGGCAGTGGAGGAAGTGAAACACCCGCCGACACCGAGCAGCAGCGACAGACAGGCGAACGAGCGAAAAGGACAGTTTGGGATTCTCATGGTCCGCGTCAGACGCAAGAGGTGTGCCACGATTCTCCGGCGCGCCACAGGGCGCTGCGACCGAGGCCGCCGCGCGCCGACCATCGCGCAGGCCGTCTGGACGGCAACTGTGGTTGGGGCAAACGTCAACAGTGTTGCCGAACGTGTGTGACTGGGCAGATACAGTCGGGGCAGGCCACATGCGTCAGGTCACCTGCAACCGGGAAGCCGCGCGAACGCTCGGCTTCGCATCTCCGAGCTACTGCACGCTGATCAACCCGCAGTAACCGCTGATGCAAACGTCAGCCTTGTCGCAGCAGTCGGCCGAAGTGCTGCACGACTCGTCGGTCTTGGCGCAGCGCTTGGTCTTGGGCTGCTCGCACTTGCCGGCGGTGCAGAAGCCGGCGCAGCAATCGATGCCGGTGGTGCAGCTGGCGCCCTCGGCCTTGCAGGGATCGAGCGCCGTGAACGCGCGGTGGTTGCCGGTACCCTGCTCCTGGCCCGTCAGGTAGAAGGGCGGATCGCTGGTCACAGGCACCAAGGTCAGCTCGGATGTGGCGATCCACCAGTTCATCGTGACGCTGGGCTTGTACGCGAAGCTGTAGAGCACCGCGCTACGGCGCGATGTGCGGCGCCAGCATGTCGAGGATGGCGTCGACGGCGGGCGCGAAGTCCGCGTCGCAGATCGACTGCACGCGACCGTTCTTGCCGAAGCCACGAGCCACATCGACGATGCGGCGTGGTGGCGTGGCATTGCTCGTGGGCGTGACGCACGAGGGAACCAGGTTGCCATCGCCAGGCTGGCGCGTGGGATCGGGGCGCGCCTGCATGCGCGGGTCGCTCAACATCCTGTCGTAGTACGCGTTGCGCTGGGCATCGTTCGCAAGGTTGACCCCGGTGGCGTCGGTGAGATCGGCGGGGACGCCTGTGATCGCAGCGAAGAACACCAGCTCGCTGCTGCTGCGCAGCGCCTGCAGGCCGTGCACATAGCGGGTCGCGGGATAGAGATTCTGCTCGTTGTAGAAGCAGCGCAGGTTGAGATCCTGGTTGTAGAGCGGATCCGTGGGCTGCAGATACTGCTGCGGTGTGAAGTGGACGGTGGTGGCAGAGGAACAGTCTTCCTCGTCCGTGGCGAGCACCACGACGAGCAGCGAATCCTCGCGCAGGAAGCCCTGATTCTCCACGTCGCCGTGACCGAACTTGCCATCAGGGTGAGCGCTATCAGTCAAGAAGGTGATGCGGTTGGGGTTGTGCAAAAGACCGGTGAGCGCATCGATGTCGAGCTTCGGCCACAGGGCTTTCAGACCGGATTCCATCTGCTGCTCGAAGCCGCAGCCATTGCTGCCGAGCGTGGCCACGCAGGCGAAGTCCGTGGCAACCGCGGCCGGGCTGCTCTGCCCCGCGACGTAGCTCAAGTACGTGGGATACGACGCCTTGCAGCCGGTGACGGCGGGGTCGGGGCTGGGTTGGTGGAGCAAGAGGCCATCGTCACCGAACCCGCTCGGGCCTACGCCCGTGACACCGGAACAGCCGCCGATGCCCTGGATACCGATGATTCCCATGTTCACGGACACCACACCGATGTGCAGGTCCTTCGCCGCCGCGGCGTAGCGCTTGCCGCCGCGCATGCCCGTCGTGAGCGCCGCCATCAGCGCAGGGAACTCGTCGCGCAAGGCAGCCTGCTCCTCGCGCATGGAGGGCGAGTTGTCGACGATGAAGAGCATGTCGATCTTGTCGGAGGTACCGCTCGGCAGCGTGCCCGTCCCATCGCTGCCGCCATCAGCCGCGGGCTGCGACTCGCCGGGATCGACGGTCACGGTCGCTGGACCCGCGTCGATCGCTACGGCCGGATCGCCAGTGCCGGAGTCGCGTGCGACGGCCGTCTTCAGGCCCGCGGTGGAGCCATCCGCTGCGAGCGTGTCGCCGGGGCCGCTGTCCGAGGCGCGCGTGTCGCCGCGACTGCCTGCGTCGGCGTGCTGCTGCCCTCGGTGCGACACCGAACAGGCGCTGATCAGGAGACACAAGAGCCACGGAGTAGCGCGCTCGCCATGCATATTGGACCCCCCCACTGCCAGTCACGAACAAGCCCGTGGCACCAATCTCACTGCGGGTAGACCACGACACCGGCCGCGGTGCAAGCCAGACGTGTGCATTCATCGCAAGCTGCTGGGGCGCTTGGGGTCGGCAGGTCGCTCTCGGGCTCGGGAGAGTGTCCTCGGCACTACCGCCACGGCTTCGCAAGCAGCGCCTTGGGCCTGCGAAACGAGCCCGAGAGCGACCTGCCGACCCCAAGCGCTTCAATGTCATGGCGGAGGGAGCCGGCGGCGCGATGTCGCAGCGAGTGTTGTGGTCTAACGCCGACGACACGGTTGCTCGCAGTCACTGCTGGCGTGGGTTGGAGAACGCGTCACAGCAGGATCTCCAGCGCCTGGCGAAGTGGAGCGGCCGCACGGGGGAACCGAGCAGCCAGCTTGAGCAGGGTCGACGGATGTGCAGAAGCACGCCGCAACCAGCGCTTGAGTGCGCCATGGGCGAGCTCGTGCCCACCATGCCCTCGCGTGCGGAAGGCGTCGATGATGCTGCGTTCGGCAGAGTAAAGACCGATCCGCGTGTCCGCGTCGAGGCGCAAGATTTCTCGACCGATGTCGAACGTCGCGGCGTCGAAGTGATGCCACTGCACGGGTGCGGAGCTCGCAGGCGTGCGCGTTCCACGCGGCAATGCGACGTCGGGCGCGCGTGGGATCTCATCCGACAAGCCGTGTCTCGCCAGCGCCGTAGTCAGACACAGCGTGGCGCGGGGTGCCCGCGTGGCGATCTCGAGCAAGTCGGGGTCGGCGAGCTCCGCGTCAGCGCGACGGTAGACGCCGCGCGCCAGCCGTTCGATGCGGCCTTCATCGTGCAACCGGTAGACCCCGTGCTTCGAGACGCCGGCGGCGCGAGCCTGCGCGTACGTGAACGTGACCGGGAGCTGGGCCAACGAAGCGGACACAGGAACAAATGTATACAGATACACGTTTGTGTCAACGTTTGTTCCGATCGGCGCGGTCGCCGCAGCCAGCGCGACGGGCTCAAGGGCAACCGCGTCCCGCCGTCTCGCCGAAGTGGCGTAACACAAACGGCCAGGGCCTTTGGGGCTCTGCGCAGTCGGAATTATGCAGGAAAACCGGTAGGCTAGCCCGCGAACGAAACTGGTCGGTCTTGGGGGAATGCGTCGAGAACCGAGCAGCATGCTCGCGCGGCAGCCCCGTAGGAGTCGTGACGCGTGGCAGCCAAGAAATCGAAGACGCCGACCGCTCCTGCGAAGAAGCCAGCAGCCAAGCCGAGCGCGTCGAAAGACTCCTCTGCGAACATCGGCTTCGAG
>DASVHQ010000361.1:0-6902 GCA_036382515.1 Polyangiales bacterium | reverse complement strand
AGCGAGCCGTCGACCATCGCCTTGGACAGCGCAGCCCAGCGCTTGGCGAGGTCGCGGTCGTGGTCGGCGCGGTCGAGCATGTATTGCTCGTGACGCAAGAGTCCGTCGCCCTTACCGACTTGCACACGAGCCAGCAGGTTGTCGGCGCGTTGCTTGTGCGCGTTCGCTAGCGCGCGCGACACGAGCACCACGGCCGCCGTGTCGACCGGCTTGAAGTAGTCGCCCGGCAAGCGCATGTAGCGCCCGAGCGTGTCCTGATCGACGCCGGTCAAGAACGCGGTCCGGCTGAGATCCCAGCGGCTATGCCGCGGCAAGACCTCGCCGCGATCGAGATCCACGCCGGCCTTGCGCGCGTCGAGCACACTCTCGCGCCGCAAGATGCGGTCATCGAGATCGAGCACGATCTCCCGCACGGGTTCCTCGATGCGCATGCGCGAGCGACCGCGCAACGCGCCGGCCACCTCGGTCACGGAGGCCACCGCGGCGCGCCAACGCAGGCGCTCCGGTCGGCGGATCCGCAGCACGCGCACGCTGTTCTGCAGCTCGCCGCGGCGCTTGTAAAACTCGACTTCGTCGGTGACTCGAGCACCCTGAGACATGAGGGATCCTCCGTAGGACGTTGTCGTCCACGGCGATCGCCCCGTCAAAAAAACGGTGGTACCTGAGCGCCGCGGCATGGCCCTTCGCACGAGCGCGAACGGCGCGAACCGCTGCTACCGCGTTCGAACGCTGTTCAGAACGGGTTGTCGGGAAGCTTCTCGGGCTTGCCGGCCGGAGCGGGCGCAGCAGCTGCAGCGCTCGGCTTGCTCGGCGCCGGCTGTGCAGCGGCGGGGGCATGCGCAGGCGCGACCACCAGCTCGGCAGCAGTAGCACGCGCGGCCTCTGCCTTGGGCGCCTCGGCGCGGGGCTTGGGCTCGGGCGCGGCCACTGGCTGCTTGGCCGCCGGTTCGCGCGGGGCCGCGCTGGGAGTCGGCATGGCGCCGGCAGGCTCGGCGGCTTTCGGCGCGAGTTCCTTGGGGGCCGTGTCACTCGCACCGCTCGGCAGCTTCAGGTAGACGTCCAGCGGCACGTCGGGGCGCACCGTGACCACTTCCACCGCAGCAATGTTGCCGTTGCTCTGAGCCTCGAAGCGGTACGCGCCCGGCCGCAGCTCCATGTTGCGCCCCTCGCCGCTCGCCAGCGCTCCGCGCGCCTCGCCATTCACCAGCAAGGTGGCGCCCTGCACGTCGCTGAAGACGCGCACGGGCACGGGCTTGGGATCGGGAGCGGCGACTTCGGCAGGGTTTGGATTGGCGCTCGGCGCCACCTCGTGAGCCATGCCAGTGGCAACGCTTTCGCTGTCGTGCTTCTCCGAGCCGGAAACGGCCAGCACCCACGCACCCACGATCAGCGCCACGACACCGGCCGAGATCCACAGCCACGAACCGCGGTCGCTCGTGTCCGCGGCCAGCGGCAGCGCGTCAGAGTCCGTGCTGCTCGACGAGGCGGCCGCCGCAGGCTGCGCACCCGCGTCGGTCACTTCCTCGTCACCAAACGTCGCCACGCTGCCCGCGGGCAGCAGTGGATACTGCACGTAGCCGAAGCTGTCAGCCTCGCGCGAGCCGTCGAGATCGTCTCCGTCGAAGTCGATCACGAGCACTGTGATGTTGTCGTGTCCACCACCGGCTTCCGCGTACTTCACCAGCGCGGCAGTGGCCTCGCACGGATCTTCGATGGTCGACAGCGCGTCGCGAATCGTGTCGGCATGCACCAGGCCCGAGAGCCCGTCGGAGCACATCATCAAGCGGTCGCCCTTGCGTAGCTCGACGAAGGTCAGATCGACCTGCACCGTTTCCGCAGTGCCAAGCGCCTGCAGGATGATGTTCGAGTGCTCGAACGCCTCGGCTTCGGCCTCGGTCAGGTGACCGGCTTCGATCAGCTGGTTGACCAGCGATTGGTCCTTGGTCAGCTGCTTGAGCACTCCGCGCCGCAAGAGATACGCGCGACTGTCGCCGACCTCCGCGAGGAACAGCAGCTTGTCGACGAGCACGGCGACGGTCGCCGTGGTGCCCATGCCGCGCCGCGAGCGCTCTTTCTGCGCGGACTCGAAGATGCGTCTGCCGGCCTCCTCCACGGAGGAGACCAGGCGCCGCGCAAGCTCGTCGCGGTCCTTGGGAGAACCGCCACGGCGCATGGCCTCGAGCAGAATCTCGACGGCCATCTGGCTCGCAACCTCGCCTGCCGCTGCGCCACCCATGCCGTCGCAAACGGCGAAGAGCACGCCGCACTTGCCGACAGTACCGGTCACGGTCTGCTCGCGGGCACTGACCTCGCCGCTGCTGAGATCCGCGATCACGAGGTTGTCCTCGTTGTGCTCGCGCACCAGGCCCACGGCGCTACGGCCGGTGTAGCGCACGCGCACGCCGGGCCCCGAGAAGCTCGGCAGCGACGTGGCCGCGCCACTGGCCGGGTTCGGCGCCGGCACCACCGTGTCGGAGGCCTCCAGCGGCTCGGACTGTTGATCTTCGGGCGCGCCGCTCATGCTGGGTTGCGCCCTCCGCGACCGACAGCCGTCAGGTCGAAGCGAAACAGGTGCCGGCCGAGGCGAAACTGATCGCCGTGCGCAAGCGGCCGCTCGCCGCGACAGCGCAGCGCCGTACCGTTGCTCGAGCCCAAATCGCGCAATACGAAGCGACGCTCGGCGCGCTGCAGCGTGATGGCCGCATGCCGGCGCGACAGGAATGGATCGTCGGCAAACACCAGGTCGGCTTGCTCGCGACCCATCACGGTCTCGTCGCGGTGGAGGTAATAGACGTCACGTGACAAACCCTCGGTCGTGTACTGCACCAAGCGCGCGAGGCGATGTTGCTCGGGCGTTCCAAACACCATCACTCCATGCTGCGTTGCGGGACCCACCTGGCGCTCAGCCTCCGACGGTATCTCGAAGCGTAACACTTGCTGCCCGATCAAGATCATATCTCCGTCGGTGAGCAGAACAGGCTCGCGCAGTCGCATGTAGATCCCGTTCAGGCTGCCGAGGTCTAGCAGAACGAAGGTATCACCTCTTCGCTCGATCCGTGCGTGTCGTGCGGAGAGATAGGGGTCCTCGCGGAGCACAATGTCGCCTTCACGACTACCTACGTCCGTGCGCTCGCCTTCGACCGGATAGACCCCACCCTCGGAGCCGTCGCGCAGGATCACGACGACCTGCGCTCTGAGCCCCACGTTGGCCAGCTCGACGCGCGGCTGCACCGGCGCAGTGGCCGGCGCCGGCGCCGACTGCAGCTTGCAGGGCGTGCCACAGAACTTGCAGAAGCGCGCCCCGGGGTCGATCGCCGCGCCGCACCCGCCGCACACCACCGAGCTGGCCATCGGGGGCGAGACCCGCACCAGCGGCGTATCGGCCGCGGGCGGGGGGTGCATGGGCGAGATCGAAGGCTTGGGCACGGCGAGCCGGGAAAGATCGTTGCCGCAACCGCGGCAGAACATGTGGCCGGCCGTGTTGGTCGACCCACATCTGGGACACAGCACCGTGCCGGACGGCGGGGCTGGCGCGACCTGCCCGGCAAGCGCTGCCCCGCAGCCGTGGCAGAACGCGTTGCCCAAGGGGTTGTCCCTATGACAGCTCGCGCAAATCATGTGCAGCTCAGTGGACCCTTGTGCAGCGCCGCCGTCAAGATTGCCGCCACGCAGGCAGCCCCCGTGCGGGCCGCTCGGGCAGGTTCACACTGGCGCATTGCACGTCGCTGCGCGCAGACCACAATGCCCGGACGTTGGCGCCCAAGCACGCTCTTGTTGACAAGACTAGAGCTTAGATAGTAGGCGCGTTTCCCCGACCTGGAGGGACGGCTGGCCATGGAAATCTTCCTCGACAAGCGTGCGGTCAAGCAGATCCGCCAATCAGCGGCCGACGCTGTGGACGATGGTGACACGGAGACCTTGCGTGAAGACGTCATGGACGCCTTCAGCGAGGAACAGATCGAAGAGATCGAGAGGCGCATCGACTCGGGCGACATCTACGACTTCATCAGCGATGCCATCGAAGAGTGGGACGCGGACGACGTCGACGAGTTGTTCGAGCTCCTCGAGGCGCATCTCGCTGAAGTCGGCATCGAGCTGAAGTACAAGGCCGTCGAGGCCGAAGACGAAGAAGAGCCCGAGGCCGAAGAAGAGTTCGAAGCGGATGACGAAGAGGAAGACGATGCTTTGTCGGAAGACGAGCCGCTCGACCTCCCCGACACCGACAGCGAGTGACCTGACGCGACGCCACAGCTCGTCAACAGTTCGACAGGGCGCGCAAGGCCTCGTCGATGTGTTGGCGGGTGACGTCCAGGTGCGTCACGGCGCGGATCTTGGTGGGTGTGATCGCGTTCATGCGCACGCCGGCCGCAGCGGCCCTGGCGAGGTAGGGCTGGGCTTGCCCGCTGCGAAGCTCGAACACCACGATGTTGGTCTGCACGGACTGCGGCTGGCAGATCAGCGCCGGGAACTCTGCCAGGCCTTCGGCCAGGCGCTTGGCGTTCTCGTGATCTTCGGCGAGACGCTCGATGTGATGGTCCAGCGCGTAGAGTGCCGCGGCGCAGAGCACGCCGACCTGACGCATGCCGCCGCCCAGCATCTTTCGATAGCGACGCGCGCGCGCGATGAAGTCGGCTGAGCCGGCGAGGATCGAGCCGGCGGGGGCGCCGAGGCCCTTGGAGAAGCAGACGCTAACGCTGTCCACCGGCACGGCCAGCGTGCGCATGCTCTGGCCCGTCGCGACCGACGCGTTCCACAGCCGTGCCCCATCGAGATGCATGGCGATGCCGCGCGCGTGCGCTGCGGCGGCGATGCGCTCGAGCTCGGCCTGCGGGAAGATGCGACCGCCCGAGCGATTATGCGTGTTCTCCACCGCGCACAGCCGCGTCTGCGGAAAGTGGTACTCGGTGGGCTTGATGGCCGCGACCAGCTCGTCGGCCGTGAACAAACCGCCCTGCCCGAGCACGCTGAACTGCACTTGCGCCCACGCCGCAGCCGCGCCCGACTCGAAGACCATGCAGTGGTTGCCCTCGCCCACGAGCACATCGTTGCCGCGCTCGCAGTGGCACAGCAGCGCGAGCTGATTGGCCATGGTGCCGGTCGGCACAAAGAGCGCCGCTGGCTTGCCGAGCAGCTCTGCCATGCGCTCCTGCAGACGCAACGCGCTCGGGTCCTCGCCGTAGACGTCGTCGCCCACCTGCGCTTCGGCCATGGCACGCCGCATCCCCGCGGTCGGCGCAGTCAGCGTATCGGAGCGCAGGTCGATCATGCGTCCCCCACGGCGCCGCCGTTGGCGCGCAGCCAACGGTCGATCGCGCTCGCACCCTCGGACAGCGCCACCAGCAGCGTGCCGACCATCCGCAGCCGCGTGCGGTCGACCAGCTCGACCACGGCCGACAACCGCGGACCCTGCCCGCCCTCCCATAGCCAGTACGCCAGCTCCAAGAGCGCGCGGTCGCCACCAGCCAGCACTGACATCTCGGCTGCACGCAGGACCCGCGCCGCCTCGCTCGGCCCAGCCGGCCCAAACAGCGGTTCGGACGCAATGCCGTGCGTCAGTATCCGACAGACTTGCGCCACCTGGAGGCGATTGCTAAACATGCGGCCCCGTTTGCCACCTTCGCGGAGTGGTTGAGCAACGGTTTTCGCGAGCCGCGGTTCAACGCACGTAAGCAGCTGATTCTACTGATCGTACTCGGATAGTGTGGTTCTGGGAATTTCGTACATGCATTCGCCCCGATAGCTCAGTGGTAGAGCAGCTCATTCGTAATGAGCAGGTCGTCGGTTCAAATCCGACTCGGGGCTCCGATAGCTCGATTGAGGCACTGCGAGACGCGACGAGTCTCTCGGATACTCTCGAGGCTCTCCAAGCTGGCGCCGGGCGGGCACAGTTCGGCACAACCCCGTGCGCCCGCGCCGCGGCTGACGTCGCCCCGCAACGCGTCAGACGCCCAACCCCCTGCACAGCCGGTCGCCGCGCTACGGCACGGTGTTTGCTTAGACGAGTGCAACAAGCTTGCTGGCACCCCATCACCCAGGAAGGTCCGCGTCGATGCCCATGATCCGAGCCACTCACGGCTGGCGACTCATCCTCTGCTTGGCAGTGCTGAGCGGCGCCTGCACCAAGACCGGCGCGGACAGCGTCGTGAGCGACGCCGGCAACGATCGAGCGAGCGCGCACGATGCTGCGGCCGCCGACGCGGGCCGAGAGAGCGACGCTACGGTCGGGACGCAGTGCACGCTCACGCACGGACTTCAGTTCGGTGGCGCAGGTGGCAACGTCGCGGTGAAGGCGGCGGTCACGCTGACGGCGGCCGGCGTGCTCACGGTCACGAACACACCGGTCACGGCCGACGCTCGGTTGGTGCCGTGGACCTGCACGCCTGCGTTGCCGGCGTGTGGCTTGCCCTCGGCGGTCGACATCTCGGACATTGCCCGCGATCTGGCCAATGCCGACGTGATTGCGGCCTTTGTGACGGGGCTCGCCTACGGCAGCGAGTTCCCGGACTCCGGCAGCTTCGGCGTGAGCCGCGACGACGGTCACGGGTTCTCGGTCGCCCCTGGCGAGTGCCCCACGATCCGAGGTTCATGCAACCCCACGCCAGCGGGTGTCCAGCAGCTCGTCGACGACCTGAGCGCGCTCGAGCTGCCGACGCTCTCCGACCCCGCCTGCGCACCACCGCATGCAGCCATCGACGGCGGCAGCGGCGACGCCGGGGCCAGCGACGGCGGCTGACTCGCTGCCAGCCCGGCGCTAGGAGCCTGTCGGAGAAAGCCGGACCGAGGGCTTCGAGTCGATTCTCGAGACAGCTTCTTGTGCGAAACCGCAGGAATACTGCGTGGTATTTTGAGGATTTCGCACAAGCAGATGTCCGAGAAGCGGCCGAAGACCGACGGGAGCGCTT
>DASVHQ010000360.1:0-2184 GCA_036382515.1 Polyangiales bacterium | reverse complement strand
GCGCTGACCTCTGCGCAGAGTAGCTCCACCGCCTGCGCACGACTCAGCTCCGAGCGCTCCGTCCGGAAGCTGCCGCGGGTCTCCAGCAGGTCGTGCATCATGAGGTCGTAGTAGATGCCGTGACGCTCGACGCTCGCGTAGCGGGCGCGCTCCTCGACGCTGGCCGTGCCGTCTTGCACGCGTGCCGCGAGATCCCAGAATAGCTTCTGCGCGGCACCCTCGAATTGCGTGGCGATCACTTCTTGCGTTGCGCGGTCGGCGCCCGGCGTCTCGGTGATGGCGTGGTTGGCGTTGTACTGCGACCAGTCGTCCGTGAAGATCTTCAGCTGGTACCTGTCGGCTTGCTCGCGCACTGCCGTGCCGGGAAACGGCGCCAACATGTGAAAGCCCGTGTCGGCGCCCAGCTCCTTCAGCTCGCGACCGAGCGCGATCGTCTGCGCGATGGTCTCGGGCGTCTCGCCCGGCAAGCCGACGATGAACGAACCGCTCGCACGCACGCCCGCCTCGTTGCAGGCCGCGACCGCCTCGCGGATCTTGCTGATGCGCGTGCCCTTCTTGGTGGTCTTCAGGATCTCCTGGTTCCCGGATTCGAGCCCGAAGCTCACCGTGGTGCAACCGGCCTCCTTCATGCGCCGCAGCACCGGGACGTCGACCGTGTTGACGTTCGCGAAGCTGACCCAGCTGACGCGTAGACCACGTCGCAGGATCTCGTCGCACACGGCCAGCGCGTGCGAGTGCTTGGCGGTGAAGAGATCGTCGGCGAGATTGATCTGCGGAAAACCAAGGTTCACCAGCTGCTGCATCTCATCCACCACGCTGCTCGCGTCGCGCCAACGGATCTTGGCGCCGACCAGCTTGCGACCCACGCAGAAGATGCACTGGAACGGGCAGCCGCGACTGGTGGTCATGCTGATCGGCGTGCCCAGCGCTCTGTAACGCGCGAGCGGCGTGAGCTCGCGCGCGGGCAGTGGCAGGGTGTTCACGTCGACCCAGGTGGTGCGCGGGCTGCTCATGCGAATCGCATCGCCGTCGCGAAAGCAAAGCCCGGCGACGCTCGCGAGCGTGCGCTTGCCAGCCACGGCCTCGCAAAGCTCGACGATCGTCTCTTCGCCCTCGCCGAGCGCAGCCACGTCGAGCGCAGGCTGCTGCGCAAGGGTCTGCTCTGCGCGAAAGCTGACGTGCGCACCGCCGAGCACGGTCACGACACGCGGATCGATGCGCTTTGCAGCGGCGAGCACGTCGAGCGCGGATGCGAGCGTCATGCTCACGGCCGTGGCACCCACGATGTCGGGCTGGAACTCCGCCATGATCGTCTCGAGCTTGCTCGGGTCGTACCTGGTGACCACCAAGTCGTACACGCGGACCTCGACGTTCGCGCGCTGCAGGCTCGCTGTGAGATAGCCCACGCCGAGCGGCGGCGATGGCATCTCGGACAGCGGATAGAACGGGTTGACGAACAGGAACCGCATGCGCACACACCTCTGTGCTCGACTCCACGCGGGCGTCGCGAAGCGCGGCGTGGTCGTAGCCACGTAAGCGCAACACCTACGCACGCCACGCACGAGCGGGCACATCTGTGGACTCTGCTGCGCTGTCGATCTACCTTCGACGAGTCCATCCAAAGCACGTCTGGCACACCAGCCGACGTGGACATGCGGGCGGACGAGCGAGGAACCATGATGCGACGTTGGCTGCAGACGCTGGCTGGGGTGTTCGTGCTCACGGGTTGTTGGACGAGCAGCGGCTCGGTTGGCACCAACGGCTCCACCAATAGCGCCGCCGCGCAGGCGCTCACCAAAGCGCTGAGCTTCGTTGGTGGCACGCTCGAGAGCGGCGCCGTGCCCAACGCGGATGCAACCGACGTCTCGCTCTTGCCAGGCAGCGAGCAGACCGTGCAGCCAGGTGACACAGCGCTGCTTGGTTTCGACGTCGACAACCCGAACGAAGCCTCCGACCCGGCGAGCTTCGCGTTGATCCAGTTCGAGGACCAGACGCAGCACTTCCAGGTCAAGATGGACGACACCACGAGCGCGCAAGACGCGAGCACTCTGGTTCCGGACACGGGCGTCGGCACGCCTGTGCCCATCGTCGACTCGGGCAGCGCAACGGATCAGCCCGATGCGTTCACGGCTGCGGGCGACGCGAGCGTCGACTCCGGCACGAGCCTGGGCATCGACGCCGGGT
>DASVHQ010000359.1:0-3374 GCA_036382515.1 Polyangiales bacterium | reverse complement strand
ATCGAGCTGCCGCCCTACACGCAGGACCTCGCGGACGCGGGCAAGCTGGGTAGCGACGGCTGGGCGTTCATCAACTCGTTCAACACCGAGATGGCGACGGGCGGCACGCTGCAAGGCAAGCCGGCGATCGAATCCGGTGCTTCGCAGAACGACATGGACTTCATGCATGTCATCAACTGGCGCAAGGCCGAAGAACTCGTCAACGCGGGCAAGGCGACCACGATCAAGGGCGTGCGCGTGCTGCCGATGAGCGTCTCCGGGCCAGAGGGCGTGCTCAGCTTGGTCGGTGAGCCCAAGAGCCCGCACGGCTGCGACGTGACGCCCGACGGTGCCGAGGTCGTGGTCGGCGGCAAGCTCGACACGCACGCGACGGTTTACTCGTTCGCCAAGATGAAGGACTTGATCGACCGGAAGCAGTACGAGGGCAAGGATCCGTACGGCATTCCCATCCTGGCGTTCAAGGATTCGATCCGCGGCCAGGTCGAGGTCGGCCTGGGCCCGCTGCACACCGTCTTCGACAACAAGGGCAACGCGTACACGTCGATCTTCCTGGAGAGCAAGATCGCCAAGTGGAACGTCAAGGACCTGAAGCTCGTGCAGAAGCTCTCGGTCCACTACAACATCGGTCACATCATGGCGGCCGAAGGCGACACCGTGAGCCCCGACGGCAAGTACGTGGTGGCCATGAACAAGATGTCGATCGATCGCTTCAACCCGGTCGGCCCGTTGTATCCGCAGAACTTCCAGCTGGTCGATGCCGACAGCGAGCAGATGCGCATCCTGTCCGACACTCCGATCGGCATCGGCGAGCCGCACTACTCGCAGATGATCAAGGCCGACAAGCTCCATCCGATCAAGATCTACGAGCCCGGCACCAACCCATACACCGACTCGAAGGATCCGTTCGCTGTCGAGGGCGGCAAGGAGAAGATCGTCCGCAACGGCAACGTGGTCGATGTCTACATGACCGCTGTGCGCTCGCACTTCACACCCGATCAGATCGAGGTGAACGAGGGCGACACGGTGAACTTGCACATCACGAGCCTCGAGCAAGCGGAGGACGTGACGCACGGTTTTACGATCAACATGTACAACATCGACCTGAGCCTCGAGCCCGGCAAGCACGAGAACGTCACCTTCAAGGCCGACGTTGCGGGTGTGTTCCCGATGTACTGCACCGAGTTCTGCTCGGCGCTGCACCTCGAGATGGCGGGTTACTTCCTGGTCAAGCCGAAGGCGTGAGCAGGCATTCGGCAAGCCGGTTCGTGCGTCCTCCGGCCTCGGCGGCGCGCGGGCCGGCGAGCCGGAGACGCACGACGCGGCTCTCAGAGCACGCGCAGGTCCGTCAGGAGTTTGTATGTCCATCAGCTCGCCGCAACCGACTCACCAATCCATGACCGAGCACGCACATGGTGGACCTGCCGCTACGGCGGAGTCGCGCGACCATCGTCACCTGGACATCGTGAAGCCCAAGGTGGGGACCAGCTGGCGCCGCTTGCTCGTGATCGCTCTGGCGGTGTGCTCGGTGGGTACGTTCGTCGGCTCGCTCGGGCAGCCTTGGTGGAAGATCAAGCTCTACGCACCGCAGTATCCGCACGGCCTTCAGATCGTGATCTCACTCACGGGGGTCGGCGGCGACGTCGCGGAAATCAACGAGCTGAACCACTACATCGGGATGGGTCACCTGGATGAGGCTGCGCCCGTTGAGCGCAAGCTGGCCGGCTTCGGCATCGCGACGGTGAGCATCATGGTCGTGGCGTTCACGCTGATCATGGGGCGCAAGCTGGGAGTGCTGATGCTCGTTGCCGGAGCGCTGCTCCCTCTGGGCTTCCTGGTCGACAGTTATTATTGGATGCGCAAGTACGGCCACGGGCTCGATCCGCATGCGCCGCTGCGCATTCCGCCGTTCACGCCGGAGCTCTTCGGCAACGGCACGATAGGGCAGTTCATGACCTTCGCGCAGCCGGAGCGCGGCTTCTGGCTGGCGATCGGCGGCGTGATGCTGCTGGCGGCGGCCGCGTTCCTTCGCGGTCGTGTCTGCGCGACCTGCGCTGCGCGTGGCACCTGCGGCGCCGTGTGCAAGACGGCGTTCGTCGTCGGGCCCAAGTCCGAAGCCTCTGCCAGTGGAGGCGCGGGGTGAGGGTCGGTGCGCAGGCGCGCAGCGCTGCGCTGGCAACGAGCGTCCTGATCGTCGCTGCGTCGATGTACGCAGCGCAGGCACGTGCCGGGCGTGAGCCGTCTGCGATGACGCGCAACTGGGTCGAAGCGGGCCCAATCGTGCAGCGCCGTCCGAGCGGCGCGCAAAGCGCGGCCGATGGCCAGGAGCTGGCGCGGCTGCTGGACGATCCGCACGGCCCGGCGGAAATCTGGCTACCAGCCGGTGAGTACGATGGCGACTTCGTGATCCGCCGGCCGGTCTCGCTGCGCGCTGAGCGCGGCGCGATCCTGAACGGCACCGGGCACGGGACCGTGCTCAGCATCGAGGCCGATGACGTGCGCATCGACAACGTCGTGGTGCGGCACTCCGGTCGCCGCCACACCCTCGAGGACGCGGGCATTCGTTCCAAAGGCGCGCGCACTCGCATACAAAACGTGCGCGTCGAGGACTCACTCTTCGGCGTCACGCTCGGGCCGTGTCGACACTGCGAGGTGCAACACTCGCACGTGCAGGGCTCGCTCGATGACAAGGAGCTCAAGGGCGACGGGATCAAGCTCTGGGAGTCCGATGACTCGGTAGTTCGCAACTGCAGCGTCGATCACGTTCGGGATGTGGTGGTGTGGTACTCGAAGCGCGTGCTGTTGGAAGGCAACAGCGTGGGTCACAGCCGCTACGGTTCGCACTTCATGTACGCGCACGACGGCATCGTTCGCGACAGCCGTGTCACCGACAACGTCGTCGGGATCTTCGTCATGTACAGCGCGCGCCTGCGCGTGGAACGCAACGTTCTCGGTGGCGCGCACGGTGCGGCGGGTGTTGGCATCGGCTTCAAGGAGAGCGACGGCGTGCAGGTCAGCGGCAACTGGATCGTGGCCAACACCACGGGCGTCTACCTCGACGGGACGCCTCGCGCGCCACAGTTTCCGGTGCATTTTACCGATAACGTGTTCTCTCTGAACGACGTGGCGGTGCGCTTTCATGGGCCCAGCGACGGGCTCTTCTTCAAAGGCAACGACTTCCACGAGAACACGCTGGTCGCAGAGGTCGAAGGCGGCGGCGACGCACTGGCGGCGAGCTTCCGGGCCAACCACTTCACCGACTACGTGGGCTATGACCTCGACGGCAACGGCACGGGCGATGTCGCTTACCAAATCAAACGGCTCTCTGGCGAGTTGACAGAGGCTCATGCGACCCTGAAGTTCTTCGAGGGCACGGT
>DASVHQ010000358.1:0-39926 GCA_036382515.1 Polyangiales bacterium | reverse complement strand
TGCTGCCCGCCAAACGCCGCAGCCTCTCGCCGTCGACCTGCTCGGCGCGCCCGAACTTGTAGACCACCTTGGCGATCCCACAGCCGCGCGCCGGGTCCCACTCGTTCTCAGCGAGCTGGTAGTAGCGGGCCTCGGAGCCATCGGCGTTGTGTCGCTTCGTCGTGCGAAGGTACATGCCTAACTACTACAGTCATAGATGCACGGAATGTCACTACTTCAGCTTCACGGCGTGTGCCTATGGATTTCCGGCTTCGGCGCGCTGTAAGTGCGCGAAACTGTCCAACCCGTGTGCCCGAAAGGCCGAAAGAGTTTCAAACTCGGACTTGAGCTGTACTTTGTAGATAGGCAGCGATTCCCGGTCGATCTTCCCGCCGTGTGTGAGTCGATGGCAGTACCGCTTCAGAGCCCAACGCTCTTCTTCAGCTCGGCCAAGAAGCTCTCGACCTTGGAGAAGCCGTGCTCGAACACTGCGCGACGGATCGCAGTGAGGTCGCCCGCGATCTCGGCCTTGATGGTCTTGCTGCCCGTGGGACGGCCGGCTTTGCCCTTCGGCTTGCTGCTCTTGCCGGCCTTCTTCGCACTGCTCCGTGCAGTGTAGACCTGGGCCACTGAGAGCTTGATGCCTTCGGCTTTCGCCTTCTCGAACACATCCTTGGCGGACATGCTGGCGGGCTGACTGCGGATCCACGCGCTCTTGTTGATCTTGGCGGAGGTGGTCTTAGGGCCGGTCTTCTTCGTCGTGGACATGGGCGGGATCTCCTGATGCTTAGGGCCCGACACGAAACAACTCAGTCGCCTCGACGCCGATCCATCCCCGACAGCAGCGTTGCGAATCCTCGAAATACAGGGAGTATTCCATCGAATTCGCGCCTTGCTTCCGGGCCGCCTCAACGCCGAGCCGATCGACTTGTTTCGCGTCGGGCCCTTAGGTTTGTGGTTACCGGGCCGGACGTTACGACTGTTTTCGCCACGGACGCAAGCACAAGCCCAACCCCAGGGGTTCATTCATTTGGGGCCGATGAAAACGAGGGACGGTGATGTCATGCGGCCTGAGCCGTTGGTGGGGTAAGTTTGGAATCGCCATGTACCAGTGGAGCCCTTGCTTGTAGAGCGACAGCTGACGTTTCTTGCTGGTGTTGGACTTGAGCGTGCGGTCCAAGCCGCAGCGTTCGCCGGCTGCGCCGAGCAACGTCAGGAGCATGTGCGCGAGCGCCGCGATGAAGATCAAGGCGACGCCAACCGTGCTGCGCCAACGTCTCAGGCGTTCCAACGGGCGGGCAGTGCGGGGCCAGGGTGCCGGTGGATCGCCGCCTGCGTGCCGGTTCGCCGCGCGATGGCGCTGGCGCACGGCGATTGCAGCTCGCGCACAGGCCTTGACGCCGCGGACGTTTGGACGGAAAGCGCCTCGCGCCGCAGTCCGCGCGCTTGCTGGCGCTCAGCCCGTGGCGATGACGACGCGCAAGTGGTCTGACCACTAGTCCACGGCAGCGCCAGGCGGCGGTCGTGACGAGCGCGCGTGGCGCGTTTGCGCACGTGACGCCAAGCCGCCGCCGTCAGCTGCATGCACTGCGAGCTCCTGCGTCAAGGCGAGCAACGCGTCGCAAGAGAGGTCCATGCCGAGCAGCAGCTGCCCACGCCAGCGTCGCAGGTCGCCACCGGCCTTGTTCGCCAGAGCGGCCGCCACGCAGTCCACGCCATCGCGCTGACAGAAAGCAGCGAGCGTTTCCCAGTCGTGCTGCGTGCCTGCTCCCGCGGCCACGGCTTCGACGGATAGCGAGAGCGCGTCCCAGCGGGGACGTGCAGCGGTCTGCGGCACGTTCGTCACGGCGCACCTCCGAGATGCAGCGCGAAGCACAGGAGCCTCGTCGCGCGGCGAGCCCGCAAGATGCGGGCGGACGAGGTAACATGGGCGCGCAAACTCACGCCACGGTTTTTCGGCACGGCAGTGGCGCCCGCCGGCCCGAGTTGCGCTCGCCAAAGCCGCTCCTCGAATTTACGTAAGGCTAACCACGATTCGAGTTCATTCAGGTTTCCCAACGGTAGCTGCGAGAAACCCTCGAGCCGACCCACAACAGCCTCCATGGATTGGGACGCCAGGCTCGGCTATTCTGCGCAGCTGCCATGGACGAGTCAGAGCCCATCGTCACCATCCCGCGTTACACGCCGATGCCGTCGCGGCTGCTCGGCAACAAATACGAAGCGGTGACACCGATCGGCCGAGGTGGCATGGCCAGCGTGTGGCAGGGCTACACGCATGGCGAAGCCGGGTTCCGTCGCAAGGTCGGCATCAAACGCGTGCTGCGGCACCTGCACGAAGACGAGAAGTTCGCGGCGATGTTCGTGGAGGAAGCGCGCGTGGTCGCGGAGCTCAATCACCCGAACATCGTGCAGGTGCACGACTTCGGCCGCGATCCCGAGGGGGGTTACTTCATCATCATGGAGTGGGTCGAGGGCATGAACCTCGCCGACTACGTGACTGCCTATGCGAAGGCCGGCGAGAAACCGCCCTGGCCGCATGTGGCCGCGATCTGCATCGAAGTGCTACGAGCGCTCTCGGCCGCGCACGCGCGCACCGAGGACAGCGGCCGGCCGGTGCCCGTGATCCATCGCGACGTCACGCCCTCGAACATCCTGGTCGGCACCAACGGCGTGGTGAAGCTCACCGACTTTGGCCTGGCGCGCGCCACCGATCGACCGCGCACCACCGATCCCGGCATCGTGAAAGGCAAGGTGGCGTATCTGGCGCCCGAGCTCTTCCATGATGCCAAGCCCGAGCCGCGCTGCGACCTCTACAGCCTGGGCGTGGTGATGTGGGAGGCGCTCGCGGCGCGGCGCATGTTCGACAGCGCGCTCACCGATGTGCAGATCGCGCTGGCGATCCTCGAAGGCAAGATCCCGCCGGTCACCGACCTGCGACCGGAGCTGCCCGAGGAGCTGGTGGCGATCGTGGCGCAAGCCACCGCCAAGCAGGCGCGTGATCGCTTCGCGCGCGCGACCGAGATGATCGACGCGCTCTCCGGCTTGCTACGCAAGCATCCAGAGCCCACGGATGCGCCGGCGCTCGCGCGCAGCGTGCGCGCTGCGAACGGCTACATCATGCGAGCTACAAAGGACGGCTGACGCCGCCGATGCGAGCGCAAGACGCTCAGCGCGGAGCAACGAACGGGTGCGAGCTCGACAGCCCGCCGTCCACCACGATGGCTTGCCCGTTCACGTACGACGACTCGTCGGAAGCGAGAAAGAGCGCCGTGCTGGCGATCTCGCTCGGCTGACCCGCGCGCAAGAGCGGGTTGAGCTGACCGATCTTGCCTTTGACCCCACACGACAACCGAAGCCCACGCAGGAGCAAGCTGCGTCAGCGCGGCCGCACTGCGACGATGCCCACGCGCGGGCTCTGCTTGCGGCCTGTGGCGACGAAAGGCTCGGGCGTACAGTCGGCGTGCAGCGAGCGCACCGCCAGCCCCGCTTGCTCGAGCAGCTGAGCCAGCTCGCCGGGTGTGTACAGCCTGACTGAAGACAGCTTGCGACCCGTGCCAGCGGGACCTGACCACGACCAGCGCGTGTCCATGCGCAAGCGGGCCGCGTCGTAGCTCGGCTCCTCGGTGAGGATGGTGCCGTCGGGCAAGTGATGCGAGACGAGCCCTGCTTGCAGCGCCGCGAGCGCGGCTTCGCGATGCAGCGTCTCGACCAGCACGAGGCCTGCGGGCCGCACGGCGTGGTGCAAGGTCTGCAGGATCGCGAGGTCGTCGGCCTGCGTGCCGTAGCCGAGCGAAGTGTAGACGTTGATCGCCGCGTCGAAGCCACTCTCGGCCAGAGGCGTGCGCAGATCGTGTTCCAGGTAACGCAAGCTCGCAGGGTCGATCCCTTCACTGCGCCGGCGCGCCGCCGAGAGCAGCGCAGCCGATTGATCGACGCCCAACACGCGCGCGCCGCGCAGCGCGAGCAAGCGCGACAGCCGACCGTAGCCGCAGGGTGCATCGAGCAGCCGGTCGCCCGGCCGCAGCCCGAGCAACTGCCACAGGCCGTCGGCTTGCTGCGCATCGGCCTGCGCCGGGCTCGCGCCGCCCCAGAGGGTCAGGTAGTCGGCGTCGAAGAATGTCTGCCACCAGGTCATGCGTAGACGGTCGAACGCTCGAGTGCGCGAGTCGATTGCGCGCGGCGCGACCAGAGCTTGCGGGTGCGCCGGTCGGTGGACCAGCGTATCACCACCAAGTCGCGCCGCGGTGTTCGCGCTGCGACTGCACTCATAGCGGCAACCATGGCCATCGACGCCTGCAAGGCGCTCACCACGCGCGTGCCGTGAGCGATTTTGCCGTGCGTTTCATCGACGGCCCGGGTTTCCGATCGCATAATCGCGCGCGATGTTGGACCTGAAAGAAGACGCGCAGGGCGTGAGCTTCAGCGTGCGTGTCTCGCCACGAGCTTCGCGCTCGGCGGTGACGGGCTTGCACGACAGCGCGCTGAAGGTGAGCCTGGCCGCGCCCCCGGTGGACGGTGAGGCCAACGCCGAGCTGTGCGCGCTCTTGGCCAAGTGTCTGCACGTGCCCAAGCGCGCGGTGAGCGTGCTGCAGGGCGAGCGCGGCAAGTCGAAGGTCGTGCGCGTGCTGGGCGTGACGCGGCAAGCGGTGCTCGCGCTCGTGAAAGAGGACGCTCCATGAGCCAAAAGCGCATGTTGCCGAAGGTCGCCGACGAGCAGACCGGGCTCGGTCTGCCGACCATCATGGACCGTGCGCTCGCCGCCGCGCATGGCCCGAGCTACGTGCACCTGGCCGTGTTCGCGATCGACATCGACCGCGTCTACTGGCTCGACCCGGAGCGCACCGATCTGCCGTTTGGCTGGGAGGTCTTCCTGACCGAGTACTACCTGCTCTCGCGCGTCGACGTGCATACGCCACAGGGCCGCGATCTTTTGGAAAGCGCCTGCTCGGGGCTGATGGAGGAGACCCCCGGCGAGCCCCCGCTGGGCGGCCAGTTGGTGTTTGCGACGTACGACGCCCTGAAGCGCGGCGCGCTGCCCGCCGAGCTCACGCCGCTCTTTGCCAGCTGGCGCAGTCCGCCGCAGGACCTGCTGCGCAGCCTGGCCGAGCTCTGGAAGAACGCAGCCGTGCGCGTCGTTGAGCTGGCTGGGCAGTGCCTGCAGACCGAGCTGACACCGCCCCTGGCACCACCCACCCTCGAAACCCTGCGCGCCATGCAGCTCGGAACCTTCCTCGAACCCCCCAGCCAGCACGGCGATGCTTGACGCACCGCGTGGCTGTGCGACAAGGCAAGCCGCATGCATCCGGTGCTCTTCGTAATCGGCTCGCGGCCTATCTTCGCGTACGGCGTGATGCTGGGTCTGTCGTTGATCCTCGGCTGGCAGATCGTGATGGCGCTCGGCAAGCGCGACGGTCTGTCGAAGTCGCTGATCGGTGACGTGTACCTCACCACGGCCATCGCCGGCCTGGTCGGCGCACGACTTCTGTACGTGGCGACCAACACCGACGAGTTCACCTCGCCAGTGCAGTGGCTCGACATCACGAGCGGCGGGCTGGTCGCGTACGGCGGCTTCCTCGGCGGCTTCCTCGGCGCCTTCGTGCATCTCAAGCGCGCGCACATGCCGCTGCTCGCATTCGCCGATACCGCAGCCCCCGCGCTCGGCCTGGGTTTGTTCTTCACGCGCGTGGGCTGTTACCTGTACGGCTGCGACTTCGGCGCGCGCTTGCCGGCCTCCGCGCCGACGTGGCTCGCGCGCATGGGCACCTTTCCGCGCTGGCACGACATGCCCAACGGCATGCGCGGCTCGCCGGCTTTCCTGCACCACGTCGACATCTACGGTCTGGCGCGCGACGCGCAGGCCAGCTATCCGGTGCACCCAACGCAGCTGTACGAAGCGGCGCTGGGCCTCGTGCTTGTCGGCGTGTGCGCGCGCGTCTGGCAGCATCGTAAGTTCCAGGGCCAGGTGCTGCTGGTGTTCACGCTGGGCTACGCGGTGAGCCGCTTCCTGCTCGAGTACCTGCGCGACGATCCCGAGCGCGGCGAAGCACTCGGCTTTTCCACATCGCAGCTGATCTCACTTTTGCTGGTGCCAACCGCAGCCATCGCCTACAGCGTGCTGGCACGGCGCGCACGAGAGGCGAGCGCGGCACGTCCGGCGGGATGAGAGCGTGACCTGGTGGGGCGCGTGGGGCGGCGGGGTGCCTGCCGGGCTCAGACAGTCCTCGGCCAATAACGCTGTTGACCGTGCAACGACGCTGATCGGGCCTGCGGAACTCGCCCAGCAGGCACCCCCCCGCCCCACGCGCTGCGTCCCTCGCGCCAAGCACAGGGTCGCACTCCGCATCGAAGAGCACCATCGAGTCCCCCTTCACTCGTCGCCGCATTGGGTGGTAGTGGCCGGATTTGAGATTGCGCGTGCAGCTGACTGCGGCTGCCGTCACGGCTCGTCGCATGACGATCCTGCGCGAGAAGCAGACATGGTAACGGCACCCCGACGGCAAGCGCGGTCTGCGCCACATCACCGGGCGCATGAGCCCCGAGCAGCGCCGGCCCACGCTCGCTGCGATGCGGGCCGTCCGGGGTCGCTACGGCGGCTCGTGGAAGATGACGGCCCAAGCGCTGGGCATGAAGTACAAAGTGCTGCGCACCGTCACCTGCGGCTCGCGACAGCCGCAGGTCGGGCACGCGCTCCGCATGATCCCAGCTCGTCGGCGTAACGGTGGACGATGTGCTGACGGGGCGGTCTCCGGGGCCTGGGGCGTATCCAGCCTGCGGAAGGTCGGACTAGGTTGCTCAAATACTTTTACTAACGAGCGTCGTCCCTGGCACGATCGCGTGCGGATGCCGGACGACAATCAGCGGGGCGCGAAAGACGCCCCTGCATGGCCCGATCACTTCCCCGTGAATTGCCCGGAGGCGGGAGCGGCCCGGCCCGTGGACGAAGACGTGTTTCGCTTCCACACCGGAGATGCCTCGGCATGGCTCAGCTACCTGCAGCAAAACAAGAAGCTCGCCAAGAACAAAATGTGTCAAGGCGCAGCGCTGTCGTGCTTCTTGTCTCTTGCCGATCTTCGTGAAGTGCAAGCTGTGCAGGATCGTTGGAAGTCTGCCGCCGTGGTTCGCGCCCGGCTCCGGCCAGCGCACGGTCATGTCAAGCAGACCGGTGGGCGCGGGCATCACTCCTTATGGCTTACTAAGGATGCTCTGGCCCGAGCTGCTGAGTTGTTTGCGGTGGTTACATAATGGCGCAGCCGATCGTCATTCCGGATCGCGACGACTTCGCGAAGACTGACGTGCTCGTGGAATACGATGGCCCGCAGTTGGCGCTGTTTAGTTCGCGCAAGGACATCTTGCGTCTTGGAACCGCGATTAGTTCCGACGACGACGGTTCACATTGGTTGGTTGCACCGGTCACCAAGGTCGAGATGGAAGCGATGGCGCGCTCGAAGATACCGATGCGCGCAGCCTTCGAGAAAGAGATGTTGTCGACCGTCGTTTTCGACAGCAAAGGGAAGGCGAAGCGGCTTTGGAAGACAAGTGACGAGGATCTTCCTGATGGGATCTTGCCGGTGCGTGGCGCCCCGCTCCCTCGTGGGGCGCGCGAATTCCTACTTGAAAAATTCGCGCCTTCAAAAAAAGTGGCCCCGCGGCGCGTGAGGTTTGATGGGCGCCGAATTATTGAATCGACAATCGAGTTCTCGGCCTTGTCGCGCGTGGTGGGAACATTGCAAGGCGTATGGACGGCGATCGCTGAAACCCTCGGCCTCCCGACTATCGCGGACGGAACCGCTTTCTCGCCAAGCGCGTTGGTAGCAAACGCATCGCTAGGCAGAGGCTCGGTTGCGGTGACGCTGCACCCCGCGGATGATGGGGTCTTCAACGCGATCCTGGCAAAGTACGAGGAACTTATGCAGTTCGCGTATCGCGAGGACGCTAGCGCATTCTCTGCTCATGTCGATGGCGACAATCTGCGCAAACAACTCCGCGAATACATGGGGGCGCTATCGGACCTAGAGCTAGATACATTCTTTGAGACCCCGACAGCTCACGTTTACACGGGTTATTCACGCGCGCGGGTGGTGCGCGCTTCGCTTCGTGGCCAAATAGCGCCGCCAACCACGACAGAGGAAAAGCCTGCTAAGAGAGAGCAGATCACGAAGAAGGGGCACTTCGACGGGGTCAAGATCGGTGACAAGACATTCGTCTTTGTCGATCTCGACACTGGCCATGAAATGAGCGGCAAGATCGCCACGCCGCTCGCGAACCGTCTGAACCAAGACGGTGTTCTCGTTGGCGGATCGTCGGTGTTCTACAAAGCGGTTTTCTCGAAGAATTCGAAGGGGACAACGCTTTTGTCTTTCGAGAAATTGCAGGGCGACCTGTTCTGAGTTGGCAGCATGGCTGACGCCACCGCGGACCCATGAAACGGGTAGAATGCGGGCGCGTCGGCGTCGAGGTCGGCATGTGCTTAGTGCCATGAGCCCGATTCTGAGTTGGACCCGAAGCCCCACGAGCACCGTTGATGGTTGCCAAGAGTCGAAGTCTGGCGCCAGAGCACGTTCCTTAGAGTTTCAGTCGGTGCGTTACCTGCCAATGACTACCCGCCAGCCGCACGCGTGAGCGACGCGGCGCGCGAGGGCGGGGTGGGGCTCTTGGGCGAGTTCCGCAGGCCCGATCAGCGTCGTTGCACGGCCTACAGCGCTACCGGCCGAGGACTGTTTGAGCCCGAGAGCCCCACCCCGCCCTCGCGCGCCCCCTTCAGCCATCACAACACCCCAACCACCAACACCGTTGCGAAGACTGTTTGAGCCCGAGAGCCCCATCCCGCCCTCGCGCGCCCCCTTCAGCCATCACAACAGCCCCACCACCAACACCGTTGCAATTCCCGTCTGCTGTGCTGCTTCGAGATACAGATCGCTGGCAACGCTCACGTAGGCGATGCCGTAGGTCCACAGCAAGAGACTCATGACCTTGCCGCCGACCAAGAGCCACGCAAGACCCAACGAGTATGGCGTACCGGTATCGGCTCGCTCGCGAGCCAAAAGGCAGCGCGCGACCAGCAGCGGCAGCGCGTAGCGGCCCAGAATCAGCGGCAAGAACAGCCCCACGTGCTTCTCGACGAAGGCCGCGCTGAGCCAGTCGTAGAGGAAGTGCCACTCCAGCTGGTGCACCGTCCAGGCGAAGCTGATCCAGCCGGCGGCGAAGAACGCGAAGAAGATGATCATCGAGTGAGCGAGCGCGCGCAGCTCGCGCGGCAGCTCGCGCGCCAGCCGCGCCGAGAGCACGACCGCGGCGAGCAGGCAGTCCTGCCAGTAGTAGCCGCTCTGGGGAATGCGCACCCAGACGTGGTGCAAGAGCAGTAGACCCGTCACGAGCGCGGTGGTCGCGAACGGGTCAGGGCCCGACGCGGCCCTGGCCACGCGCGCACGCCTGTGCAGCGCGGCCGCCGTCAGCAGCAACGCGAACGCAGCCGCCAGCTGCAGCGAGCTACCGACGCGTTCGAGCTGTGCCGCCGTCAGCAGCAGGATCGCGCCCAGGCCTGCGAGCTGTTCGGCGACCGACGCGCGCGGTCGCCACAGCACCACCGCCTTGGCAGCCAGCGAGAGGAAGAGAAAGCCTTGCGGCAGCGCGGCGATCGGCCACAGCACCCACTCGTCGAAGCGGAAGTTGCTGGATTCGAGCGCCGCAAACGGCACGAGCATGACGGCGAGCAGCGCGGCAGAGAACAGTTGCGCCTGCGAGCCGGTCGCGGCGGGCGGTGCGTCCTGGGCCTGCGCCGCTCGCCTTGCCACGCGCGCGCCCAGCAGCATGCAGAGCAGCCAGCCGAGCCAGGCCGGGCCCATCGCGGCAGGTGCACCGTAGCGATAGACGGTGGGGAACGCGAGCAAGAGCGGCGCGGCGACCATCGCCCAGCCGTGACGCACGTCCCGACGTGCGAGCAAGAGCGCCGCGGCGAGCCCCCAGCAGGCCGCCCAAAGCAACGCAAGCGTGCCGTATGTCGGCTCGTGCACGAAGCCGCGCACCGAGGGGAACGTGGCGCCCATCAGACACAGCAGGCCTGCCGCCAACAGCGGCGGCCACAGGCGGCGCGGGTGCCAGCGGGCACGCGAGCCCGGCTCGCTGCCGCGGGTCACGACCAGCCAGGTCCACAGCCCGAAGAGCACGGCGAGCCCGAGCACCGTGACGAAGTAGAGTGCACGGCGCTCTTTCGGTACACCCTGCGCGCGGCTCGGGTGCGCGACCGCGACTTGCGCGTAGTCGGCCGACAGCGGCCCGGGGCCGAGCAAGGCGCTTGGATGACGGCCCGCGTCGTAGTCCGCCGGCAGCGGCAAGCCGAGCGCGTAGCCCAGCAGATAGCGATGATCACGGATCGAGATCGTCCCGAGGTCCTGGCCCGAGGCGAAGCGCGGGCCGCGATAGAGCGCGAAGGTGGGTACGTCGAGCCCCAGCGCGTGCCGGCCCTGCGCGTCGTGACCGTGATCGCCCATCACGACCAGCGTGTCGGTCGCGGGGATCGCGCGATCGAGCTGGGCCACCAGCGCATCGGCCGTGGCGTAGCGTTGCGCGTAGAGTGGTGCTGCGATGCCAACCTCGTGCGCGACGTGATCGGTGTAGGTGATGTGCATCACCACGAGGTCGTGCTTGCCCGAAGCGTAGTCGGCCAGGGCGAGGGGCAGCGTGGCGTTCTGCTCGTCGACGTGGTCGCGACGATCCTGGGTTTCACCGGCTCGCGCCTCGGGGTCGCCGTTGCCGAGGCGATCGAGGCCAGCGTGGCCGAACTGATCGAAGGCGCCGTCGGAGTATGCGGCGCCGCGCCTTGCTGCGCTGCCCAGCTGCGTGAAGATCGACTCGATGCCGGCGTTGCCCTTGAGGAAGTTCGCGACGAAGCCGAACACGCGAGTGCGGTCCTGGCCGGTGAACGCCGCGCGCACGCACGGCACGGTCACGGCGTCGTGGGTCGGCGTGACACGCGCGTGAACGCTGCGTTGGCGCAGCGCCGCGGTGTGAGGCATGAGCGTGGGTGAGGTCGCAGTCTGAAAGCGCAGCGAATCGATCAGCAGCACGAACGCACGACCGCGTGCGGCGCTCGAGACTGCTGCTGACGGCGGCGGCCGTGGCAGGCCCGTGGTGAGCGCGGCCGCGACGGGCGCCGTGAGCAGGTCGAGGCCGAAGAGGCCCGAGAGCACCAGCACCCAGAGCAGCACGAAGCACAAAAGGCGCGCAGCCCAGCTCATGCACGCAACTCGGCTGCGAGGGGCACGCTCACAGGCCGGAGGTCCGTGCGCCACCGCCCGAGGCTACGCCGCCGCCAGCAGCGGCGGTGGTGAGCGCTCCGGTGCGCTCGAGCTTGCGCCAACCGTGACGCGCACCGCGCAGCGCCGAGATCATGGCCTTGAAGCACACGTAGTACATGATCTGGCGGTACGAGAAGCGCTGCACGAGCAACAAAGGCAGCCAGCGCAGCGGCTTGCGATCGAGCGTGAAGGCCAGGAGCGATCCGCAGATGTCCATGGCCAGGAACGCCACGTAGCCCGCCAGGAACGCGTGCCAGTCGCCACGCCACACCGACAGCACCATCATGACGTCGCCGATCGGGCTGAGCATCGGGAAGATCACCTGGAACACCACCATGTTCGGCAAGCCGACCCAGCCGAGCGTGCCCTTCCAAAACGTATGCCGATGCTTCCACAAGCACTGATACGTGCCGTAGGTCCAGCGGAAGCGCTGGCGCAAGAGCGCGCCGAGCGACTCGGGTGCCTCGGTGCGACCGTAGGCCTCGGGCTCATAGACCACGTGACCGCCGCGCTCCAGGATGGTCAGCGTGAGGTCGGCGTCCTCGGTCAGCGTCTCTTCGCTGTAGCCACCCGCGTCGAGCACGGCCTGCCGCCGCCAGGCACCGAGCGCGCCGGGCACGACCGAGATGCAGTTGAGCGACGAAAACGCGCGCCGGTCGAAGTTCTGGCTGGTGACGTACTCGATGGCCTGAAACGCCGTGAACACGCCGTTGACGTTACCGACCTCGACGTTGCCGCACACCGCAGTGACCTCGGGGTTCGCGAAGTGCACGATCATCTTCGGGATCGCGTCGGCGGAGACCAGGGTGTCGGCGTCCACCGCCACCACGATCTCGCCGCGGGCTTGCTGCAACGCATTGTTAGCAGCGGCCGACTTGCCACCGTTTGGCTGCTTGATCAGGCGAATGCGCGGCTGCTCGGCGGCCATGCCGGCGACCACCTCGGCCGTGGCGTCGGTGGAGCCGTCGTCGACCACGAGGATCTCGAGGTTTTCGTAGGTGCTCGCCAGCAGTGAGGCGAGCGTGGTCGAGATCACCATGGCCTCGTTGTACGCGGGCACGACCACGGTCACGAGCGGCGCGAAACCCGGGGGGGCTTCCGGTGGCTTGTGCTTCAGGTTCTTGAGCGTGAGCGTGCCCAGGAAAAGGATGCGGAAGATCGACAGCACCGTGCACACGAAGAACAGCGCCGACATCATCACCCAGCCCCAGTCACGCCCGTACGCCATGAACGCGTCGCTCGCCGAGAGCACGGCTTCACCGGGTGGCACGGGCAAGAGCAGATCCGAGCGCTTGACGCCGAGCAGTCGATCGAGCGAGACGACCTGGTAACCGCGGCGGCGTAGCTCGGGTACGAACTTGCGGATCGCCGCGATGGTGTGCGCGCGGTTGCCGCCGCCATCGTGCAAGACCACGATCTGCCCTGCACCCGAGGTCACGCCTGCGATCACGCGCTGGGCCACGAGGTCGGCGCTCTTGGTCTGCCAGTCGTCGGGGTCGACACCCGCCGCAACGAACACGTAGCCGTTCTGCAGCGCGATGCGCAGCACCGCCAGATCGTCGGGCCGCTCGACGTCGATGGCCGCGATGTACGGCGCGCGAAACAGCGGCGTGCGATGATCGGTGAGGCCCTCGATCAAGCGCTGCGTCGCGGCCAGCTGCGCCGAGGCCTCGCGAGGTGTCAGGCGCTCCAGGTGCGGATGCGTGAACGAGTGATTGCCGACCAGGTGGCCTTCGTCGACCTCGCGCTCGACCAGATCCGGAGAACGCATGGCCTGATCGCCGACCACGAAGAAGGTGGCCTGCACCTTCAGCTCTTTGAGCGCGTCGAGCAGCTTGCCGGTGTTTTGCTCGTCGGGACCGTCGTCGAAGGTCAGCGTGACCATGCGAGCCGGGCTGCCGCGGCGCTCCACGACGTAGCCGCTGGGCACACGCGAATACGTGCCGCGCACAATCTGCCGACCGTCGGGGCTGCTCACCAGCTCGCGTAGCCCGCCCTGCGGCTCGCCGCGGATCGTGAACACCTCGCCCTCACCGAACAGGCCCACCGACTTCACGGGCGGGATGGTCTTGAGCACGGTCGGCAACGCGGGCGGCGTGTCCGAGCCGAGGAAGCTCCACATCGTTTCGTCTTCGGTGCCCAGGCGCCACAAGCCCACGCGCGTCACGTTGCGACGACGCAAACTATCGATCTGATCCCACGTGGCGAGCGCATCCTGAAACCACACGTCGTGCGTCTTCTGCTCGGGGTCGATGTAGCCGAAGTGGCCGTTCTCGATGCCCTCCTCGAACACGGGCTTGGCTCCCGAGGCACGTGCCAGGTCCATGGCCGCGCGGAACGACAAGTCCTCGGCGCTGGGCATGGGGTCGGCCTGCGTCCAGTCGTAGCCGTAGCTGCCGAGCACCATGACCACACGGTCGAGCGGCAGGCGCGGCAAGAGATCGTCGAGGCCCTGGGCGAGCCAGGCGCGCGATGCCACCGGGCCCGACTGCGAGCCCGGGTAGTGCTGATCGTACGCCATGATCATCACGGCGTCGGCGACGTCGCCGATGTACTCGTAGTCGAACGCCGGATCGTGCACGGGCACGTCGACCGTCAAGCGCATGGAGTGCGCGTGCAAGAGCTTGCGTAGCTCGACGATGAACTCAAGAAACGACTCGGAGTCCTCGGGATGCAGCTCCTCGAGGTCGAGGTTCAGACCGCCGGCCTTGAGCGCGACCAAACGCGGGATGAGCTTCTGCTCCAGACACTCGCGCGCCGAGTCGTTGGCCAGGAACTTCGCGATCTGGGGGCCGCGCCACTTGTCATTGAACAGGTTCGCCAGGCGCGGCAACACGATGACGTCGGTACGACCGAGCACGCGACGGGTCGCCTCGTCGACGTGCTCGACGAGATTGCAGCCAGGACCAGGCACGTCGAACCAATCGGGCACGACCACGTCGAGGTTCGCGATGTGGCGCTCGAGCGAGGCGACCGAGCCCGTGTCGTCATGGACGGTGAAGCCGACCACGGCGCCTTGCGGCAGCGGCAGCGCCTGCTGCTTGCCGGTGCTGCCCACGAGCTTGTCGCGGCGCCGCTTCTCCTGCACACGCAACGCCTGCATGCGGCGTACTTGCTTGGCTGTGTAGACCGGCCGGATGGCCTCTTCGAGCGCGGCGCGCACGTGCGTGGCCTGCACCTGCGACTTGGCCCACGACGGATTGGGCCCGCGGGGTTGCACGAGCACGCCCGCGATGGTGATACCGAGCGCTCCGGCCGCCGCGACGACTAGCAGCGAGAACACTACGAGCGCGCTACGCCAGCGACGCTTGGAGGGGTCTTCGAAGATCATGGTTGCTGCGAATCCTCAAAGCGGCCAGAGGCGGGTCGCACGACGTAAAGCGCATCGAAAGCCACGGTTCTGGTGACCGAGACCTCCGGGTCCTGCCGAGCGAACTCTAGCACGGGGCTGCCCCGGAGCAGCAGCAGCGCCGGGCAGCGGGCGTCCTGCCAGGCTTGCCGGGTCTGCGCCCAGCTCTGCTGGTCGTCCGACACGATGTGCATGGCCGGGCGCGGTGAAAACTGGGCCATCACCCCGTCGAGATTCGCGTTGTCCGTCATGGGCTTCCAGGCGCCGCGGCAAACGTCCCGGTCGTGCTCGAGCCCCAGCTTCCAGAATTCCTGGGCAATCCAGCGCTTGGCATTGGTGGCATGGCGCAGGCTGACGAGCGCAGGAGAATCCGCCGCCGTGGCGGGCGCAGCCGGGGGCTTGCATGCCCAGACCCTGTGCAGGCCTTGAACGTGCGCGAGCGCGTACGCGGCCTCGGCGTTGCTCACCCCCGCAAGCAGACACACCGCCACGACCAGCGCGCGAGTGCGGCCCTGCGCCAGCAGGCGCTGTAGCTCGCTCGCGACGGCGAGCGCACCGGCGCCCCACAGCCACAGCGTGTAGCGCGCCCACCACGCCATGGGCTGCAGCACGAAGCAGGCTGCGCTGAGCAAGAGCACAAAGCCGATGGCATCCAGCGTGGCCTCCGGCTGCAGGCCACGCACGCGGCGCAGCACGAATATCGCGAGCGCCGGCACAGCACACAGCGGCCAGCTGAACCCGAGGCCCGAGAGGCGGTAGTCGAAGTCGAGGGCCGGACCCCGCCACTGCAGCCAGGTCAGCAACACGCGCAGCGGCGCCGCGTAGACAGCCAGCATGCGCGGGGTGTTGTGCGCGACGTCGAGGATCTGCTCGGCACTGCCGACGCCTTGCAGCAGCACGTGTCCCGCGACGCGGATCTCGATCGGCCACAGCGGATTGCCCGTGTGCACCACGTTTCGCAACGCCCAGAACGCGCCAGGTAATGCAGCACAGAGCATGAGCGCAAGCTGGCCGAGCGGCGGCGCCTTGCGCTGCCAGAGAGCGCGCGCCGCAAGCGCGAGCGTGACGATCGCCACGAACGGCAAGCCCGTGCCCTTGAGCGACAGCACGTGCGCGGCGGCCATGCCCGCTGCCCATGCCAGCCACGCCGACGCACCTGGCGCGATGCTCAGCGCCGCCGTGCAGAAGAGCGCGATGCTCGCACCCGCGAAGGCCGCATCGACGTAAGCGCTGGGCGCGTTCAAGAGCACCATCGGCGACAAGAGCCAGAGGCAAGCGCCCGCGCGAGCCAGGCTTGCACGGACGCCGCAAGCGCGCGCGAGCCACGCGATCGCGCACCCACCCGCCGCCACGTGAAGAAAGCTCGTCATGCCGGCGAAGCGCAAGCTGCCGGCCGCCGCGCCGATCACGGCGGACACCGCCTCCTGACCGAGCGGGTAACCATTGCGCACCGGATCGTCGCTGACGACCCAGCCGATGCGCCCGAGATCGAGCCACTGCGCGATCACCGGCAAGCGATAGGCGAGCGCGTCATACGCCACGATCGGCAGCAGCGCCGCCATCAGCAGCGAGAACGCCAGCGCAAGGGCCGCCACGAAAGACAGCAAGCGCAGCACGCGCGCCGCCGTCAGCGGCAGACTGCCTTGGTCCGCGTGGCTCGCGCCGAAGGCCGCGGCCGCGGCCGATGCACGGTGGCCAAGCGTCCACGCAAAGCCCAGCGCGAGCCCCAGGATCGCCAGCGCGGGCGCGCGCCCCGACAGTGGCGAAGCCCCCAGCGCCGAGGCCGTGACCACCGCCGCATGCACGAACCACGGAAACGCCAGAAGGCCCACGAGCCAGCCGAACCCGGCATCGCGCGGCAAACGCGCCCCGTGCGGATCGTCAGCGGTGCGAACAGGATCAGGCGTAGGCAAGCAGGTGGATCCGTGGGTGGGCCGGCGCAGGCCAGAAGCACGCAGGCGGGCGACGGCAGCCGAGCGGCGGCCCCACCTTACACCGAGACCGCCTGCGACGCAGTTTGTCCGACGGCCAGCAACCAGGTTGCGGGACGGCTGCGCGGCGCAGAGCGCGGCACCGCGCATGAAGTCGCCCCCGAGCCAGCTCGTCCAGCGCCTGCTACGCTAGCCGGCCAGCACGCCACGATGTTTCGTTCGTCCCAACCCACTGCCCCCTCGGCGCCGACCCGCTCGATGCTGATCACGTACTTCGTGTGCGTGGCAGGCCTCTTGGGCCGCATCGCTTACCTCGACGAGTGGAGCCTGGCGCGCTGGGTCGTGCTGCTCGCGTTCCTTGCCACCTTGCGGCCCGACCTCGTGCGCGCGCCCGCACCGCGCTCGCTGTGGCAGGGTGCGCTCTTCTTCCTCGTGCTCAGCGGCGCCGTCAGCTACCTGCCGGACCTCTGGTTCGCCATCGCCTACCAGCTGAACCACGCCGAGCACTACCTGTGGAACGCCAACGCGTTCATGCGCACCCTGCCCGGCAACGACGCGGGCTTTCTGTGGCGCCACCGCGTGGCACCCGTGTCCAACCTGATGGGCTGGATCTACGAAAACGGCTTCGACATGGTGGTGTGGATCCCGGTCGTGCGGTCGTTGCTCGCGTTCGACGCCCGCAAGATGGCGCGCTACGCGCTGGGCGCGCACATGATCCAGTTCCCCATGATCATGCCCTTCTACACGATGTTTCGCGTGGACGAGGTGTGGTCGGTGCTGGGCGATCCCGATCGACTCGCGCGCGGCTGGGACAACGCCACACGCCTGAACCTCGGCGCCAACTGCTTCCCCAGCATGCACACCTCTGTGGCGTTTGCGATCTTGCTGCTGGGCCTGCGTGAAGAGAGCCGCGCGTTTCGCTGGATGATGACCGTGTACGCCACCAGCATCATCCTGAGCACGATGTACATGGAAGTGCACTGGATCATCGACGTGTTCGGGGGGCTCTTGCTGGGCTGGGCCTCCGTGAAGCTCGCCGATCGCGTCACTGCGCCACGCCCCGGCCTGCAGCCAACGGCGGCGGACGGCGCGTCGCAGGCCGTGATCGCGCAGTAGCGCGGGACGCCAACCGACCGCAGGTCGCCCCGCCACACGCGTCCCTCCCCAGACTTGCACGAGCGCAACTGTCCTGCATACGTTACCGACAAGCCTGCGGTTGGCTGCGCCTGCCGAGCGATCGGCGCCAGCACCTCCGCTATGCTTCGCACCTCTTCGGTCAGCGAGCGTGCGTCCATGAGTTACCAACGCAATCACCCAGGCAATCGCCAACGCGGTTGCCAACGCTCCGTGCTGCACCACTGGCTGCGATCTGCGTCGTGGTGCGTGCTCGGCTTGGCCGCGCTGGGGCTTGGCGCATGCGACTCCACGGGGTCGCACGCCGATTCACAGGCTGACGCTGCGCCTTCCGCAGCGCAGCTCATGGAACAGCAACGCCACGGCGGCGAGCTCTACCGCCGGATGTGCGCGCTCTGCCATGGCGAGAACGGCGAAGGTTACAAGGCCGATCTGGCGCCGGCGCTGGGCGGGTCCGGTTTTCAAGCCTCGGTTGCCGACGAGCACCTGCGCGCGGCGATCACAAGTGGCCGTTCGGGCACGACCATGTCGGCCTGGTCGACCCAGCACGGCGGGCCGCTCTCCAGCTCGGACATCGATGCGTTGATCGTCTTCATCCGCAGCTGGTCCGACCGGCCGCGCGCCGTGCTCGACGAGAGCAAGCTCACGGGCAACGCGACCCGTGGCCTCGGCCACTTCAAAAAGCTGTGCGTGCGCTGTCACGGCAGCCGCGGCATGGGCGGCCCCAACATGCACATCGGCAACCCGCAGCTGCTGGCCACCGCGAGCAACGGCTTTCTGCGCTATACGATTGGCCACGGTCGTAGCGGCACCCCGATGCAGAGCTACACCGCCGTGCTCGCAGACCAGGGCATCGACGACGTGGTGGCGTACCTGCGCGAGCTGCAAGCCGAGGCTACAACGCAGCCGCCGAGCGCTGCGCCGCCACCCGCGCCTATCCCGCTTGGACCTGTGCCGCTCAATCCCGGCGGGCCTGCGCCGACCGGCCTGTTGCTCTTTCCCGCGACCACGCCCGCGGACATCATCAAGGCGCAGCTCGATCGCAAGGCGCGTGTTTCGCTGCTCGATGCGCGCACTCCGTCGGACTATCTGGTCGAGCACATCGCCGGGGCCGTGAGCGTGCCGTTCTACAATCCCGAGCCCTACTTCGCTGCGCTCCCCACCGATGGCTGGATCGTCGCGTACTGCGCGTGCCCCCACGCGGAGTCGGGCGCGCTCGCGCAGAAGCTGCTCGACCACGGCTTCCAGCAGGTGGCTGTGCTCGACGAAGGCTTCGGCGTGTGGAAGTCGAAGGGCTACTCGACGCGCGCGGGGCGCGAGCCGTAGTCAGCTGCACTCAGGCGGAGAACCCGCGCTCCAGCAGCTCCGACACAGTGCGGCTGAGCGCGGCTTGTTGATCGTGCGTGAGGTGATTGAAGTGCACGCCGCAACGGCCGCCAACGCGGCGCTGCGTGTAGCGAATGATGCCGACCGTCTCGAAACGCGGCACGCCCGGCAGCGTGACTCCGACACGAAGCTCGGTGCCGGCGGGCATGTCGACAAACTGCTCTTCCACCTCGAGACCCACCCCGCCCACCGCGATGTCGATCACCGCCAGACGCGTCTTCACGAGGCCGGTTCCGAGATCGATCACGATCCCATACTCGGCCGTGGGACGCACCCGCACATTCTGTCGCCGTTCCTGCATGGATCTGAGCTTGAACTGCCGCGGACGTTTTGGGAATTGGGAAGGCACAGAAGCACGCGCGGAAAGTCGCGCGACGCCCCTGCGCCTTCCTCGCGCCACCGGCTTCTCCGGCCGATCGGCCGCTCAGCTGGCGTGGCTGCCGACCACGCCTACACTGCGCGACGCACCCACCTCGACTTCCGCACCCGCGCACGTGCGCACGTACATGATGTGCCGGGTGATATGGACGCAAGCGTCGATGACCCGTTCGGGTCAGCGTCGCACGAGTCAGTTCAACACCAGCTCCAGCAGCTGCGAGCTGCGGCCCAGCTCGAAGAGCGCAAGCGTCAGCGGCTCGGACGCGACGCCGGACATGAAGCTCAGCTGCGACGATTCCACGCGCTTGCCTGCCAGGGCTTGCCCGAGCGTAGCGGTGTCGAAGCGGAAGCCCTGGGCGTCCTGCACGCGAGGAATGTTGTGGGCGGCGACGTTGCCCGGCATGCGCAGCGAATAGCCGCCGAGCCGTACGTAAAGACTGAGCTGCTCTGGAGCTGCGGTTTCGGGCAGAGTGGTGTTCACCAGCCGCACGGCTTGCGCGACTTCGGTCTGGCTCGCACTGCGTCCGACCACGATGGCGCTGTCGCGCCCGGCGCGCTTCAAGGAGATCAGGATGCGCGCCAGCATCAACGCGGAGGTGTCTTGTGCGGGCGCCACTGCGATCTCGAGCGCGGAGTGTGTAGCGAGCTGCGGGCTGAGCCAGTCGACCAGCTCGTGCAACGGGTGGATGAACGGGCGCAGCTTGCTCGTGAACTTGAGCTCGCCCGTCTTGGGCAACGCCGGCTCACCCGCAGCCTCGAGCTGCAGCGCGCCTTCCGCGCTCAGACGCACGCGCGGCACGAAGCCGTAGCGCATGCCTTGTTCACTCACCCATAGCATCAGGTCGGGGACCAGCTTGCTCGGCGAGCCACTGGCGTCCATCCAGGTCTCGTCGTGCGCCGGACGGGGGCTCGGCCGCAGCTCGATGTCGGCGAGCAAGATCTGAAACACGGCGAGATCGCTCTCCGCCGCCGTCAGCAGCGGATCACCCGCCTTGACCGCGGCCTGCACGCGGACCAGCGCCTGACCTGCCAGCATCAGCGCGTGCACCGCGACGCGTCCACGCAAGTCGAAGGCGGCGTAGGGCTCGGCGCAATGTGCGGCATCTGCACAGGGATCACGCCCGTTGCGGCTCAACGCAGAAATCATGTCGTCGTCGGTGGCGCAAGCCGCGATGAACGAGTGCACGAAGAGCAGGTCACGCTGCGGGCCCGTGGTGTCGGCCAAGGTGGGTAACGGCCAGGCTTCTTGTTTGCGCATGGAGCCGAGCGCGCTGCGAATCTGGCCGGTGAGCCTGCGGTAATTGGGTTGCGAGAAGCTGGCCAGCTCGGCATCGAGCAAGTCGTAGACGCTGCCGTCGCCCACACCCAACGCAGCGGCCAGCGCTTTCTGGAGCGCGAGGTCGCTGCGCACGTGCGCCATCACCAAGAGGTCGCTCGCCGCGGCGGCACGCAAGAAACGCACTTCGTTGTGCTCCGAGGCATCCAGCGTGTCGTCGCTCATCAGCGCGGACAACTGCGTGAGCGCAGCCAACGTGGTCGAGTCGTGGGCCTCGAGGTCATAGTGCGCGAGCGCCAGGCGCGCTTGCTGCAGCGGCACGGTGCCGGCGGCGCGTGCGGGCTGAGCGCTCGTCAGGACACATGCAACGCAGGCCAACAGCCACCATGACCCGCCCCGCAAGCTGGAAGCGGTGGAGAAGAACGCAGCCGACGTCGAACGACTCACCATATGACCTCTATTCTGCACACACGGGCAACCACCACCGCGCTGTCTCTGCACTGGCCGTGCCAACCCAACGCGCCGGGCTGGCACGCTGGAAGCCGGTGCTGCTTGCCAAAACCGCGGCCAAACCGCCCGTCGCAGTGCCGACGTGACAGAAGGCCCGACAGACGGTGTGGACGCGGACCACGAGCCGAGTGGTGTTTTTGTCGACCGTGCGTGGTGAACTACCCTCGCAGCGATCAACTTATCACGGTGCTGATCGCCGCTGTTGAGCGTCGCGCACGTTCGCGCAAGATCGTGCCGCCAATGCATGTGCACTGAGCCGGTTCTGCGCCATGTCGTCGAGCGTGCGCGAACACAGCTGAGGCGACGCAGCCTCGGCGTCGACTGCATGCGCTTGCGCCCAATCGCACACGCCAGCAGCCGTCCGTAAGAAGGCTAAGCATCGACCGGTCGCGCGTCGCCAGGAGCGGCGTTCAAGGCGCAGGTCTGGTCGCGCGCGAGGGCCGCGCAAGCTCGAACGTATCTCCGCTTCCGGAGCCGGCACGGCGCAGCGCGCGCTGTGCCTCGACGCAACGGGTCGGCGCAACGCGACCACGCAAGAGCGCACACTGTGCCGCGGCGGCACGGCTTGGATCAAGCTCCGACGCAGCGCCAACCTGCTGCAGTTACAGACGTATTCGATTTTCGGCCAGCCGTCCTATTCTTTGGCCCGCGGGTTGCAAGGCCGGGGGTGCGCTCTGGCGAAAGGACTAGCCCATGGCTCCTGGAAGACGCCCGATTCACCTGGCCCGCGTGGCGGCGACGCTCACGCTGCTCGGCCCGTTGCTGCTGATGGCGGCGGCGACAAGCGCCGCAGCGCAAGCGCCGGTTCACGCCACGATCGTGCAGATCGACGCCGACGAAGTCGTGATCGACGTCGGCGGCGCGCGCCTGGATGGCGTGCGCGCGCTGACCGTGTACCGCGGGCTCGAGGTCCGGCATCCCGTGACGCACGCGCTGCTGCGAGATCGTTTCGCGATCGGCGTGCTGCGCGTCGTGCAACCCGGCGACTCGCTGAGCATCGCCAAGCTCGTCAACACCCCGAGCCATCCGCTGCGCGTGGGCGATGCCGTCGAGGCGGAAACGCCGCCGCCGTCAGCTGCTACGTCTCCCGCGCCAGCGCCGGTCTCCGATGCGCAAGCCGAGCAGCCGATTCGCGCGCAGACCGCGAACCCGATCCCCACTGCACACGCCACCGAAGGCCAGGCGCAGAGCGCAACCACTGCAGCGAACGCGGCGACAGTGCTCGAACGCGAGCTGCTCGCGTACTGGAATGCTTCGCTCTCCCGACCACCCGACCGGCGCATACGCGTGTACCTCGCGTACCTGGAGCGACGGCCCGATTCGCCCTATCGCAGCTACGTCGAAGGCGAGATCGCCTACCTGCGCACGCTCGAGGCGCGCTTGCATGCGACCGCCGGCACGCAGCCACCGGCCGCTCCGCCCTACGCACGCATCGAGATGGCGCCGATCTCGGGCGCGCTTGCCGGCAGCGAGGTCGAGTTGGCCGCGCTGGTGCGAGGCGACAGCCGGTTTCGTGCGGTGATCTTGCACGTTCGGCCACTCGACGCCGCGGGGTATCGGAGCGTACCGATGAGCCTGGACAGTCGTGGACACACACGGGCGCGCGTGCCGGCCGAGCTGGTGCGGACGCCGGGCTTCGCGTACTTCCTCGAGACTGTCGACGATCACGGCGAGGGCATGGCGGCTTTCGGCAGTGCAAGCGCGCCCAAGCTCGCGCTGGTGCGCGGGCCCGTGGCAGCGCCCGCGGCGCATGGCCTGGCCGTGCGCGTGCGATACTCGAGCGAGATCGCTTCGTTCGATGGCACGAGCGGTCGTGACTACTTCCTGGTGAACGAAGGCGACTTTCTGTATCGGCTGCGGCGTGGAGCACTCTACGGCGTACGCGTCGGCTACGGCGATCTGCGCGGTGAAGGCGGCACGGTGCAGCGGCTCGACGTGGACAAGCTCGCGCCGCAGCCCGCGGGCTTCAGCTACGGCTTCTTCGAGGTGGAGCTGGCGCTGCATCGCTTGTTCGGCGCCGCCATGCGCGCCACGGTGGGCCTCGGCCGACCCGACAACCCGAGCTCGCAGCGTAACGGCATCACCGGTGGTTTCCAGCTGCGCGCTCGCATCGGCGAAGCGGACGGAACCCACCTGGTGCTGGCCGGCGAGCTGATGCCGGAGATCGGTCAGCGCGCGTACATCGGACTTGCGTGGGAAGCGATCGAACGCGTCCCCATGAGCACCGAGATCGTGGTCACCGACCAGCCGGTGAACTCGAACGAGCTGGCGGTACGGCTGATCTACGAGATCGGCTACCGCTTCACCGATCGCGTCTCGATCGCGTTGCGACCTTCGTACCAGCTCCGCACCATCCGCCACGCGGGGCCAGGCATCGGTATGGCGGCAACCTTCGACTGGTGAGGATGAGCCATGAAGACGTCGATCCAGGTCTGTGTGCTGGTGTTGCTGGCCGCGAAAGCTTTCGCAGAGGAGCCGGCGGCGCCGGCGGCGAGCGCCGTGATCCATCACGTGCCGCTCAACGAAGTGCTGCAGGGCGACGCGATCTGCGTGTTCGAGGTGAAGAACCCACAACATGCCGGTGCGATCGAGGTGCATGTGGTGAAGGATGCCGCGCATGCGAGCGAGCTCACCGTCACCGCCTTGCGCGACGACACGGACTACGTGGCTCGGGTGCCCGCAGCGCGCGTCAGCCTCGCGGGCTTTGCGTACTACGTGGTCGAGCAGATGCCGGATGGCAGCACGCACGCCGTGTTCGCCGACGCGGGCTCACCGCATCCGGTGCACGTCACTCGACCCGCGGAAGTGGAAGATGAGCTGCAGCGTGCGGCGGCGCGCGGCGGTCAGCGCTCGCTCGTGCTGCTGTCGGCGGAGGGCATCGACTACGGCGATCGGCGCCTCATCGCAGGCCAGCCCAAGGCCCACGACCGCTACTACCGCCTGGAAGCCGGCTACGCCTACAGCTTCTTTACGCACGTCGAAACCGTTCGCCTCACGCTGGTACGCGTGCGCGGTGAGGCGGCGATCTTCAACGACGGCGCCAAGCCCACACTCACCGAGACTCAACCCGGGATCGACTACGGTCGCGCCGAGGTCACGCTGCTCGGGACCGAGGAGCTGCGTCTGCGCGCGGCGGTACTGCTCGGCGCTTCGCAGCGCGGCTTCGAGTACGGCGGCGGAGCGGCCGTGATGCTCGGCGATCCGTACGGGATGAACCTCGACCTCGGCGTCGAGCAGATCACCACGCTCGGTACGACCGGCCACCTGCGCATGGGCTTGCTTGCGTACGAGCACGTGCCCATGGGCGCGAGCATCGAGGTGTCGAGCTTCCCCGTCGGAGACGACGCTGGCGTGCGCCTGCTCTACGACGTCGGCTATCGCTTCGGGCCGGTGACGCAGCTGTCGGTGCGTGCTGGCTACCAGGGGCGCACCAGCGTGAGTGGCGGGCTCTCGCTCGGCGCCGCGATGAGTTATGGCTTCTGACTTCGATCGTCGACCTCCCGCCGAGGGCAACCCCGGTCAGCTGTGCAGCACGGCGGCCGCGACCGATCCGAAAGCCGTTCCCGGCACACCGACAATGTCCTTTTGGACTGGCTCGCCGTGCCCCCAGTCTGCCGGGAGACTCCGGCAGGTCCTTTTCTGGTCGACCACGTCCGACGTTTCCGGCACCGCCGCACCGGCGTGCTACAGGCACGTCGACTGCCTCGATGGACCGTCGGCAAGCAGCGTTAGCGGTGGAAGCTTGCCGGCCGGACTCAGCGGGCCGTACCATGTCCGCTGCGTGCGTTGACCGAGAGCAAGTTGCCACGTGAGAGCGACACGCACATCTGCCACGCAGCGTTGCAGGAGCAGATCGCGTTATGCTCAGCTCGACAACCGCGTCTGCAATGCAGCTGATGGCTTCACTCTCCCCACCACGACGTTGCGCGATCCACGAGTTGGCCGCCGGGCCTGACGGAACTTGTGCGCTCTGCGTGCGTGAACGCGCCGGCTCGGTTCGGCCGGTCACGCGCTCCTGGCTGCCCGACCCGCTGTCGTGGCTCGCCGGGCTCGGTGTGCTGCTGTCACTGACCGGGTTCGCTTGGGCCGCCGCCCCGCTCGGCGCGCTCGGTGCACGGTTGCTCACCGAGACCGAGCCGATCGTGCGCGAGCCGCCGTCGGCAGCGCCCGCTGCTGCGCCGCCGTCAGCTGCACACGCGGTGGGCCAGCCGAGTCAGCTCGTGGTCACCGCCCAGACACCGCTCGATCTCGACGACCCGCCAGAGCCAAAACCCGCGCAGACGTCCGCGGCGGCCGGATCGAGCGAATCGGAGGCCACGCGCGCGCAGCATCTGCGCGAACAGGCCGAGCAAGATCGCAAACGTCACGCCGCAGTGGAGGCCCAGCTGCGCGGCCACGAGCTGGCGGGCGCACGCCGCAACGTGCTCATCACGATGTACTCCACCAGCTGGTGTGGAGTTTGCACCAAGGCTCGTGCCTACATGCGCGAGCAGGACATCCCGTTCACCGACTTCGACGTCGACCACGACGAGGCCGCCAAGGGGCGCGCCCTGACACTGAATCCGGGCGGTTCGGTGCCGACAATGACGGTCGACGACCAGCTGCTGATCGGCTTCAGTCCGGGCGCGCTTGAGACCCGCATCGAGCGCGCGGCGCGTGTGCGCTCGATGCGCTGAAGCTGGTCGGCACCCTTGGTGCGTCGGCGCGACGCGCAGGTGGCTCACGCTCGCCGCAGGCCACGTTCAGTGCTTGGCGCAGCTCACACCGCGCACGAGCGCGGCCAGCTCGATCGACGCGCAGCGATCGCCGAACGCCGCCGGCAACTCGACACGGCTGCCATCGGCCCGCGAGCGCAGCGCGAGCATGAGCAGGAAAGCGTGTCGATCCGCACCCTGCGAGAGCTCGGCGAGCACCGAGACCGACGCCGGATCACAGCGCTCGAAGTCGTCCACGGCCAGCGTGAGGCAGGTGCGTTCGCGAGTGAAAGCAGGGCAGCGATCAGCGCACACTGCGTGCGCCCGCCCTGGGCCGGATCGGAACACAGACTGGGCGGCCGTGGCCGCATGGACAATCGCGCCTGCAGTTCCGGGAATAGGTGCCCCAGCACTTCATCGACCCGATGGCGGTCAGCGATACGTCGGCCGAGCTCGATCTCCTCCGCGACGCTCCTTTTCCAACCCCCACTTGCCAGCGTAGGCCGGAGCACGAGCCATCGACGATCGGTGTGCTGACACGCATGCCTGCGACATCGGCGACGCTCACGCACACGGCCGCTGCTGGTGCGCTGTGCCCCGAGCGCGTGCTGCGGCGCAGCGCGCTGCGAAGTGAGCGCGTGTGACGGCCCTGCATTGGCCGGCTGCACGATCGGGCGTATAAACACGGCCGATCTCGCAACGCCATGTCCCGACGCGTTCGCGCGTGTCGGCTTACTCGGTTAACCAGGAGACCGTCATGAGCAACGCAACCAAGCGCGCCAAGGGCAAAGTGGAAGAGCTGGCAGGCAAGGCCAAGGCCAGCGTCGGCAAGGCGATCGGCAACGAACAGATGCAGGTCGAGGGCAAGGCCAAACAGCTCAAGGGCAAGGCCGAGCAAGAGGTCGCCAAGGCCAGCGAGCGCGTCCAGGGCAAGGTCGAAGAGGTTGCGGGCCGGCTCAAGAAGCGGGTCGGTGCCATCATCGACAACGAACAGATGCAGGCAGAGGGCAAGCTCAAAGAGCTCAAGGGCGCCGCGCGTCAGCGTGTGAACAAGTAAGCGTCCTGTCGAGTACGCCGTGACGCGGCGTGCAGCGACTGCGCGTATCCTGAAGATTGTCTTGGCCACCGCCGGTGCTGCTGTCGACACTGCGGCTGTGCAGCGCAAGCCAGATCGTGGACGTGCAGTTTCGCGTGGTGCTCACCCGCACCGAGCACACCGCCGAAGACGCGCTCTTCTATCGCGCGTACGATCTTCGACTCACCCGCGAGCGCGCGCTGTCACTGCAACGCTCCTGGACGGTGATGCACCCGATCGACGAGCAAAGCCCGCTGTTCGGGATGACACCGGAGACGATGCTCGAGCAAGAAGTGGAGCTACGGGCGATGGTGGTGGGCCTGGACGACACCTGGATGCAGACGGTGCACGCGAGCCACGGCTACTACGCGCCAGACATCGTCTGGGGCATGCGCCATGCCGATGTGCTGTCGGAGGATCCCAGCGGCAGCGTGCTCATGGACCTGCGCAAGTTCCACGACCTCGAGCCCACCGTCCCGACCGAGCGCTTTCCCTACCCGCGTTGAGCACGCGACCGGCTTCTGACCGACGGCATCATGGTGTGCCGGCTCGCGCACCCGGGGTGAAGTCGTGCACCCATGCCACATCCGGCGTGCCTTCGACCATGTCCGACCAGTCGCTGTCGGTGAGCCGCTTGTATTTTTCGGTCGTGACCTCGTAGTACGACAGGACGAGCCCCGCATAAGCTCGTGGTCCGTTGCAGGTGTCAGCCGTGACCACCATGAGCCGCGGCATGCCGGTGGCCACATGGAGGATCCGCCCCACCGGGGTCCCCGTTTCGTCGGTCGGCTGCGTGTGCACATCGGCGATGGTGTAGTCGGCGTCGACGGCGATCTCACCGCTTCCGTCGACCCCATAGAGCAACTTCGCATACCACCCGTTGAAGCTGGGCGGCGCACCGCACACGCGCTCGGGTTTCTCGTGCACGGCGTCGTTGATGAACGCCATCTGCTCGGCGCTGAACGCCTGACCGGCGAGCTCGGTCGCGGCCATGCCGGCGAGTAGCTCCATCGTGCTGCGCATGTGATCGAAGTGCAGGCGGATGGCCTGCGCGGTGCCTGCGTTGTCGGCGCCACCCGCCAGGGTGTCTGCCAACGTTGCGCCGTGCTGCGCAAAACGCGAGAGCGCCTTGTACAGCTCGGGATACGGATCGACGTAGGCATCGGGAAACACGCAGGCGATGCCACCGGTGTAGCTCTGCTTGGCATACAGGATCGTGTCGTGACGCAGCTCCGCCCACGAGCCCAGCTGCGTGTTCAGCAAACGACGTCCCCAGGCTTCCGTACCCGTCACGGTCGGCAGGCCGGCGCTCTTCGGGTCGGCGGTGGCCGGCGTGGGCGAGAGCGCGCGCAGTGCGCTGAGCCAAAGGTTGTAGAGGTTCGCGTCCCAGAAGCTCGCGTCGTGAGCATCCGCCAGGCGGCGTACCGCTTCGAGCGCGGGCGCGTACGCGTGGGTCTCGAGGTCCGTGGCGAGCAGCGATGCCGCCTGATCGTTGTGCAGAGCAGCAAACGCGACGTCCAGAGGGCTCGGCATGAGACGCGTGGCCACGCGATCGTAGACCACGTTCGACAACACCTGCGAGTCGAGCACGAAGCGCTGACCGAAGAGCGCGAAGCTGCGATCGAGCGGCAGTGTGTGACCGTCCGCCGTGGCATTCACCATCAGCTGGCTGGCGATGGCTTGTGCGCCGTAACCCTTGTCGATGATGGTCTGGGCGATGCGCTGGTCACTCAGCTTGGCAACCGCGGCTGCGTCCTTGGCACCGAGGTCTGCGAGCAAGCTAGCAACCTCCGGCAAGCGCATGTAGTCGCTCTTGCCCACGAACGCCTCGAGCGCGTCGTCGACGCGCGTGAAGTGCGGCAGGTCGGTCGGCCCGACGAGCTCGTGCAGGCGCAGCACAGCCTCGAGCTGGCGGCGGTGGAACACCTGACTGCCGTCCGGCTGCGTTTCGATGAGTCGCAAGTCCGTGCGCCCGAACCACATCATGGCGCGAAAGTAGTGCTGCAGCTGCTCGGTTTCGTTGTAGTGACCGCGCGGCTCGAATTGCGAGAAGTCGATGTCGCGCTCCACACCGAAGAGCGTGCGGGCCGCCGTTCCCGAGGCCGCGGTGGCGCGTGCTACGAAGTCGTCGACGTCGCCCTGCGTCGCGCCCGCGACCACGGCCGCCGCCTGCCCATCGAGCAATCCTTTGGCCACGGCCAGGAAGAAGTCCGCATCGGCCGCCGCGCTGTCCTTCGGTCCGTGCGCGAGCGTGCTGCGCATGCCGTCGAGCAACGCATCGAGCTCTGCGATCAGCACCTCTTGTTCGACCTGCTTGAGCATCGCGTCGTAGGAGCGGTGCACTGCGTCGAGGATCGAATCCGCCGACACGTAGAGCGGCAGATCCTCACCATAGAGCGTAGCGTAGCCGTAGATCATGCTCGGGAAGCGGTGCGCGGCGCTCACCACGAAGCCGCGTTGCCCGAGCACGGCCTGATCCGCGGCGCCGAGGGACAGCGTGGAGGCCTGGATGGTGTCGAGGCCAGCGGCCTTGCTCGGATCATAACCCAGCGTTGCAACGTGCTTCAGGCTGTGCTGGGAGAGCAGCTCGCCAGCGCTGAGCTTGGCGACGGCCTTGAGCTGCTTTGACAGCGCGTCGAGCTGTGCCTGGTCGGGCTTGGATAGCGAGAGCGCCACGACCTGGCCGGCGACCACAGCATGGTCGGCGACGGCGCCGCCCGCGTCCGGATGGAGCGGTGGACTCGCGGCACCCGAGCCGCCACACGCGATCAGCAAGAAGGCCGTGCACGTCGTGCAGACGATCTCGCGAGGACGTCGTAGCAGGCTGAACTTGATGGACATGAGGCTGCCTCCAGCTTGGACCGAGCCAAAGGCAGCTCGACCCGCACTGACGTGCGAGCAAGCAGCGTGCCAGTTGCGTCACGGCGTTGTCTGGCGTGTTTCTCGGCACGAACGCCGGCGTGCCAGCCGGGTTGGCACACGCCGGCACAGGTCGCTGGCGTGAGGAAGACCACGCTTCACACCGCCGCCAAGCGTGCTAGCTCTCTGTCAGCTCGTGCGCGCGCTGGGCCAGCTCGAAGTCGCGCGCCGTGATGCCACCGGCGTCGTGCGTCCACAGATCGATCACCACGCGGTTGTACACGTTGCGCCAATCGGGGTGATGGTTCACGCGCTCGGCGACCAGCGCGAACGCGGTCATGAAGGCAAAGGCTTCGATGAAACTCGGGAAGGTCAGCTCACGATGCAGCTTGCCGTCGCGCACCTCCCAATCGGGCAAGGCTGCGAGGCGGGTCTGAATGTCCTTGTCGGTGAGCTTGGTGCGGGGCATGGCCCACAGTCTACTGCAACGCCTGCCCTTTGGGTGCGGGGATCAGCCGGCGCTGGGCTCAGCTCGGCATGCACAGGAACCACGGATAGCGGGTGAACTCGGTGAAGCCAAGAGCGCGGTAGATCGGCTCACCTTGTCTGCTAGCCTGCAGGGCGACGGCCCGCGCGCCCTGCTCGAAGCACCAGTTCGTCACGGCCTGCGTGCAGTGCGCGGCCACGCCGCGACCACGCCCAGCGGGAACTGTTCCCACCCAGTACACGCCGCCGATGCCGTGGCTCAAGAAGGCGAGTGCCGCGCTGATCGGCGTGGGTCCGTCGTACGCGACCACCGCGTGCATGTGGGCTTGCAAGAGGCGCTCAGGGTAGCCGAAGAGCTTGCTCGCGCTGGCGGCCGGCAGACCGATCGTGCCGTAGCTCGCGGTGCCGACCGTAACGAAGTCAGCCGCGCCCGCTGCGTCACGCACCGTGCGAAGCTCGAGCTTGCCCGACGCTCTCGGCAGCGCCGAATCCGGCACACGCTCGCTCACACCCATGCCTGGGGCGTCGCTGATCTGGAACATGCCGCGCGCCTTGCACAGCTCGATCAGATCGCCATCCAGGTGGGCGCGCGTGCGAACGCCGAAGCCGCGCTCGTGGACCGCAAAGAACGCGCTCGCGCGTTCCAGCACCAGCTGCGCAGAAGGCACAGCACCCGCGCCGCAGCGCATCACGTCGTTGATCGCCGGAAACTCGTCGGCACCGAGCGTCAAGAGCAGCCCGTCGTGCTCCACGCACTGTGCCTCCGGGCTCCAGCGTGCGAACTCGCGCAGCGATTCAGCCAGGTTCTGATCGGCGAGCGTGATCGGAAAGTTCATGGTGTTACGAGCCTCGCGCGTTGATGACTCAGCACGGGCCTTGCGGGGAGCAGACCTTGTAGCTCGCGCCAGCGATGCTCTGGCAGCACTGGCTCACGCACTCGGCGCTGGTCGTGCAAATCGGCATGCAGGTGAAGCCCAGGCCGCTCTGCCCCACGCACTGCGTGCCCGTGCAACACGCGCGGGGGATCGTGCTGCCGCACGCCATGCCCGCGTTCAGACACATGCAGTAGGTCGCGTCCGCGCAGAAACCGTTGTCGCTGTTGGCGAAGAGCTGGCAGCACTGGCTGGCGCAGTCGCCCGCGACTTTGCAGCTGGGCCGGCAGCCCGCGAAGTCCTTGTTGTCCGACTGCACGCAGGTCAGGCCGCTGCAGCAGGCCGCGTCCATGCTGCACGCGGCCGCTTGGGCCGCACACGCTTGTGTGGGCGAGGTGGCTGAGCCGCATGTGCTGCCCGGCTCGCAGACCTTGCTGCCCGCACCAGTGTCGACGCAGCAGCGACCTGCGCAGTCGGCGTCGGTGCCGCAGGGCTTGAAGCACTGGCCGAGTGTGTCGGCGGTCTTCACGCAGGTGAGGCCTGCGCAGCACTTGTCCGGCGCGTTCGCGCAGATCCCTTGCTCGGCGAAGCACGCGCCGGGCGAGCCGAGGGCCGCGCTCGGACCTCCCTTGCACGCGTCCAGTCGGGTCTGCGCGGCGGACTGCGCGCACACGCAGCTCGCCTGCGCCGCGGTCATACACTGGCCGGCGACGCAGTATGGAGCAGCGCCGGAGCACGAGCCGGGCGAGCAGATCAGGCTGAGCGCAGAAGCGCTGGTCGGCAGGCACAGCTCCACGCCGACGTTGCAAAGCGTTTGAACGCCGCAAGCGGTGCTGCCGCAGTCACGACCCATGTCGGCGCAGTCTCCCGCCGGTGCGGGCCAGCTGCTGCCGGTGAGCACAGCGGATGCGTCCGCCGTGCCACCGTCGACGAAGACCGAAGCAAGCGGGCCGCTGCCACCGGCCGCACCCGCAGAGGAGGCCGTGCTGCCAGTGCCGACGCTGCTGCCCGGAGCTGCGCCGACGTTGGCGCGACCCCCACAACCGAGCGCTGCTGTGAGCAGCGCGAGCCACAGCCAGCGCGAGCCGACAGGCAGGTGCAATGCTGCAGGGGCGTGCCGAGACGGGAGCCGAGCTTCGCGCGAAGGGTCAATCACGAGGGCACCTCGATTCAAGCCAGCCAAGACGCAGGGCTTCTCTATAGCTTCACTGCCGTCGATGTTCCACCTGTCGCGACGCGAAGCGCTCGACCGCCGGGTCGCGGGAGGCGACACCCCTCAGCGACGCGGCATCACGGCCTCGCGCGGGCCCCTGCGCGGTGGTGGTTCGAAGCGCAGCGGTGCCCCGGCTGGACCGTAGAAGCAGTCGAACGGGCCGTACGGCCAGCAATCGGAGGAATACCCGTATGCGGGGCCGTAGTAGACGGGTGAAGCCGCATACCTGAATTCTTGCACGAAGGGCGTCTGCTGCGAGTAGTTCCACGCGCCGTGGTAGACGGTCCAGCGCACCCGGAAGGCCTGGAGGTCGGATGGCGCCACGTTCGCCGGCAGCACGAACGTGTAGCCGAGCGCCTGGAAGTGACCCGGTTCGACGATCACGTCGTGCATCTCGCTCGGCGCGAGATCGGTGAACGGGACCTCGCTGCGCAGGGCGTCCAAGCGCAGTTGCGCAGCGTCGATCCCGAGATCGATGCCGCTGGTGTTGTGGAATTCGAAGACGATACGAATGCGCGTGCCACGACGCTTGTCGTGGTGAGCGCCGTAAGACCAGATCTTGACCTCTCCGAACTTGCCGCCCGGGTCGGCCAGCTCGTAGACGGCTTCCTTGAAGCCCTGCACCGTGCGCCCACGCACGTGCTCGGTGGGCTCGAAGTAGCGGGGGCCGCTGGCGCAGGCAGCCAGCACGGTCGTCACACACAGCGTGCCGATGAGCGGGCCGATGACACTGAAGCGACGCATGATGCCCTCGCGCAGCACAGCCTGCTGCCGCCGGCAGCGTAGCCACGCGGGCGAGCGAAGTCGAGGCGGTCGGCCGTGACGACGCGTGGGGCCGCTATTTCGTGAGGGGCAGCGTGTCGAAGTAGACCAGGCGGCTGCTGTGGGCGGCGCCGTCCGTGGCATCGATCGGCAGGGTACGGTCGGCCAGCTCGGGGTCGGTGTCGAAGAGCTCGTACTCTTCCACCACCAGGCGGTATTCGGCGCTGTCACCGAAGCTCGAAGGCAACACCACGTTGCCGCGGAAGTAGACCAGGTCGGGTGTCTTGCTGAGCAGGTAGGGCAGGAGGTTCGACACGCCGCCGACTAGCTGCCAGCCGAGATCGCCGAGCTTCATGTTCGTGCGCTGCTCGACGTAGGCACGCACCAACCGGCCTCGACCGGCGTCGGCGCTGTGGTTGAACCCGTTCTTCAGAAAGCCGTGCAGCGGCGCGGCCGAAGCTTCGTGCGTCACGGCTTGCACGATGCTCTTGGCCATCACGCCCGACACCGACACGTCCACCGAGCCCGTGTTGTACGTGAGCGCGGCGGTGCGGTCGGCGACCAGCTGAGCGAAGTCGGCGCGCACGCTGCGTGACAGGTGCGCGTTGTCGAGCGAGGACGGCTGGAAACGCGCGAGCGACAGCCGCACGAACGGGAAGTAGCTCGAGCCCGGATCGAGCACGAGGTCGAAGTAGTGGAGCTGCCGCTCTTCGTTGTACTGCGGCGCGATGCCGACCGCCGTGACGAGAAGGTCCGTGCGTGAGGGATCGACCTCGGCGAGCGTGAGCCCGCTCTTCACGATGGGCGCACTACTCGGGTCGGCCTTGTCGTAGACGAAGTTTGCGGGCGAGAGCTCACTCGAAGGGCCGGCGGAATCCCAGATCGGATCGCTGCCCCACTGCGAGACGTACTTCTTGAGCGCATCGGGCACGACCTTGTCGGCGGGCGGCAAGAGCACGCCGAGCAGCTCGTCGTCGCCCGAGGAATACCAGGTGCGATCGACGTAGATGCGCAGACCGCGCCCGGTGCGCGTGCTGGTCTTCTTGTCGTCGGACAAGGTCCAAGCGAAGGTGGGGATGATGTACTGCAGGCGCGGCGAATCGGGGCGCGCGGCGTTGGGAATGTTGAGCGCGGCGGGCGCGGGGCCAGCCAGCATCATCAAGTCGGGCGTGTGCGCCAGCTGCGGGAAGTGCTCGCGGTAGCGCGTGGTCGCGACGGCGTTGTACTTGATCATGCGGTGCTTGGTGTCGCCAAGCTCGTGGCGCACGGTCTCGCACGGCGCGGGGATCTTCATCGTGGCTTCGTCGTAGGCGATGTCACGCTCTAACACGCGGCCGCTGCGATCTTCCTGCTTCGGGCCTTTGTCCGAGAGTCGATCCACCGTCTCGGTCCACGCGGCGCGCAGCTCGATGCGCCCGGTGCTCTGCGAGTGGTTGGCGACCTCGCCGGTGAGTGTGACGAAGCTGTCGCCGAGGTTGCGAAAGACCGCCAGCTTGCTCACCACCGGAGGCCGCAGCGGCTTCTCCACCGCGTGCACGAACACCACCTCGCGGTAGGGCGTGAGCATCCAGTGCTGATTGCCGAGGGCCTTGGCGCTACCGCGCGCGGCCGCCGTCATGCTGTTCCAGCGCGCCATCAGCGGCAGGTTCGGCTCGGCGATCGTGGAGCTGTACTTGAGCGTGAGCATCGTGCCCTTGGGCAGGGCCACGTTGAGCCCGCCGCTGGCATCGAACTTGGGGCTCGCACCGGAGCCGGACTTGAGCGTGAGTGGGAAGGTGGAAAGGTCAGGCCAGCCGCTGACGGCGGCATAGTCGTGGCTCAGCACACCGCCGGGGATCTGCAAGAGCGCACCGGCCGCCAGCGGATCGGGCAGGTAGGGCAGCGCGGGACTGGCGCTCGGATGGATCACGTAGTTGCCGTCGGGCAGCGGCTCGCCACGGTGCTTGAGCGGTGCAGGATCGACGGACTTTCCTGTCGCATCGATGAGCTGCGTGTCGCCACCCGGATCTTGCCAGCTGCCCTGCTCCTTGATCGCCACGGCGTAGACCTTCGCGGCATCGGGGAACAGAGCATCGAACGCGCCGTGCAGCTCGGCCGTGTACTGCGAGGTCTTGGGCGGCGCGACGTGGCGCTGCGTGGTGGCGTTGAAGATCGACGACTCGTTGGGGATCGACTCCGAGCCGACCTTGGTGCGAATCACCAGGTGCTCCACCGACTCACCCGCACTGACCGGCGCCTGCAGCACGAGCACCGGTGGCGCGACCGGCTCGTAGCGCTGGTAGGTGAGCACAGGCGTGTTGGCCAGCGTTGCGAGCGCGGCCGTCGGGCTCTCGGACAGCGGCAAGCTGTTTCCCGCCAGATCCACGACGCGCGCGCGCAGCTGGTACTGCCGACCGAAGCGTAGCGGCGGCAGCGACTTCGGCGGCACGCTCGCGTTGATCTGCACGGGGAAGTCGGCGTTGGGCGGATTGGGCTCGTGACGCACAACCTCGGTCTGCGTGCGCGTGGTGTCGTTGCGATCGAACGACACCGCACGACCAGGCCGTTCCACGGCGAGGCTCCAGTTGTCCCAACCGAACAGGGTCTCGTGCAGGTAGAGGTCTTTGACGGCCGGACCGCTCGGGGGAGCTTTGGAAGTGCTCGTGCCGCTGCTGGCCTTCACATAGCCTTCGTCCTGACCGGGCGCGATCATGGTGCCGCCCACGGCGTAGCTCGGGATGCGCGCACACAGCGAAAACCAGCGGCCGCCCAGGCCCACGTCCACACGATAGCCGCGCGTGATGTCGTCGAGCGACAACACTGCGTTGCCGGGATCGGTGTTGTTGCTGGCGGCGGCGGTGAGCTGATCGAAGATCGCCTTGTCGCGGTCGCTGCGAAACACGCTGATGCCCGTGGTGCGCAGCGCCGGCAAGCTCTGCGGCTGTGGCTGATTTGCGGGCAGCGCAGCCACACCGAGGGGCTCGCACTTGGCGGCCTTCTGCTGCGCCACCTGAACGAGCACGTTGGCCATGTTCACGCCGTAGTCGAGCGTGCGCAGGGCCGCGCCGTCCACGTCCGACTGGATGACGCCGAAGAGCTTGTTGTTGCCCAGCTGCAGGAACCCTCCAGCCGTGTCGGACGTCGCGCGCGGCTGCGCGACAAACGCGCCGAAGTCGACCAGCGTCCAGGGCGTTTTGTCGCCGGGCGACGGCGGCGGGCCACCGGCGGGATCGCCGAGCGCGATGCGCACGCGATCGTAGTTGGTGCCCGCCTGCCAGCGCGCCGGCAGCGTGCAATCGAGCACGAGGCCCAGCTGTCGCAAGAGCGCGGGATGATCGCCGAGCGTGGCGATCACCTGATGGAAGTCGAACTTGGGCGCCTTGAGCGCAGGCGGAATCGCGGCCACCGCGCGCGGCTGCGTGTTGGAGCGGTACTTCTCTTGCTGACCGCGGTTGTAGAAGCGATACGCGCGATACAGCTCGGCGCCCGGAACTCCCGCGGCCACGGCTTTCGCGCGCGCGTCGAATTGCGCCTCGAGCTTGGCGTCGGGATGTGGCCCCGCCGTGCCGGAAGCCAGGTTCGGCGGCAACGGCGGGTTGAAACCGCGTGCTTGCGAGGCCGCGGTCAAGCGCCGCACTTCCGTCATCACGCTGGAGATCGCCTGCACCAAGTGGCCCGCGGCGTTGCTGGCGTGGAGGTCGGGGAAGTCTATCGGCGAGGCGTTGGCGACGCTCGTGTAGACGCTCTCGATGTAGTCGTTGATCGCGCGCACCGAGTACGAGCGAATCGCGCGCTTGCTGTGGTCCTGGAACGCGAAAGCCGAGACCTGCGCGGTGACGGGAAAGAGCGCGTCCCAGAGCGTGGGCGACAGCTGCGTGGTATCGACGGTCAACGGCAGGTCGATGATGGTCGTGCCGTCACCGACTTGTGCGCGCAGCTGCTGCTGATTGACGAGCGTGGCCAGCACCGAGGGCCAGTTGGTCGTGGGCTGCCCACTGGCATCATGGCCCAGCGTGTAGTCGGCGAGCGTCGCGCCCGTGGGGTCGTCCAGGCGCAGCGACACGTAGATCGAGAGCTTCGCCGTGGACGCATTGCCAGGAATGCTCGGGTCGTAGCCGTTCGGCAGGGCGGTCCAGATCGTGGTGGGAGTGGAAGCCATGGGATGTTCCTCGCATCAGGCCGCAAAGTCGAAAGCCGCGACGTAGTCGGCGAAGGGGTCGTAGCCCAGGGATGGTTTCATCGCGTCTTCGAAGGTCGGGTCGGCATTGCTGCCGGCGAACTTGCGCTCGGCGCTGATCGAGACGCTGATGCTGAAGAACACGATCGTGATCTCGATCTCGATCGTGGCGCGACCCACGAGCTTCTGCGACGAGAACTCGTAGGAGAGCTCCATGTACAGCTCTATGGAGGCGGTGATCAGGCCGAGCACGTTGACCGCGCCGCGCATGCGCAGATAGCCGGTGAGCGTGGCGTCGCTCTGCTCCATGCGGAAGTAGATGCCCGCCATCACCGAGATCGAGCCGCTGGCCACGCCGAAGTCGACCGCGAGGCCCGCACCGAATTCCAGCTCCGCTTCCAGCAGCAGCACGCCCTTGGGCGAGACCTCGATGCCGAAGAAGCCGCCGCCACCCAGGAACGTGACCGTCAGGTGGAACGGACTCTCGCGCTTGCAGAACTGAAACGAGACGCTCAACGGGTTGCCGATGAACGGAATGTGGAAGCCGGCGGTGAAGCTGAGGTTGGTGAGGCTGAACACGCCCACGGCAACGTTCGGCAGCGCCATCGTGAACTGCGCCTTGATGCCCTCGGTCGAGACATCGAGGCTCGGCGGATCGCTGAAGCCAGAGAGCGGGATGAGCTTGCGCAGCGTGTCGACGAACGACAGCACGCCATCGAACGCCATGTCATCGAAGACCACGTCGATGTCGGGCTTCTTGCCGCTGGTCACGGAGAAGGCGACGCGCTTGAACTTCAGCCTGAGGAAGGTGGCCGGTGCGATCAGACGAATCTCGAAGTCCTCGAGCGCGGCGAGGAAGTCCACACCCGCGGGCTTGCCGGGCAGGTCCTTGGCGCGCGCCTCGACCGCCAGCAGGAACGCATCCGGCTTGTTCGGTGCGAAGATCTCGTTGCCGGCGCCCGTGGGGAAGCCCTGGATGGGTGGGCGCCAGTCCAGGCGCACGGTGAGGTTCTTCGCGAGCTCTTCGCCCATGCGAAAGGCCTTGAGCGCATCGTGCAAGGTGCTCGCCACGCTGCCGACCACGCTGACCACTTGATCGAGCTTCTGCTTGAACGCAGCGCGCGGGCCGGCCGTGAGCTTCTGCAGCTCGGCCGGCAGCGGGTCTTTGCCCAGCAGCGCCGCGGCAGCGTTGAGCGACTTGGTGAACGCGGGCAGATCCGTGTTCACCACCAGATCGATGTCGCCGTCGATGTGCGTTTCGTCGAGCCGGATCGCCGCGACGTCTTTCACTAGCGTCTCGGCCTTGGTCGCGATGTCGGTGAGCGAGCTGTCGACGGCTTGTCCGAGCGCCATCAGCTCGTTCGCCACGGCCTGCGCCTGCGCCTGGATGGCCGCGAGATCCTGCAGGAACTCCTCCACCACACTCAGCGCTTGCGTGATGAACTTTGGCGCAGCGCCGAGGCCGCCATCCGGGCCGGCGACCGCCGTGATCACGTCTTTCAGATCGAAGACGCCGAAGAGCTTGGCGTTCAGGCTGGCGAGGAACGAAGACGGATCGAAGGTGTTGCTCGCGATCATGCCGAGATCGCCGGCGACCGGGCCCACGCGGCGCGACAGACCGGAGATGTCGAGACTCGGTGCGACGAACCCGCCGGACTTCGACGAGTCCTTGAGGAAGTCGACGGGCAGGCTGCCGCTGGCCAGCTGCATGAGCAGCTCGCCCTCGTTGCCCGCGCCGAACTCGTGGTCGATGAAGCTCTTGGCGTACTGAAACGCCGAGCTCGCCTGCTGGCCGGCGAGATGGCGCAAGGCTTCGACCTGCAGACCGGCTTCGGCGAGGCCGGGCAAGTAGCCGATCGCGGGATCCGGCGTCGGGCCACCCGTGGGCTCGGCAAAGCTCATGCTCTGGGTCTCGAAGGTGGTGTCATCGGGTTGCGCCGACGACGCGAACGCGACGCGCTGGCCCTGCAGATCGGCCGTGGCCACGGGGCCGACGTAAGCGAGCTGCGCATCGGACACGGCACCGCCGAGCGGCTTGCCCGCGGCGGTCGGCACCCAGACCACACCAACTTCGAAACGAATCAGGCGGCCTGCACGATCGAGGCCCTCCATGTGAAAGCGAAACGGCGCGCTGTCGACGTTCGGTACGAACGACTTGGTGAACGTGGCCGGTGCCGGACCGAGATCGGGCGTGACCAAGGTCTTCAGATGCACTTCCGTGAAAGGCAGCTGACGCAACCCGAGCGGGTAACTCTTCACCGGCTCGCGCACCACGATGAACTGGCGCTGCCACAGGAACGCGCGATGTGGTGCGAGCGGATGAAACTTGCGCTCGGTGATCTTCACCAAGTCGGCCTGATGGCCGAACGGATAGAGAATACCGCTGTAGTGCAGCTCGACGTAGTTGTCGCGGCCCATGGCCATACGGTGGGTCCACGAGCTCACGGTGTAGAGCGGCTTGCTGCCCCAGTCGCCCTTGCTGTCGAGGTAGGCACCGAGCGAGCTGAGCATCAGCCGATTGACGCTGATCGGCTCGGGCTCGAGCTTCACTGGCTTCGTCGTGCCGCAGTCG
>DASVHQ010000357.1:0-2165 GCA_036382515.1 Polyangiales bacterium | reverse complement strand
TCATCGAGCGTTTTGCCGCCACCACGGGCCGCCCCCGCCGGGTTCGGAGGGTCCCGGCTTCGGTGCTCGCTCCACTCGGGGTGGGAGCGCGGCTTCTCACCCGGCTCGTCGGGCGCGAGACCGGGGTGGATCCGGCCTTCGTGACGCAGCTGTTTTCGCGCGACTTCTTTTGCGATGCGAGCCCCGCCGACCGGGCGCTCGGCTACACGCGCGGCAACCTCGCCACGGCAATAGCTGAGGCGGCGGCAAGCGTTTGAGACTGCGCAGGCAGGCGCCAACACCCATGATGGCCGTCGAGCTTCTTGCCACGGCCGACCCCGGGCACATAGTCCGGATGAACGGGGTATTGGGCTGTCCGTTCGAGGTGACATCTTACCACGACTGCGAAGTAACTGCGTTACCGCCGTGCGGAAGGGGCCAGCGTTTGTCCGGGCTATCGTCCGGGACGACCGCCGCGCGGAGCGGGCATCGTTTAAACCGACTACCGCCCTGAATCTGAGCGGACCCGGACACCTTGCCCACTGCTGGTGTCGGCGGCGCCTGACCGGCGAGCGCGCGCGTTTCGGCGGCTACGCGGTAGATCCCTGCTGTCGCTAGGGTTGGTGGTGCGGTCGTCGGCAGCCGCATCACTACACCACCATTCCGGGGGTTCTGCTTCAGCAAGAACCTGATGTCGCCTGGTTCGTATGCGCAACCGGATTTCTGTGTTCCCATCGATCCCACTGGCAGGCACGACGCTGTGCGCGTTGTGCCCTACCTTGCCGGCGAGCGTCCGGACCTGCCTGCCCCGCTTTGCTCGCTCGTGACGCGGTGCCTCGCTCGGCGCGAGATCGATCGTCCGGCGTCCGCAAGCTTTGTGCGCGACACGCTCAGCGCTCTTCAAGCGCGCTGACGCACGGCACCCGCGTCGGTCAGCGGGGACTTGGCAGCGGTCGGCGCTGCCCCGCTGCCACGGGTTCGGATTACTGGGACATGAACTGCGTGCGATCGGGAACGCCCGCGCGGAATCGGCCCGAGCTCGCCTTCTTTTCGCGAGTGTTCGACGAAGAGTCCGTCGATACATGCGGGTTGGCGGCGGCTGCCGGCGTTACAACGGGCGTCTGCGCTGCCGCCGTCAGCTGCGCACCCTTGCGCGTTGTCGTCCCGCGGTGCGGCGGGTGCGCCGCGTGCACCGTGCCGGCTGCACCCTGCGCTGCCGGCTTGCTGCCGGTTGCTTGCTCGGCCTTCGCTGCCCCGTCCGTCGTGGGGATGGTCGTTGGTGGAACTGCGGCGCCTGGGTCGAGCACCGTGTTCGCAGCGCCCACGGTCGTCGTTTCGACATGGGGCGCCACGGTCGGCGTCGTGATCGGTGCGAGCATCGCTTGGTTCGTGGCAGGCACGACGATGTGCGCGCTGTGCTGGTCGGCTGGCTGGCCGTGCGGGAGCAACCACCAGCGCACCAGCAGCGCGACCACGACCAGCACGGCAGCCACGGCGCGAGCACCGACCCGTCGCTGACCAGGGATCTCGGCGGCCGGTTCGTCCGGCGTGGTGATCACGGGCGCGAGCGTGCCGGGTGTGTCCAGCAGTGCTTCCCGCGGACGCACCGACGGCACAGGCGTCTGTGGAGCTGCGACAGCTTCTTCAGCTAGCGCTGGCTTCAGCGGCACAGTCCGAACCACCTGCGCAGCGGGAGCACGGCTCGACGCGCTGGCAGGCGTGCGCACCGAAGGAATATCCGACCCGCTGATGGTCATCTGGCCGCGGAACCCAAGCTCGGTACCAAAGGGCTCGAGCTCGCGAATGAGCTCGTCCATGCTCGACAGGCGCGCACTGCGATCCTTGGCCATCGCCCACTCGATGAGGCGCGACAAGGCCAGCGGAATCTCCGGCCGCAGCACCTTGGGCGGCACCGCGTGCTCGGTCATGATTTTTGCGATCAGCACCGGGAAGGTATCGGCTTGAAATGGCGGCTGTCCGGTGACGGCCTGATACAGGATCACGCCGAACGCATAGATGTCGGTGCGCGCGTCGATGTCGCGCACGCCACTGAGCTGCTCGACGGACATGTAAAGCGGCGTGCCGATGGCCACGCCGGTCTGGGTGATGGAGGTGTCGGTCGAGCCGGTCAGCTTCGAGATGCCAAAATCGAGCACCTTCGGCACCGGTCGAGCGCTGTCGCCTCT
>DASVHQ010000356.1:0-4881 GCA_036382515.1 Polyangiales bacterium | reverse complement strand
GGCGTGGTCTGCGTAGGCGACTAGGTGGCCGAGGGCGACCAGCGCATCGAGCACGGGCTCGACGTCTTTCGGTTTGGCGCCTTTGAAGGTCAGCGCGACTTCGGCGGCGCTGACGTCGCTCTTGCTGCGAAGGAGCAGATCTCGGACCGCAGCGACGCGTTCGGGGAGCTTCTTTGGCCAGGCGATCGCAGCTGCGATGGTTGGGGCGGTTTGTGTGGACGCGTCGCTTTCGTCTTCGCCTGCGAGCGTGACTTGGGTGGCCTGGGTGCGGCCGCCGGGGTTTTGGAACTCTGGGCGTAACCAGCGCACCAGGCCTTTGCGTTCTTCTTCTGCGCGCTCGGCGTTGAGCGCGACCAGCTTTTCGAGGATCTGTTCGTCGCTCAAGTCGTGCGGCCAGCCGTAGGCGTCGAAGACCGCAGCGTCGAGGTCGTCGTGGATCTGCTTGAGCACCGAGATGAGGCCCTGCTCGTGGATGAGCTTGTCCTTGGCCGACAGGACTTCGCCCGAGCGCAGCTTTGCGAGCACGTTGTACATGCCGGTGACGGTGAGCGTCGGATGCTGCGCCTGCTGCCGCTTGCGGTGGGCGTCGAGCTGCTCGGCCAGAGCGCGGATGCGCTCCTGCTGCTCCTTCTTCACGACGGGGAAGGCAAAGGGGAGGAAGCAGGTGGTGTTGGTCCAGGTGGGATCGTTGCCGACGCCGAGGTGGCCGCCGGCAGCGAGGGCCCACACCTGATGAGCCCGAGAGGAGAGGATGCCGAGAACGCGGGCGTCGTCGGTGGCGACGGCGTAGAGCTTGTGATCGGGCACGATGTCCCCGTCGAGGAATACGAACGGCTTGAACTTCGAGGTCTCGATGGTGGCCACGTAGCGCTTGAGGCCGCGCAGCCCGTCACGCATGCGCTCGTTGGACCGCCCGAACAACCACCAGTTCCTCTGTCGCTGTGTGTCGCGGTTCTGCATTCTCGCGGGTCGGACCGTGTCGGCCACCCGCTGGTACAGCGCCGGGTACTTTCCGCGAGCCTCCTCCTCGGTCAGACCGAAGAAGTCGATGACGAAGCGCTCGGTAGGCTGCTGCACGATGTCCTTGCCGATGAGGTACCGCTTCACGACGACGGGCAGCGCTCCAGCTCGAAGCCCGAGGGCGGAGAAGTCGTCGCGGGAAATGCGAAATCCTTCCCCTACGAGGATGACCCCCTGCGTGCAGAGGTTGGCGTTCGCCGACAGGGGCACGGCCGCCAGCACCGCGGCCCCGGTGGTGAGGTCGGCATGCACCGTCCCGCGTCGCCCCCGAAGCTCGACGAGCATCTCGCCGCCGCTCCCTTCCTCTTCGCGTTCGACGGTGTAGACCACGCCGGCCTGCTCCCCCGGCGCGGCAACGGTCATCGCCACTCGCACCGCCGCGCCGTCGGTCGACTCGACCCATGGGTGGTCGGGGATGGCGAAGACGATCGACGCGCGGTCCTTCCCTTCGAGGTGGGGCTGGACCACCTTCCGGTTGAAGGTCTGGGTGATGCTGTTGGTGGTGATGAACCCGAAGCGGCGGATCTTCTGCGCTCGGGCGAGGTGGGCGGCGTGGTTCCACCAGTACATCACCAGGTCGCTGGTCTCGGGCACGTCGTCGTGGGCGGCCCGCAGCGCCTCCACGTACCCGTCGCCAAGCGCCAGTCGCATCCTCTTGTTGCCGATGTAGGGCGGATTCCCGACGACGAACTCCGCCTTCGGCCACTCTGCCTTCCTCGGATTCACGTATTCGTATTGCGGCGCTTGCGCGCTTTCGTCCGGGACGTCTTCGCCGGTGACGGGGCTCTTCTTGTAGGTCTCGCCGTCCCAGCGAGTGATGGGTTTGCCATGTTCGTCGCGCAGGAGCTTCTTCTCGTCGTAGGCGAGCACGGCGTCGCGGCATTCGATGTTGTGGTAGTCCTGTAAGATCGGCTCGGGCGGCGGGGTGTCGTGGCCGCGGGTGCGGAAGTGATGCTGTAAGTAGCCGATCCAGAGCACCAGCTCGGCGATCTCCTTGGCCCAGCGCTTGATCTCGATGCCCAGGAACTGCGCGGGCGTCACGCGCACCGTCTCCTGATGCAAGAGCAAGCTCTGCTTCTCGCCCAGGCCTTCGAGGAGCGCGAGCACCTCGCTCTCCAGGCGCTTGAAGAGATCGAGCGCCACATACAAGAAGTTGCCCGAGCCGCAGGCGGGGTCGAGCACGCGGGTGGCGCAGAGCTTCTGGTGAAACGCGCGCACGCTCTTCCTGGCTGGCTCGACCTTGTCACTCGCCACCAGCTCCCGAACCTCGGCTTGCACCAGCTCCCAGTCCGCGCGTAGCGGCTCCTCGATGGTGGGCCGCACCAAGCGCTCCACGTAGGCGCGCGGCGTGTAGTGCGCGCCCAGCGCGTGCCGCTCCTTGGGGTCCAGGGCGCGTTCCAGCAAGGTGCCGAAGATGGCGGGCTCGACGTCCGACCAGTTGCAGCTCGCAGCTTCGTACAGGCGTTCGAGGTGCGCCGCCGTCAGCGGCAGTGAGCTTGGTTGCGAAAAGAGCCCGCCGTTGAAATGTAAAAGCTTGCCGACGAAGCCGAAGGGCTGACCTTCGTTCATCGCACGCCACAGCGACTCGATGCCCACCGGGAAGGCCGCGGGATTGGGCAGCCAGTGCTCCTTGATCGCGTCCTTGAACCAGTTCTTCGGCAGAAGGCCGACGTCCTCGGCGAACATGGTGAAGAGACAGCGCATCAGGAAGGTGGCGACCGTCTCGGGCGCGTGGCCGGCGACCTCCAGCGCCTTCGCCAGCTCAGCCAAGTGCGTGGCGACCTCGCGCGTGACTTTCGCAGCCTGTTTCGCAGGGTCGAGCGAGTGCGGGTCGGTGAAGATGCGGCGCAGCAGCTCTTTGTGCTGCTCCAAGTCCGCGAAGAAAATTCGGGAAGTCTGCGCGTTCGGGAACGCCCGGTAGGCATACGAGCCATCGAAGGCGGCATAGAGATCGAAGCAGTGCCCGATGTCGCAGGTGATCAGAAAGGGCACCGGCTTGTCGAAGGTGCGCGCATAGCCGAGCGCTTGGCCGTAGGCGCCCAGCATCGCCACGTTCCAACCCGGCGTTCCGCGCTTGGCGGTGCCGAGCTTCTTGCTCGTCGCGTCCGCGCCTTGCTTGGCTTCGAGGATGAACGCGTCGGCGCGATAGAGATCGATCTTGCCGCGCGAGATCTTGCCGCCTTCGTGCGGCATCAGCGCGTCCTTCTCGAAGACGTAGAGATCGCGCTCGGGATCGGCGGTGGTCGGGTCGGGCCTCGGCACCTCCAGCACGTCGCAGAGCTCAAGCAGAAAGGCGTCCTTGTTGGCGCGTTCGGCCGCCGCTGATGCAGACCACTTGGCGATGAAAGCCGCGATGTTCATGCAGGCGGCCGCAGAGTAGCGGAAGCGTTGCCCGCGCGTGGCAGCATTGCGCGGCGAACTCAGTGAGGCGTGCCAGCGCCGACCATGAAAGTGGGTCGCCCTTGCACGAGCCGGGGACCAGGCAAAAGGACTTGCACCAAAGAGTTTGGGAGTTTACACACAAACATGTAAACCAGTAAACTGTACACCAGAGGTTCGCCGGGAAAGCGCCGGCAATCCTCGTTGACTCGCACGGCTGAACACTGGTACAGTCCAGCGGTAGCATAATCCTACATTGCCGCACACTAGGGGCGCGCATGGCCGACAACGATCCGAAGCCCCACGCTGCTGCGCCTGTCGAGGCTACGCCGAAGCTCGCTCGCGTGCTCGAGGACACCGGCAGCAAGCCCAGGATTGGCAGCCCGGAGTGGCAGCGTTCCCTTGAGGAGCAGCTGGCGAAAGAGGAGGCCGCCAAGGTTTACCAGCTTGCGTTCTGGCCGGACGACAAGCGGGCGATGCCCACCGAGTTCATCGCCTGCGCGCTCTTCGCAGCGATTCAGGAGAAAGACGCCACCTATTGCAATGGCGTGGAGATCGCGAACGCCAACGGCTTCTGCATCAAATACAAGGGCAAGCGCCTTACGCAGGTTCACGGCGACGTGTGGCAAGGCATCATGCATCTTGCTCGTCGGACGCCCGAAGGAACGAAGTTGCAGTTCCGCTCGCGCGCCTTCCTGCGCTTGATCGGGCGGCACACCGGCAAGAGCCAGCGTGATCAGCTGCACTCGTGGATCACCGACCTCGTGGCGACAAACGTCGAAGTCTTCGACACGGCCAACCAGCGCCTCTACTTCGGTTCGATGCTGCCGGAGGGCGCGCGCGCTGATGTGAGCGGGGACGATTCCGCTTACGTGGTTCAGATCAACCGCAACCTCTGCAAGCTCTTCGAGTCGGGTTTCGCCACGGTGGATTGGGAGCAGCGCCGCAGACTCAGCGGCAAGTGGCTCGCCCTGTGGCTGCAGCACTATTTCTCGAAGTTCAGGAAACCCGTCACGGTCTCTGAGCTGCACCGGCTTTCCGGCAGCGGTGCCGAGCTCAAGGAGTTCCGGCGCAAGCTGAAGGCGGCTCTGGCCGAGGTCGCGACCACGGGCGGGTACGCGGCGTACATCGAACCCGGCACCGATACGGTGCGTGCGATGGCGAGCGAAGCGGTGGCTCAGAAGCCCCCCCTTGCCCATCCTTCCCAGGGCGCGCTCCCGTTGGTGGAACTCCCCGCCGTCAGTCAGGCCGCCAAGAATCAGTTCCGCAAGCTCTACCCGGGGCGTGATGCCGAGGTCTGCCTTGCTGACTTCCACGCGTGGCTGACCAAGGGCGGGCGCCGTGCACAGCGCCCCGACGCCGCTTTCTTGGGGTTCGCCAAGAAGTGGGTTTTGGGCACCAACTAGCCAGCCCGGGGGCTTTCGAGACACCACCTTCGGGCTTCCGAGCCACCGATGGGGGGCTTTCAAGACACCAGGTGGG
>DASVHQ010000355.1:0-4599 GCA_036382515.1 Polyangiales bacterium | reverse complement strand
CAGCTCGGCCAAGGTCAGGCCCGCCAATGCGCCTGCACGCCCCATCAACTCTGCCTCGCCGCCGCCATCAGCGGCAGGCGTTGCGCCGCTGACGTTAGCGGAGCTCACAGACCTTTTCGCCAAACAGGCGTTCGAGGCTGCTCAGCATGGCTTCCGACGGTTCGACGGTGAGCTTGTTACCGCCCAGCGTCACGCGCCAGTCATCCGAGGACACCAGCTGCACGAACACCGGGCAGTTGCCCGGGTGTGATTCGAGCGCGCGCCGTAGCTCCACGAGCTTCTTCTTGTCGACGCGGTCCACGTGCACCTTCACGCGCACGGTGCGTGTCTTGGCGCGGAAGGCTTGCACCAGCGGCGTGGCCTGATCGAGCAGCACCTTCACTTCGGGCGCGGGCGCGTCCATGCCGTCGTCCACGGGTGCGCCGCCCTGGCCGTTGTCGCGTTCGGCGCGCGCCACGCCCGAGATCAGCACCGGTACGTCGCTGGTCAAGAGCTCGCGGAACTGCTCCACGGCGCGCTGCCGCACGATGACTTCCACGCGACCGTAGGGGTCGTCGAGCTGGAAGAACGCCATCTTGCCGCCGGTCTTGGTGGGGCGCTCGCGGTAGTCTTCGACCACGCCGCCCATCGAGACCTGGGTGCCCTCGGGCACGTTGTCGAGACTCGCGCTGCTGGCGTTGCAGAAGCGCTTGAGCTCTTCCTTGAAGCCGTCGAGTGGATGGCCCGAGATGTAGAAGCCGAGCGTGGCCTTCTCGCGCTTGAGCTTCTCGTGCCGGCTCCACGGTTCCACTTCCGGGAACGCGTTGCGGCGCCCACCGGCGGCAGAGGTGTCGCCGCCAGCGAGCAGCGCGCCGAAGAGATCGGTCTGGCCACTGCTGCGGTCGGCGCTGGTCTTCTTGCCTTGCTCGATGGCCGTGTCGATCGCAGCCAGCGCGCGATCGCGCCCCACACCGCTGCCGTCGTGCAGGCTGTCCATGGCGCCGCACTGCACTAGCGCTTCAACCACGCCCTTGTTCACGCGGCGCAGGTCGATGCGACCGGTGAAGTCGAAGAGGTCTTCGAACGGCTTCTTCTCGTCTACGCCCACCTCGCCTGTGCGCGCATGCAGGATCGACTCGAGTGCCGCAGCACCCACGCCCTTCACCGCGCCGAGGCCGAAGCGAATCTTCGGGTTGTGCGTGTCACGCAGCTTGCCACCCATCGCGACGGGCTGGCCGGGCTTGCGCTTGGTGGGGTTTTCGCCGAGCTCGTAGACGCACGCGAAGTCGATCTCGCTCTCGTTCACGTCCGGCGGCAGCACGGTGATGCCCATGGCGCGGGCTTCGGCCACGGTGCGCACCACCTTTTCGATCTTGTCCTTGTCGGCCGTCATGGTGGCGCACAGGAATTCGACCGGGAAATGCGCCTTGAGATAGGCGCACTGATACGCGATCAGCGCGTACGCGGCGGAGTGCGACTTGTTGAAGCCGTAGCCCGAGAACTTGTCCATCAGCTCGAACACGTACTCGGCGTCAGCTGTGGCGTGGCCGTTCTTCTGTGAGCCCTCGATGAAGCTCATCTTCTGCTTGGCCATCTCTTCGGCCTTCTTCTTGCCCATGGCGCGGCGCAAGAGGTCAGCGCCACCGAGCGAGTAGCCGGCCATGACACGCGCGGCCTCCATGACCTGCTCCTGGTAGACCATCACGCCGAAGGTCTCTTTGAGCGTGGCTTCGAGGCAGGGGTGCGGGTACTTCACCACCTTCTTCTTGTGCTTGCCCGCAACGTAGTCGTCGACCATGCCCGAGCCGAGCGGGCCCGGTCGGTAGAGCGCGACCAGCGCGATGATGTCCTCGAAGCTGTCGGGGCGCAGTTGCTTGATCAGCGTCTGCATGCCGCTCGATTCGAGCTGGAACACGTTGGTGGTTTCACCTGACGACAAAAGCGCGTAGGTCGCGGCGTCGTCGAGCACGATGCGCTCGATCAGGAACGGGTTACCCTTGCGATCGGGGCGCTTGTTGATGAGGCGCGTCGCGATGTCGATGGTGGTGAGCGTCTTGAGGCCGAGGAAGTCGAACTTCACCAGGCCCGCCGACTCCACGTCGTTCTTGTCGTACTGCGTGACGTAGACCTCGGGCTCCGGGCAGAACACCGGCACGTGATCCCACAGCGGGCCTTCGCTGATCACCACGCCCGCCGCGTGCATGCCGGCGTGACGGTTGAGATCCTCGAGCGCCATCGCGGTGTCGAGCAGCTCCTTCACCTTGGGATCTTGATCGCTCGCGTCGCGCAGGCGCTTTTCCTGCTTGATCGCGTCGGCGATCGGCACGCTCTTGCCCTGCACGGGCTCGGGAACGAGCGTGGCGATGCGGCCAGCGTCCTGCGGCGTCATGCCCATGGCGCGGCCGACGTCACGCACCACGCTGCGGCTCTTGAGCAAGTGGAAGGTCGCGATCTGACCCACGCTGCTCTTGCCGTACTTGCCGCGCACGTAGTTGATCACCTCGTCGCGACGGTCCATGCAGAAGTCGACGTCGAAGTCGGGCATGGACACGCGCTCGGGGTTCAGGAAGCGCTCGAAGAGCAAGCCGTAGGGAATCGGATCGAGGTCGGTGATGCGCATTGCGTACGCGACGATCGAACCGGCACCCGAGCCACGACCCGGGCCCACGGGGATGCCCTGTTGCTTGGCCCAGTTGATGAAGTCCTGAACGATCAGGAAGTAACCGGCGAAGCCCATCTGCGCGATGACTTCGCCTTCCATGCGCAGCCGCTCGCGATACGCGTACTCGTTGATCTTGCAGCCCATGGCGGCGAGCTCGACGAAGCGCTCTTCGAGACCTTTCAGCGCCAGCGCATGGAAGTGCGAGATCTCGTCCATGCCGTCGGGCACTTGAAAGCGCGGCAGCATGGGTTTGGCGAAGGGGCTGGCACGCCCGGCGCACATCTCGGCGATCACGAGCGAGTTCTTCACGGCCTCGGGCAAGTGGCGGAACACGTCGGCCATCTCGGCGCCGCTCTTGAAGTACAGCTCCTGCGAGCCGTGGTGCGCGCGCTCCATGTCGCTGAGGCTGGTGCCCGAGGCGATGCACTGCAGCACCAGCTGCGCGTGCGCGTTCTTGCGCTCGAGGTAGTGGCAGTCGTTGCTGGCGACCAGTGGCAGCGACTGCTCGCGCGCCAGCTCGACGAGAATGTCGTTCAGCGGCTTCTGCTCGACGAAGCCGTGGTCTTGCAGCTCGACGTAGAACGCGTCGGGCTCGAAGCACTCGCGCAGCTTGCCGAGCGCCGCACGACCCGCGCCCTGCCCCTTCTGCAGCACTTCCTGCGCGAGGTAGCCGCCCATGCACGCGGACAGCCCGACGAGCCCCTTGCTGTATTGGGCGAGCTGCTCGAAGTCGATGCGGGGCTTGCCGCCCGCCATGCCCTCGACCCAGCCGAGGCTCGTGAGGCGAATCAAGTTCTTGTAGCCCTCTTGTGAGCGCGCCAGGAGCACCAGGTGATTGGCTTCACGACCGCCGTTCTTGCGATCGGCGCACAGGTTCACCTCGCAGCCGAGGATCGGCTTCACGTCCTGCTTCTTGCACTCGCCGTGGAACTGCACGGCGCCGAACATGTTGCCGTGGTCGGTGAGCGCCACGGCCGGCATGCCCAGCGCCTTGGCGCTGGCCGCCATGCCCTTCACGCGCAGCGCGCTGTCGAGCATCGAGTACTGCGAGTGGACGTGCAGGTGGACGAACTCGGACATGGTCGCAGCCAAACGCCGTCACGGTCTCGGCGAGATGCCGGAGCGCTCGAAGCAAGCTCGCCTTGTTAGCAAAGGCGCGCGCCGACAACCACAGGCGAAAGGGTGCGCACAGGTGCGTTCGGCCCGCCGCGGCCGAGGCCACACAGCCACGCGCACGCGCAAGTGCGCGAGCTGGCTAGGTTTGTAGAAGCAGCGCGACGCGCAACGAGCGTTCAGCTCGCGGCGGTCTTGTTGCGCTTCTTGGTCGCGCGAAAGATCTCGAGCAGCTGCGGGGTCGCCTTCTTCTCGAGGCCGGTGCGGTAGCCGGCGTCTTTCGCGCGCTTCTCGGTCGCGAGAATCGCTTCGATCAGCTTGGCGCGGGAGCCGTGCTCCTTCTGCACCGTGCTGAGCACTTCGTGCAGGTGCAGAAGCTTCTTGTTCGAGACGTGCGGCAGGCCCTTGTCGTCGCTCAAGCGTTCCAGCCAGAGGTCGTCCGTGGCCAGCGCTTTGACGGCGCTGATCAGGCCTTCCTTGTCCTTGAAGCGTTCCTTGACGATTGCGATGGGCGATTTCTGCATGACGAGCTCCGTACCACTCGGGCGGGTAGACCCGCGCCGGAAAGTCACCGGCCGCATCAATGGCGGCAAACGGGAGCGGTTAGCTAGCACGACCGCCCCGGGCTGCCAAGGGAAAGACCCAGGGTAGGCCCAGGTAACCCCAGGGGCGCCCTCACAAAAAGCGAGCAGACCGGCCGAACCTTTGCCCACCGCCGTTGTCTGTGGCTACGTGACGCAGATGGACCATACGGTCGATCCCACCGGGGCACCGCTGCCGGCCGCGCTCGCGGTCGACGCGATCGATCCCGAGCTGCTCGCCCTGCCGGCGCCGCCCAAGGGTCG
>DASVHQ010000354.1:0-6873 GCA_036382515.1 Polyangiales bacterium | reverse complement strand
GCGGTCGATGGCGCCGACGCCGCGCCGCGTGCCGTGACGCGCGCGCCAGCCATGGGCGCGTGCTCCAGCACAGAACCCGGCGTCGTCACTGCTGCGTTGTCGGGGCCCCTGGCGGAAGACCCGCCCTCCGCTGTGCACCCCAAGACCTGGTGAGCACACCCTTCTTGCGACGATCGAGTTTTCGCACCATACGAGCTCAGGCCGTATCGCAGGTACCAACGCACGCATTGCAGGATGATGTCCGTAGGGAAGCGGTACCCTTTGAGGCGCATCGGCTGGGCCTACCACAACTGGCCAAAAAGCGCGCTAATGCAACAGAACCCCGCAGCGCCCTAGCCGTCGGATCTGCAGGCCGAGCCCCGCAGCGTCGCCACGCGGTAGCCTCCTTACGGACATGTCTTGCCGATCCCACACTGACCAGTGCAGCAAATCGAGCACTTGTGGCCACAACTTCCGCAGTCCTTGCTGTCCGTCGCGACGTCGACCTCGCAACCGTCCGCTGCGACGCCGTTGCAGTCTGCGAAGCCGGTGTTGCAGACGACTATACAGCGGCCAACCACGCACGCACTGATGCTGTTGATACCAGTGCCGCCGCAAGCTGCACCGCTCGGCCAGAAGCAGCTCGTCGGCGGGCTGGCGTCGCGGCCACTCGTCTGCGCGCTTGCGTCAGTGAGTGTGGCTGGAGCCGCATCGATCCCCGGAATCGACGTCGCGCCGGTGCCAGACGCTCCGGCTGCGTCGAGACGCGAGCTAGCGTCCTGCGCGGCATCGACCGTGCCGCTGGTAGCTGCATCAGCCGACGCGGCCGGGGACGTCAGCTGGCGCGGCGGCGGCCCGCTCCACGGCGATAGCTCCGTGCGCGCGACGGCGGTCGTGCGGCAGGCGACGCTGCAGGATCCTCCCGGTGTGCAAGTCTTCGGAGCGCAGGTCTGGTCGGCGGGACACATCACGCCTTCGCACGCACGCAGCAGATCGAGATGGAGCGTGAGGATCTGGTTCGCCACGAAATCGACCTCTGCCGCGCGTTGGACGACCAGAATGGGATTCTGCGCGCCGCGCAGGCCAGCCACGACGACACGAAGGCCGCCCACCGCTCCTCCACCGTATTGAATGCCCAGGCGCAGCGGCAGCTTGTCGCTCGAGCTAAGGACTTCTTCGACTTGGCGTGTATCGCCAACTGGCCCGGTCACCGCTACCTGCACGCGATCGAGCTCCTGCGGAACGCGCAGATCCGTGTCGATCACCAGCACAATCTCCGTGACGTGCTGCGCGGTCTTGCAAGCTGCGCCCGCCAGCATGAACGCACCGCAGAGTGCTCCGAACCATCTCGACGCGTGCTTCATTTCCCCACCACCACCAGCCCCGAACCGAGATTGCCTCTCACCGGCGCGTGATCGCTGGTGCCAGAGCTCACGACCACGACGGCGACCACCGCTGCCGCGGCCACGAGCCCTGTAGCTGCCCAGAGCCAGGGGCTGGCGAACACGCTCTTGCCGCCGCTAGCTGCTGGCGAGGTCACGCGCGGAGTGGCGTGCTCGACACCGGACAACCCCTGCCGGGCTGTCTCGGCAGCCGTCGGCGCCACAGCGGACGCTGCAGGCTTGGACGCGGGCTTCGGCGCGGGTGCCAGCTCGAGCATCAGCTCTTGCTGCTCGCCTTCCCCGACCGCGAAGGCCAGGTCACCGGCTGCGTCACTAGACGGCGCTCGCTGGGCATGCACATCGTGCGTGCCAGGGTCGACCGGCAGCGCAACATCCACCGCCTCGAACGGAAGCGGATGTCCATCGAGCTGCAAGGTGACACCCTTGCGCTCGCCGATGACATGCAAGGTCAGATGCGCGAGCCGCGGAATGATCGCTTCGCGCAGGGCGGTACCAGCTTCGCGCAGCGCCGACTCGGCGCCCGCGTCGTGCTCGACCTCGGCGAGCAGCTCACTCGCTTCCACCAGCTTGCCACGCTTGGAAAGGGCCGACGCCAAGTTGTAACGGACGACACTCGAACCCGTCAGCGCAAGCGACCGTCGGAAGCCGTCCTCCGCGGCCACCCAGTCTTCGTGGTCGGCCGCCACCACCGCCTGCTGGAATAGCTGCCGCGCCAAGGCCTTGTTCTCGACGTCCTGACCGGCCGCAGTTGCGCTCCAGATGGCGCAGACGGCGAGCCACGCGATGCTGCGCGCCCGAAAGCGACCACAAAGGTCCGGCCGCGTTCCCATGGTAGGATGATAGCAGTGTTTCTGGTCCGGGCTGGAACCGTGTCTTCGCCGACAAATCACCGCATGTTCGACGCACGAGAGTTGGTCGCCGGGCGCTACAAGCTGGAGCGAATGCTCGGCGAAGGCGGCAGCGCCAGCGTCTGGCAGGCGCTTGATCACACGCTGGAACGCACGGTGGCGATCAAGTTCCTCTATGCCAAGGACGAGCGCTATCGCAATCAGCAGGTCGAACAGTTCCTGCGCGAGGCGCGGCTGGCCTGCGCCGTTCAACACCCCAACGTGATCCACACCCTGGACTTCGGGACTGCCCGCGACCGTGCCTACATGGTGATGGAGCTCTTGGCCGGCGAGGACCTCGCCGAACGCGTGATGCGCGAGCCCAAGCTGGAGCTCAACGAAATCGTGCGGCTTTTGTGCGGAGTGCTCAGAGGTCTCGCAGCCATCCACGAAGCGGGCATCGTGCATCGCGACCTCAAGCCGGAGAACATCTTCCTCCTGGCCGGCGACGACGAGGTCCATCCCAAGATCATCGACTTCGGGATCGCGCGCAACGTCGATCCCAAGAGCACCCGACGTTCGGTGCTCACGTCCAAGGAAGGCGTGATCGTAGGTACGCCGCAGTACATGTCCCCCGAGCACATCCGCGGCGTTCCGGATCTCGATCACCGTACCGACCTGTGGAGTGTCGGCGTCATCCTCTACGAGCTGCTCACCGGCCGCTTGCCCTACGAGCACGCCAATAGCGGGGATCTCGCGATCATGATCGCCACGACCGATGCGCCGCGCGTGTCGACGCTGGTGCCGAGCGTGCCGCCCGCGCTGGCAGAGGTGGTGAGCAGGGCGCTCAACCGAGATCGCCACGCACGCTTTCAGACCGCGACCGAGATGCTGCGCGCCTTGCGCGACGCTACGCGTGACGTGCTCGAGCCGGGCGCCGCCATTCTCTTGCCGAGCACGGCGCCGCCGCCCCCTGCGCCGACGTTGCGCCCACAGCATGCGAGCCGCAGCCGCTGGGCAGCACTCGCGGTGGCTCTGCTCTTGCTCGCTTCTGCATGGCTCTGGTCGACCCGAGAGCGCTCGCGCCAGCCGCCGCACGAGACGCTGCCGCTGCCGCCCTCCGCTGCGGTCGAGCGCACTACGACCATTCCAAAGGCAGCCTCCGACCAGGTTACTTCGTCGGGGCCCACCGCACCGAGCGCGGCCGCCGTCCAGCCCGCGGCCCAGGCACCTGCGCCAAAGTCCGCCGCGAGCACTGCGGGTGGTGGTGCGAAGACACCAGCCAGTGGCAAGGCACAGAGGCGCGTGCCGGTGATGTGGCGCAAGCTCGATTTCTGAGTGCCCCGCACCGTTGACCGAAGCTGCCGCCGCGCGGGAGGCAGGGCTATCGAGTTCTACCTTGGAAATGCGCACCCCACGCTTGATGGAATGAGTTCGGTCAGCGCTGGACCCCAGCGCGTTACAACATCACGATCTATTTCTTGTACGACTGCGGAAACTTCGGCCTTCGCGCCGCGACCCCGACCCCCGCCCAGGGCGCACGCGAAAGCCAAGCGCACACCGCCCAAACCGGTACCGGCCCAGGCTACGCCGGCCAAGCCCCCAGCAGCACCGCCGGAGGTCGCGCCGCCCAAGCCGCCAGCACCAAAGCCCAAGATCCTGGACAGCCGTGCGGCAATCCGGTTCTTGCAGCGGCTGGTGCAGTGCCACGCGAGGGTTCCGGGCGGTGACGCAGGCAGGTCGCGGTGGCTACCGGTGGCTGGCGCTTGACATCGCGAGGGGGCAATTCGAGGTTTGTCCGTCCTAGGCGCCGCGCTTACGCTCGGAACCGTCATGTACGCCCGTCGGCGGCGCACGCCGCGCAAGCACTCGTAACTCGCGCGGATCAGCCGCCGGTTCGGATGCGTGTGCCGAGCTGCTGCGCCAAGCGATGAAAGTCGCTACCGGGCGCAATGAGCCGCGTGGCGACTCCGAGGGTGTCTGGATCGACCAGCTTGCTGAACGGCACGTAACGCAGATCGAGCTGACCCGAGGTGCTCACCATGTGTCCGTCGAGCTGTTCTTCGGCGAGCGCTCGATAGGCACCGAAGCCGAGCTGAGTGCCCAAGAGCACGTCGAACGCGTGCGGCGCCGCGCAGCGCGACTCGTAGCCCAGCTGCAGGCCGGTGACCTTGATGGCGCGCCCGATGCGCGTGACGCAGCGCTCGCGCACGCGCTGCGCGACGAGCTTGCCGAGATCGAGCTTGGCAAACGAAATGTGACCGTACTCGTCGCGCGGGATGCCCGAGACCACGCTGTCTTCGAGCTCTTCGGCAAGACCCTCAGCCAACACCACCACGCCGTAGCGCTTGTCACGCGTGCTGCGCGTCATGATCAAGTCGACGATGTGATCGACCAGGGCCGAGAGATTCAGCTTGCCGTCTGCCGTGCGAAGCGGGCCCTGCACATCTTCGACGCCCACGACCAAGTGCGCTTCGCCGGCGATCGCGACGCCGTACGCGAGCCAGCCGGCGCGGCGACCCATGGTGGACACGATGTAGTAGCTCTGCGTCGCGATGGCATCAGCGCGCAAGTTGAGCAGCTCTTTCGCCATCACCTCGACCGCCGTGAAGAAGCCGAACGTAAAGTCGATGCCGTCGTAGTCGTTGTCGATGGTCTTCGGCACGTGCACCACGCGCACACGCGGCAGCTCCGCAGGCAAACGCCGTTGGTACTCGTAGAGCAGATTCGCGGTGCGCAGCGTGCCGTCGCCGCCAATCGAGACGAGCGCGTCGAGCTGCAGCTCGCGCAGCGCTTCGTAGAGCGCGCGCAGGCCGCGGCTCTTGTGCGGATCGTCCAAGTCCGCGAGGCACTTCACTTCTTTGCCCGGGTTCAGGCGCGCGGTGCCGATCAGCACGCCGCGGTCGTTACGCAGCCCGCGCAGATCGGTGTTTTCGATCATGCGGTAGTGCACGCCTTCCTTGAGCGGCCCGCCGGCGCGCGCCGGATCGAGCAGACCCGCATAGCCCTGCAGAAGACCGATGACCTGCGAGCCTGTGCGACGAAACGCGCTGCCGGCCGCGGCGATCACGGCGTTGGCGGCCGGCGCAGGGCCGCCGGAAAACACGATGCCGACGTTCTGGATGGGCGCTGCGGGTTGGCTATCGGAGGGGCTGGACATGCGGCCGAGCCGCAGAATAGCACGGGCCGCGGCAGGCCGGTCGCAGCGCGTTCCGTGTCAGAAAAGCGCATCGGGAAACGCTCTGTCCGGCTTCGCGAACAGATTCCCTGGAAGATGTCGCAGCCGAGTCGCACGAGCGTCTCGCGCTCGTTCTTCGTCTCCACGCCCTCTGCGATCACCATCACGTCCATGTCCGGCCAAGTCTGCATAACCACTACACGCAGCGCTCGGCGCGGGGCTTGCGTTGCGCAGGCCGGATGGGTCACGCGGCAGAGCTCTGCGCGCCGCCTGCGCGCGCCGACGGCTACGCTCGCAGACGGCCCGAACTCACGACGCTGCACCGCACGCTGAGCGCGCACTGGCCGGCTTTCGTGGAGCAGGCCGAAGAGGCGGGCGGGCTGCCGAGCTTCGTGCTGCGCGAAGTGCAGGACTACTTGCGGTGTGGACTTCCGGAGCATGGCTGCGCTTTGCTTGTCTGCTTGGACTGCGGCAAGAGCCTGCTCGTAGCGTTCAGCTGCAAGCACCGAGGCTTCTGCCCGAGCTGTTGCGGACGCAGGATGAGTGATGCGTCGTTGCACCTGACCGAACGAGTGCTGCCGGAGGTGCCGCTGCGGCACTGGGTGTGCTCGCTACCGTTTCAGCTACGCCACTTGCTCGGCTACGACCGAGAGCTGTGCGCCGCCGTGCTCAACGCGTTCGTGAAGGAGCTGTCGCGCAGCTATCGGCGGCGGGCCAAGCAGGTGCACGGGCTGTCAAGCATCGCGCTGGCTCAGACCGGGGCGGTGACGGTGGTGCAGAGAACGGATTCGGCTTTGCGGCTTTCTGTGCACTTCCACACGATCCTGATCGATGGCGTGTACGTGTGCGACGCGGCTGACGGCGGCGCACCGCGCTTCTTGCCGCTGCCTGAGCCCTCGGCGGCCGAGGCTCAAGAGCTCGCTGAGCGCGTCGCAGCGCGCATCGAGCGAGTGCTGCGCAAGCACGGTCGATACGTCGATGAGCAAGAGGGTGGTGACGCCGAGCAGGAAGCACCGCCCGCCGAGCAGGTCGCGCTGCACGCTTGCTATGAGGCCTCGGCCCGGGGACAGCAGCTCCTGGGTGCGTCGGCCGGCAAACCGGTGCTTCGACTGCTCGGAGCAGCGCCGCCGTCAGCAGCAGGCGATGAGCGTGGCGTCGTCGGTGAGGCGCGTGGTGTCAACGTGCACGCATCGGCGAGCGTGCACGGCCGCGACAAGAAGTAGCTGGAGCGTCTGTGCCGCTATCTGATGCGTCCGCCGCTTGCCCAAGAGCGCTTGCATGAGTTGCCCGACGGCCGGTTGCAGCTGCTCTTGAAGAAGCCCTGGCGCGACGGCACCACTTCGGTGGTGTTCGAGCCGCTCGATTTCATCGCACGTCTTGTCGCTGCGATTCCGCCTCCAAGAGCCCACACGCTGCGTTTCCATGGAGTCCTCGCGCCTAACGCGAAGCTCCGCTCGCTGGTGGTGCCTCGCCCACCGGCTGTGCC
>DASVHQ010000353.1:0-15987 GCA_036382515.1 Polyangiales bacterium | reverse complement strand
CGCGCCCAGGACATCGAACGCGTACTGCGGGCCGACGTGCGCGGGAAACGTGACCTTGGCCGACTCGCCGCGGATCGTCAGAATCGGCGCCTCCAGGCTCGCTTCGAAGTAGCGATGCTCGTGCAGGAACGTCTCGCCCTTCTTGGCGCTCTCCGCGAGCGTGCGTCGGTCGAGCACATCGGACAGCGATACGCCCATGGCTTCGAGCACCGCCCGCGGATCCCTGGGCTGCTCGCCCGAGAACCCGACCTCGGCGATGCGTGTGGGCGCGCCTTCCTCGATGCTCACCATCAACACCTTCGACGAAGGGTCGTCGGTGTCGCGAAAGCTCGTGTTCACGCGCGCGCCAAGATAGCCACGCTCCGCGTACGCCTTGCGCACGGCCGCCGACAGCGAGTCCAGGCGCTCGATGCCCACCTCGGAGCCGGCGCTCACCGCGAGCGCATCGTTGACGACCTCGTCGTCGACGTGATCGCAGCCCTGGATGTCGACGCGCCGCAACGTGATCCGCGGCTCGAGGTGGAGCGTGAGTAGCACTCCGTCACCGAGCGGCTCGCCATCGACCTGCACGTCGATCCAACGGCCGCTGCGCAGCAAGCGATCGATTGCGCTGCGTACGAGCCGGCGCGTGAGCGGAGCGCCGAGCGGGATGCCGGCCTCACGCGCCGCCGCGATCTGCGCGATCTCGCCAGCGACTCGGATCTCCGTGACGGCCTTGCCCTGCAGCGCGTCGGGGATTTCGGCGTGCGCGTTCAGCGCCGCCGTGCTGATGCACACGGCGAGCAAAAGTGCGGCACAGCGCGGCAGCCAGCAGGGTCGCATTCGGTGGCTGCAGGGTAGCGCAGAACCCACGGGCGCGGTGGTTCGAACCGCCGCGCGCCTGCCGTGAGCAGCACGCGCGGGCTGCGAGCTCAGTCGAACTCCAGGCGCCACTTCAGATCGAGGCCCACGTCTCCCAGTTGCGACGCGCTGGTGGAGGTCTGGTTGTTGTACACCGCGCCCACGCTGGTCTTGTCGCTGATCTGGTACTCCACACCGGTGCTGAAGTCGCGCGACTGCGACAAGCCCGTGGAAGCGTCGAGGCGCACGCGGTCGGCAATGCGCTTGCCCAGATGCAACTGCGGCTCGGTTCGGTTGGAGCGCAGCGAGTAGCTGCTGGCGATGTGCACGTCGTCGATGGCCGGCAACGCACGCTGCACTTCGCGCTCCACGCCCGTGACGGTGGCCAGCGCCTCGAGCGCGGCGGTGCCCGTGAGATCGGAGGTTTGCAGCTGCGCGAGCTCGGTGTGCGTCATGCCCACCGCGAGCAAGAGCGCGATGTCGTCTTCCGACAGGTAGGGGTCGCTGGTGAGCGCGAACTGGAACGACTCGGGCGTGCCCCAGGCGTGCACGCCGATATGCCAGCTGGTCTGACCGAGTTGGGCATTGCGGCGCACGTCGGTGACGGCGCGCACGTCGAAGCTCGGCCGCACGCGCACGGCGCTGTCGAAGGTGATCTCGCCTTCCTTGATGTCGAACGAGCGATCGCGCAGGCGCACCTTGCCGCGCCGGATGTTCATATTGCCGAGCAAGCCGAAGCGCTGATCGGTGCCCACCAGCCGGAATAGCTCTTTTTGGTCGTCGATGGTGATGTCGGCGTCGATCAGGTTGTTCTCGACGTGCATGGGCTCGGTCTCGACGATCCGCAGATCGAGCGCGAGCATGTCCGCATCCGGGTCGTAGCTCTGCACGTCCGCGCGTTCCTTCTTGGCGAAGTCGCTGATGGTGCGGCCCATGTTGATTGGGCGCGTGTAGCGCATGCGGTCCAGGCGCAGCGTGCCGCTGAGCTTGGGAATGCGATCGCCTTCGTGCCATGCCAGCACGGTCTGTCCGCCCAGCGAGAGGTCCACGCCTTCACGCGGTGACAGTGCCAGGCGATCACCTTCGATCTCGAAGCGCATGCTTCCGAGGTGCCGACCGCTGAGCGCAGCGACACCCGTCAGCGAAAGCCGCCCACCGAGCACTTGCGCGGTCACGCTGTCGAAGATCACGCGCTGCGCGCTGAAGGTGACTTGGCCCTGGATGTTCTGGATCGGGAAGGGCAGCGACGAAAAGCGCAGCGACGCATCCTGCACGCGCGCCTGCCCGAACACGGCCGGTCGATCGAGCTGACCACTCACTTTGCACTCGAGCGCCAGGCGGCCGCCGGCTTCCACCAGCTCGTGCGAGAAGCTCGGCAAGATCGCGAGATCGACCGCGCCGGAGAGGTCGAGCCCAAGGCCCCCTTCGATGGAGCCGCCGCCACTGACGTGCAGCTCGGACGACGGACCGACGAACGACGCGCGCTCGATGTCGAAGCGACCCTGCGAGAAGCTCGCGACGATCGGCCCCGAGTTCTGCAGCGTCACGCCGAGCTGGCCGACCTTCAGCGTGTCCAGGCGCAGACTGCCGGCCAGCGTGCTCGGCGTGAGCATGGCGCCCCCGCGCAAGCGCAAGAGGCCCGTGAGCGTGCCCTGCGGGGGCTCGCTCTTCTTGTGGCGCGGCAGGAGCTTGCCGAACGGAAACGCCGAGAACTTCAGATCCCCACGCAGTGGGTACGCGCGCGTGCGTCCCACGGCCATGTCGAAGCCGATGCGTCCACCGAAAGCCTCGCCGCAGACCAGGAAGGCCATCGGTGCGTCGAGCGCAGGCAGCGGACCTTCACTCGTGTGCATGGGAGGATCTTCGGGCCAGCTACCGCGCGCCAGGCCTTCGCGCGCGTGCGCGCACACCGCGGCCTGCGGCGGTGTGTCGGCTTTCCAGCTCAAGGCTTCTTTCACCCACGGGTCTTCCTTGTCGGTGAGGCGCACGTAGGCCCGCGCATCGCCGAGCGGCTCGCCCGCGTACGCGAGGCCAGCGCCCGCCAGCTCGAGCTCGGCGCGCGGCACTGCAGCGTTTCCGCGGATCGTGCCCGTCACGCCGTACGAGCCACTGAGCCCGGGGATGCGCTCGGACAGACCTTCGGTGTCGCGGACTGCGATCTTGTCGCCGATCGCGACCATCGAAAGCCCACCGCCCAGCGCCATCTTGCCGGAGATGTTGATGGTGCCTGCGCCCTTGCGCAGCGACAGTCGCTCGACCGTGAGCTCACCGCCGCGGTAGCCCTGCGCGTGATCGAGCCAGTTCCAGCTGCCCGTGAAGTGCCCGGTCGAAAAACGAAAGCCCGTCAGCTCCGCTTCGTGCAGGCCGAGATCCATGTCCACGCGCATGGTTCCGCGCGGCGAGTCGCCGGAGAAGCCCATGGTGTAGCGGATCTGCGCGTCGCCGGTGACCACGCCCTGATACGGCGTGTAGCGATCGTCGTCCTGGTAATGGAACACGTCGTAGAAGTCTTGCAGCGCGAAGCGATCGCAGTGCAGTGCGGCGTCGATGGCCAGCTTGTGATCGCGGAAGTCGAGCAGGAAGTCATCCGCGTGGTAGCGGCTCTCGCCCTTCTTGGCGACCAGGTGCGGGAAGCGCACCGCTTGCACGTCTTTTTCGAGATGGAAGTCGGACTCGACGTCGCCGAACGGATAGGTCTCGAAGGCAAAGTTCGTGAAGTGCATCTTGCCGCCCACCGCCGGGTCGGTGAACGTGCCGTCCACGTGCACCTCGAAGCCACCCTTGCCGGCCAGTGGGAAGTCGACGAGCGGTGAGACGTCGATCAGGTCGAGATCGTCGGTGTGCGCGTTCACGCGCAGCTCGTTGCTGAAGCCTAGCAGCACCTCTTGCACGTGCAGGTGCGAGTTGCGCATGGCGACCTCGATGTTCTCGAGCGTGATGCCGCGCGGCTTCACGCTCACGCTGCCCACGAGGTTCGCGCTGGCGACGCCCATGATGTTGCGCGGGGTGGGTGTGTCGTGCCACGCGCCGCGCATGATGCGGAAGTCGCGCGTGGGCATGCGCAACGGCCCGTGCAGGTCGAGTGGGTCGAGCGTGCCGCGCAGCTCGAAGGCGCCCCCGAGATTCCAGCCCACGATGGCATTGGGCGAGACACTCAGCTGCTCCATCAGCTTCGAGAAGTCCACGTCGTTGACGTGCGCTTTGACCGCGAACGGCAGCTGCTTGTCGAGCGAGATCGAGCCCGAGAGATCCACCGAGCCGCCGTTGCGGATCAGCGCTGCGTTGCCGTCGAAGCGGATCACCTTCTTGTCGAGCGTGAGTGCGATCTCCACGTCTTCGCCGAAGCCGTATTGCAGCAGCAGGGCGCGGTGCAGTGAGATCTTCGCGTCGCCACGCAGGCCGGCCTCATCGCTTTCCACCCGGGCACGCAGGTGCAGGTCGCCCTCGATGTGTGGCAGCGTGAATGGCAGCGGCCACTTCTGCAGCTGCGGAAGTTGTGCGCGCAGATCGAGCTCGCCGTGGTACTCGCTGCCCAGCGGCAGCTCGAAGCTTGCATGTCGCAGGCTCACGGCGATCTGCGGCGTGACCAGTCGCAGCAGATCGACCTGGAAGTTCTCATCGGTGAGCTTGGCACGCACGTCGATCGCCTTGATCACGTCGCGCCCCAGGCGCTGGTTCACGAAGCCCCGCGGTGACGACAGCATCACGCCGAGCACGTCGCGTTGCGTCGAGTCCAGGTAGATCGCGATCGACGACAGCTCGCCGCTGGCGTCGGGGCTGGCATCGACGACCAGCCGCGAACGCTTCACCCACAGCTTGTCGAAAGGCAGATCCACGCTCTGCCCGCCGCCTTGCCGAGGCTTGGTCCTGGGACCGTTGATCAGCTTGCCGTCGCGCACCACCAGCCAGACCGTGGCCTTGTCGATGGTGATGGTGTGCAGGTCGATCTGGCCGCGCAGAAGCGCCCACCACGAGGGGCGAATGCGCAGGAGCTTGGCTTCGACCAGGCGCCCGTGCTCCGGGTGGTCCAGCGTGATGTCGCGGGCGACAATCGCCAGGCTCCCGGGCTCGACGTCCACATCGCTGATCACGGCCGACAGGCCCAGCTCCTTGCGGATCGCGTTCTCGGCCTGCTGACGGATGTACTCGCGCACCGCTGGCGTGCGCAGGGCGGCGGCCAGGGCGAGTGGCGTCGCGACCAGCAGGAACAGCGCGAAGAGCACGCGCTGCCACCACGAGAGGCGAGGTCTCTTTACGGCGTCCGCCACGGCGCTCCGCTGGCTCGTGTCTCACACTCCATCCGACACTGTTTAGCACGCGTGCTCTAAGGAGGCGCCTTTCGGGATCTCCACAAATACGGTTGTTTTGCACGTTAGAAGGAATCTTTGGCATTGCCCTGTCGCCGCTTGCGGGCATGCTGCGCACGCCACCAGCCGCAGCAGAGTGTGCTAATCAAGCCACGTCATGGACCCCGCGAGCTTTCTGCAAGGCGCCTCGCGTGAGACCACGATCCGGCGCGACGCGCTGGGACGCTGGTTCCACGACGGCGACGCGCTCGAGCACCCCAACCTGGTGCGCGCCTTCGACCGCTGGGTGGACCGCGCCCAGGACGGCCGCTACTGCCTCAAGAACGAGATCAACTGGGCGTACATCACGCTCGAAGGGCCGCCGTATTTCGTGCGCGGCCTGCACCTGGACGCTTCGGGCGAGGTCTCGCTGCGTTTGTCGGACGACCGCGAAGAGCCGCTGGACACAGCGACCCTGCGCCAGGGCCCGGACGGCGCCCTGTACTGCGACGTGCGCGCCGGCTCGATGCCGGCACGTTTCGACCGCCACGTCATGCAGCAGCTGGAAAGCGTATTGCGCGAGGACCCCGAAGGCGTGTACCTGCTGCTCGGCTCGCGTAAGGTGAGGCCGCCCACGGTCACAGACCCGCTCGCGAAGTTCACGGCGCTCCCGAACACGGCGCTTCTGAACACGGCGCTCCCGAACACGGAAAGACGAGGTACCCAGCCATGACAGCACTCGCGTCGAAGCAAGGCCCGCGAACAAGCCGCCACGCGCTCTTCGCCGGTGTGCTCGTGCTACTGGTCGGTGCGCCTCTGGTGTTCACGTTCGTGCGCGTCGCGGCCGACAGCGAGCTGCGGCGCCGTGAAGGGCCGTTACGTGCGCTCTTGGGCGATCCCTCGTTCGAGGCACTCAAGCGCGGCGAGAAGACCGAGCTCAACTACCTCGGGGATGGCCTCACGGCGCCCGACTTCACGCTCAACGACCAGAATGGCAAGCCGTGGCGGCTGCAGGACCATCGCGGCAAGATCGTGGTCATGAATTTCTGGACGGTCACCTGCCAGCCCTGCGTCGAGGAGATGCCGAGCCTGGTGTCCCTGGCCGACATCGCGGCCACACGCACGGACATCGAGGTCGTCACCGTGAGTGTCGACAAGGACTGGGCGACCGTTGCGCCGATCTTCCCGCCCAACTCGCGGCTGCGTGTGCTCTTCGATCCCAGCCACAAGATCGTCCACGACACCTACGGCACGCGCTTGTTTCCCGAGACCTGGATCATCGACCGCGACGGCGTGATCCGGCTGCGCGTGGACGCTGGCCGCGACTGGGCCTCGGCGCTCTCCATCGAGGCGATCGACCACTTCCTGTGAGCACGCAGCTCGCAGCGCGCGGTTCCTCGGCCAGGCTTCATGGCTTCCATCTCTAGGCAAGAGGGCCAAGGCTCCGCGCAGCCTTCGGCGCCGCAGCGGATGGCGGCGGGCACGCTGGCCTACGTCGGGCTGCTCGTGGCATTCACCAAGCTCGCGCGCGCGGCCCTGCTCTCGCAGTCCACGCACAGCGCGCGGCCCTGGGTGGTGCTGCCGATGGTGTCTGGGTACGACTTGGCACTCGTCGCGCTGTGCGGCCTCCTGGCGCATGCGCTCGGCCGGCTGCCGTGGCGCAGAACGGTCGGCGCGCTTGGGTCCCTCTTGCTCGTGTTGCTCGTGGTCGTGCACGTCTTCGACATCGGCGCGAACGCACTGACCGGGGGCCCGCTGACCTACCAGCGCCTGCGCGGCGACGAGGGCGGCACGCTCGCCGACCTGGGCCTGGTCGCGCGCAACGACCTGCTGGCGGGCTTGATCACGATCGGCGTGCTGTGCCTGCTGATCTGGCCCGTGCTGCGCTTCGGGCCGCGGCTGCGCGTGTTTCGGTTTGCGGCCGAGCTGCGCGTGCTCGGCGTCGTGCTCGTGCTCGGTGCGGCGGGCGGCTACGGCGCAGCGCACTTCCTGCGGCGCACCCTCGGCCTCGAGACGCAGTCCGTGATCACGCTCCTGAGCAGCGGTTTCGAGAACCAGACCTTCGTGCCGGTCGCGCTGACCCGGGCCGAGTGGGCGCGGCGGCTCAAGCCTGGCGCCGAGGTGATCGTTAAGGAACACGCGCCGCCGCCATTGGCTGCGGCACGACCCAAGAACATCGTGGTGTTCTTGGCCGAGGGCATTCCCCTCGCGCACACCGGCTTCGGCGGTCAGGACAAGCCGAACCCCACGCCCAAGCTCAGCGCGCGCATGCAGCAGCAAGGCATGCTCTTCACGCGCTACTACGCGCACTGGCACGCGAGCAATCAGGCCATCTTCAGCGTGGCCTGCTCGTCGCTGCCACCGCTCAGCGGCGACATCATGCGCCAGAAACCCCGCATCGACTGCGGTGAGTTCTCGCAGGTCATGCACGATCGTGGCCTGCATCCGGGGCTCTTCCACGGCGGCCGCTTCTCCTTCTACAACAAGCTCGCGCTGCTCGGGCGCCGCGGCTACGAGCAGGAGCTGGACTCCGAGGAGCTGATGCGCGCAAACCCCAGGTGGCAGCGCATGCGCTGGGGCACCGACGACCGGGCCATGGTCGAGGCGACCTTGAAGTGGGTCGACTCGCTACACAAGGGCGAGCACTTCGCGGCGCTGCTCATCTCCGTGGCGCCGCATTATCCGTACGAGCTGCCGCGCAGCTGGGCGCCGCGGCCGTTTGCCGGCAACAGCGAGAAGGCGCGCTTTCTCAACGGCGTCTACTACATCGACGAGGTCTTCGATTCGCTGGTGCGCGGCTTCGAGGCACGCGGCCTGGCCAACGACACTCTGTTCGTGTTCCTCGGCGATCACGGCTCACAGCTCGACGACCGGCCGCGCATCACCTCTGGGCGCCGCACGTTCTACGAGCCGAGCCTGCACGTGCCGCTGGTGCTGCTCAACCCGCGCCTCTTCCCGCCGAGCATGCCGGCTGCGGATCGTTTTTCCGATCGTGTCGGCGGCCACGAGGACCTCTTGCCCACCTTGCTCGACGCGCTCGGTACCCCGCCCGATCCGCGCCACCACGGACAAAGCCTGTTTCGCAACGAGGGCTGGCCGCGGCGTATGTTCTTCGCCGCCAACGGCGGCCGCTACATTGGCTTCGTGGAGGGCGACCACAAGTTCGCGGCCGAGCTTCGCGCCCATCGCACCGAGTACTACGATCTCGCCGCCGATCCCGAGGAGATCCACGATCTCAGCGACGAGTTCCCCGACCGCATGGATCAGTACAGCCGTGATGCCGAGTCGATCGCCGGTGGTGTGACCGCGGAGCTTGCAGCGATGCCCGTGCTCAACGAGCAGCTCAGCCTGGCGCAGCTCTACGACCGCTTTCGCAAGGACGTTCAGGCTAGCCTGGAGCGCAACGCCAAGGGTGTGGCCTGCCCGCCCGATGCCCATGGCGACAACCGGATCTGTCCGGGCGTGGGCGCGCTGTTTTCGCAGCGCGACGTGCAGCTGATGGGCGAGCACCGGCGTTGCCTGTTCGTGCGTGTGCCGGAAGACGCGACCATCCGCCTGCGCGTGCGCGATCCGATCACGCTCTCGCTGCTCACCTCGACGGTGGCCACGGTGTCGTTGGACGATCCGGAAGAGACCACGTTCCACCTGGCGACCACGGTGGATGGGTTGTCGTTGCCGCGTGCGTCCATCCGGCCGACGCAACCCGAGTACATCGACCACGCGCGCGGGCACGAGTACGTCGAGTACGCGATCTCGCGCGAGCACAAGGGCGAGCCCGACCAGCTGTGCCTGCAGTTCGCGCGAATTGATACACACTGACTGCGACGGTCGCCGCGCTGCCGTTGCAGCCCACGGCGGCGAGACCGGCGGCGACGCACCACGACGCTGTCGTCGTGACGACGCAGCCGCAGACAGCCGCGGCTCCTGGCCTGCGCGCCGCCGAGGCGAGCGCACCGACACCGAGTGAGCCCCGGCACACGCTGGACCGAACGCCGCCGTCGGCTGCGGCCTCGCCCACGCGCGCATCAGGGCCGGCGCCTAGCCCTGCGCCAGGTGCAGCACAGCTCGCCCCGCACAAGTCGAGGCCCGAAGAGCGCCGCCGCGCATCCACGTTGACGCCAGGCGCCTCGAGCACGAACCCACCGCGTCCACGCGTGTCGGTCGATCAGTTCTACTGACTCGCGCTCGCAGCGCTGCTACTTCTTGCCCTTCACGAGCGTCGGCTGGCTCTGCGCCGACTGCTTGTTCTTCGCGTTGGTCGCGTCCTGCTTCTTGACCGCTTCCTTTTGGCCCTGACTGCGCTGCTTCGACTTCGGTGATTTGTCGCCCATTGAATTATCCTCCGATGAAGGTCTGAGGACTCAGCTTGAGCCGCTGGTCTGGCGAATAGCAAGCAAAGCGTGCGCTGGCCCGCCGATCGCCGAGCTGGAAGCTGGATGCCTCAGCGCAGGCTCTCACTGCGCTTGGGGTGCCGGTAGTCCGTCGAGTCGAGCTGTAGCCTTGCACCGACGTAGGGGTTGTCGACCCACAGCTCACCGTCGCCCGCGGCGTACGCCAAACGCCTGCCCGTAAGCTGGAAACTCTCGTCCACCTCGCGCGCATCGAGCAGTGGCATGTGAGCGATGGCGTCCGCGTCGCAACGGTTGAAGAGGATGTCCGAGAGCCGCTGCGGCGGGTCGGTGTCGGGGTCGGCACCGGCTGACCACACGCGACGGATCGGGTTGTCGCACTGCTCCTGGGCGAAGCCGAGGCGATCGTCGAGCTCCAGCGTCTCGCCGGTCGTCATGCTGTAGCGGTAGAAGCGTCGCCGGCCCTCGGTGTCGTTGGTGAAGGCCGCGCCCGGGTTGTGCGCGAGCACGTAGTCCTTGAGCGCGCTCGCCGAGGCGAAGCGTTGGCGCGGAACCACTTCCCAGAAGCCGCGCGAGTAGTAGCGATGCCGCTCGCTGTTCTCGCTCTTGCCGACACTGCCGAGCACCACGTAGAAGCCGAAGCGCGGCAATGCAGAGAGATCGAGAAACGCAAAGTGCACGCGGCCTGCAGGCTGCGGCTCGAACTGTTGGCGGCCATCTTCGCGGTACAGGTGCGATCGCAGCGGCTCGGGCATGCGCATCGGCGAGGCCAGGTGCCGATCCCTATCACCGTCGTGGAAGTAGCCGTACGAGAAGCTCTTGTACGTCCCGCTGTTGTCGCTGCGCCAGAACTGCGACTCGCCGGGCATCAAGATCACATCGCTCGCCATCTGCGAGAGGTTCGACCACTGCGGCAGGTGGCCGCGGGGAATGATGGCAAGCGGTCGCGACAGGAAGTCGAGATCGTGGATCCCGCGGTTGCCGGTGAGCTCGTCGCCGAGGATGGGATAGCGCGTGAAGCGACCGCCCGCGAGGTTCATGAAGCTCGGCGTGACGAAGTACAGCTCCTGCAAGAACTGCGGGTTGCCATGCGCGAAGGCATCGCCAGCGGCGCTGAAGTAGCGGCCTGGCTTACCGTAGGCGTAGTCGGCGTCGCCGAAGCGCGACTGCATGCGCGCCCAAAAACCGGTGTGCTTGTCCAGCATCAGCTCGTGCACCGCCGCGGGCACGCGGTAGTCGAGCAACGCCGCCCACAGCGCATGACCTCCGGCGTTGCCCGAGCCGAAGAAATCGTCGGGCCATGCGTAACCTCCGGCCAACGCGCCGAGCATGAAGATCACGCCGTCGTTGTCGTACATGCCAACCGTGGTCACGTTGTCCACGCTGCGCCGGTAGGGCCCCAGGCGCTTCATCTCGAGTGACTGAAACGCAAACTGCGTGCAGAGGTAGTCGAGCGCGTTGCGTGCCGCGGTGCGCACGCGCTCGCTGCTCGCGAACGAGCTGAGGTTGATGAGCGCGTGCGCCGTCATCGACTGGTACGGCCGGCCGTTCACCTCCCAGAAACCGTTGTGCAGCACGCGCCCGGTCGCCTGCAGCAGCAGATCTTCGAGCTTGCTGCCGCGGTTGACGAAGCGGCGCAGGTCGCGGTAGGCGCCGACACGCAGCCGCGGATCGTGCCGCGGGTTCTCGACGATCCACTGGTTGGTCAGGTAGATCGAGGAGAGCGTCATGAGCACGTGGTTCTCGGTCTCTGGATACTCGAGCAGCGCACCGACGAGTGGCACGCTCACGCGAAACGACAGGCGTTCCTCGACGTGCAACCCGGCGAGCGGCCCGAGCGCGCGGTCGATGATCGAGAACGCCGCGTCGTCGGTGAGCAGCTCGGGCCGGTCCCGAAACTTGTAGAGCAGCGACACCATCTCTTTCATCAAGAAGTCGTAGTCGCCCGCTTGCTTCGACAGACCGCCGACCGTGCCGGGACGAAAGGCGTAGAGCGTGTGAGTGAAGGCTTGGACCTGCGCCGGGAGCTCCGCCGCGGCGCCCGGTGCATATAGCGGTGCTGCAGCGGGATCGTCTCGCGTTCGCTGGCGCTGCTCCCCGAGCGCGTAGAGGCCGGCAGCCATGCGCCGGAACGACGCGGACGCCGGAGCTCGAGCGAAGTTGCCGAGTCCCTGGCGAGCGAGATCTGTGACGAAGTGCTGTACGAGCACGTGTCTGCGATGCGCAAGCGCAGCGCTGGCTTGCGAGAGTCGTGCGCGTGCCTCTTCGACGCCGCGACGGTCAGCTGGCGAAAGCTCGCTCGTGGGCGGCAGCACGGGTGCGGCGGCGCGTGTCACGGCCTCGGTCGCGCCGCCGCCGCAGGCTGCAACCGCCAGCAACAGCCAAAAGCCTTGTGAACGCGAGCCGAAGCCCAACCTGGTAGCGACGCCGCGTGAGCGCCTCATAGATCTCAAGATACTGGATGCACGCGCGACGGCCAGCCCGCATGGCCGCACCCGTGTGGCGGCGTCTGACACCGGGCTGCAATTCCGTTGGCCGGAAAGCGTCGTGGCTCAAGGCGCGAGCAAGTGTCCGACGAGCTCGATCAAGTCCGAGCCGATGGGCGTCGGTGTCGCGCCGGGTGCGAAGTACAAGAACAGCGCCCCGGTGCGTTCGAAGCGCCCGTGGTTCACCTGGCCCAGCGCTCGCTGTCGCCAGCGCTCGGAGGGGTCCGGCTCCTTCGGGGACTCGGAGCCGTCGTAGCTCTGCGTCGCGGCCTCATCGTCGAGCCGCTGCGTGAGCACGGGCTTCATGAGCGCCAGCGCGTGGGTACCTCGCCGGCGAAAACGGCGCCATATGCGCACCTTCGCCTGGCGCGCCCGACGTGTGCCGGGTTACGGGCAGACGCGAGACAGCGTCTGCAAGAGCATCAGGTCGAAGTAGCCCTCGACACTCACTGGGCCCTGCATGCTCGAGTCGCAAGCGGTCAGCTCGAGCAAGAAGCTCGCTTGCAGGCGCGACGGATTCGTCACGTCGGGATTGGCGAGGAAGAGCAGCTGACCCGTTTCGCCCGTGCACGAGCCCCAGGCGCCGGAGGGAGTCACGCTCTTGGGGCGCAGATAGCTCACGCGAATGCCAGTGGAATCGGGCACCGGCAACACAGCGTTAGTGCCGATGTGCACTTGCCCGGCGGCGACAGCAGCGGCTGAGACGTAGAGCTGCAGCCTGTGCGCCCCCGCGGCCGCGCACGTGCCGTCGGAGAGCTCGATCAGCACGTCCGAGCTGCCACAGGGCCCGCTCCAGCCCACGAGCGCACGCGTCACACGAAAGTCCGTGGGCGTGGTGACGTAGGCCGTCTGCGTCGCGGCCGCGGCGCCCCCATCCAGGAACGCGGACGCAGCGGCGTCGAACGCGGCGCCGCCGAGCGACGTGCTCGCATCGGGGATGGCGCTCGGGAACGCACCTGCGTCGATCCGGGTCGAAGGGTTGATGGCGACACAGTAGGAGCTCACGCTGACCGCGGCATCACCCGCGTCCGCGCTGGGTCCACTGTCGAGCACGGCGGGCGTGCCTGTCCCCCCCGTGATCCGGCCCCCGCCGCCCCCAGAAGGAGCCAACGGCGCGTCGGGCGTGGCCGCGTGCGAGCAGGCGACGAAAACCAGGGTCGCCCAAGACGCAAGGACGTGGCGCTTGTGCATGCACGTGTACATAGCGCATGTCCGAGCGCCTGACACCTCCGGGCTGCCGCGTGCGGACGGGTGGTGGCCTTGGGAGCCTGCGCGCGTGACGGCGCTTGGCGGTAAGCTGCAACGGGTGACGGCGAAGCGCGGCCCCTGGCCCGGGGAGCCGTGTGGCCTCGTCGAGCCCCGGAGCGCGCCGTGACGGTTCGCCGCAAAGAAGGCGAGGCGGCGGTGGTGGCAGCCTGCCGGCGCAGCATGTTTTCGGAATTGCGGCTGTCGGGCGCGGCCGGATCGAGGCACACTCTCGCCCAGGAGCAAGATCTCATGGCCGCCTACGACCACGACAGCCCTCGCCTCGCGGCGATCTACGACAAGATCAGCGACTCGCAATTCGAAGGCGGTATGCGCCTGGCCGAGCGACTCGAGATCAAAGCCGGCGATCGCGTGCTCGACGTTGGCTGCGGAACGGGACGACTGACGAGCTGGCTCGCCCAGCGCGTCGGAGCTGCGGGAGCTGTGGCCGGCATCGATCCCCTGCCGGAACGAATTGCGCTTGCGCGCAGTCGCAACGCCGAGCTGCGCTTCGCCGTGGGTGGCGCAGAGGATCTCAGCGCGTTCCCCGATCAAGGCTTCGACGCGGTCTGCCTCAACGCGGTGTTTCACTGGATCGGGGACAAACCCAGAGCGCTCGCGGAAATCCACCGCGTGCTACGGCCCGGTGGGCGGGTCGGTATCACCACCTCGCCGAAGGATCTGTATTGGATGGCGAGCATGCCCGCGTTGTGTGCCTCGGTCTTCGCGACGTCGCCCTACCTGGAAGCGCTCGAACCGTCAGCCCTGGAAGTCATGAATCGGCATCTCACCACGAGCGAGCTGCTGGGCCTGCTGAGCGAACAACACTTCGTGCTCACTGAGCTTCACGTGGTCAGGCGCCAGCAGCGCTTCGAGAGCGGTGAAGACGTCGTCGACTTTGCCGATGCCAGCTCGTTCGGCAACTTTCTGCAGCTGGTGCCCGAGCGGCTGCGCGCCGCGCTGCGTGCTGACCTCGTCGCCGCGTTCGACGCCCGAAAAGGGGCCGAGGGTATCCAGCTGCGGAGCTTTGGCGGTCTGCTCGTGGCCAAGCGCGAGACCAACGCTTCGTAAGCGCTGGCACGCGCACGCACCTCCGCCGCGGTCGCAGCTACACTGCCCCAGGAGGACCTGAACGATGCCCGTCAAGACGGGTTGGATTTCCCACGCAGGCCAGCTCGGCTATCTCGCGTGGCCCGCGACGAGCGATTCAGCGAAGCTCCGGTGCAACCACCGGCGGCGTGGCTGCCGGCCGGAGGCCGGCGCTGAGCGCGCGACCGCGCAGGTAAGCCACGACGTCCGCCACGTCCGCCGCCGTCAGCTTCAGGTCTGCACGCGGACCGTCGTGGCGGCGAACGATGCTCGCAGTCAAGAAACCATCGGTGGCGCTGCTGACGAAGTGAGCGTCTTCGATGGATGGCGCCCTTGCAGCGTCGGGTTTGCTGCCGTGACAGCGGTCACAGTGCCGCGCGAACAAGGACCGGCCGCGCTCGGGATCCCCGGGCGTGGGCCGCCAGTCTGCTCGCCGCTGGGAAACCGGCTCGAGGGCCTGCGCTGCACCGATCACATCCCGCAGCTGTGCGGCACTGAGCGTTCGGAATGAGCCCATCGCGGTGTCGTCGATGCCGTGGCTGAGTGTGGCAAAGAGCGACGGCGCGCTAGCTCTGGCGAGATTGTCCGCCGCCGCCAGCGGCGGGCCGATCGCGGTACCTTCGGCGCGACTGCCGTGGCACGGCGCGCAGCGCTGCGCAAACAAGCCTTTGCCGGCGGCCAGATCCAGTGGGCTGGCCATCACCTGCGTCAACGCAGGCGGCTGCGGCTCGAGCCCACGCAGATACCGAACCACGGACGCGACCTCTTCCACGTTGAGTCCGGTGTCGGAGCTGCCCCAGGCTGGCATGCGGTGCGCGGCCCGACCTTGCGTCACGGTTCGCGCAACGAACGCATCCTGCGCGATCGCGAGGAACGCGGCACCACCCACGGCTGGCACGAGCACACCGCCGTCACCGGGGAGCTCGCTGCCCTCACCTCGACGACCGTGGCACGCGGAGCAGAACCGAGCGAACAAGGCCTGGCCTTCCGGCGCGAACTCGTGCTCCGCCAGGCGCAGCCCGCGCACGCGATCACGCGGCCAATACTCCACCGGGATCTCGCGCGTTCGCAGCGAGAGCAGGTACGTGGTGAGCAGCTCGATCTGCTGTGCGCGGAGGTCCGGACGTGGCATGCGACTCTGCGGGTTCAGGGTCGAGGGGGCGCTGAGCAGGCTGCGCAACCAGCTCTGCTGCGTGTGCGCGCCGCGCACGCGCGTGAAGTCGATCTCGGAAGCGCGCCGACCACCCACGTCGGCGAGGACTGGCCCGTCGTCGCCCCCGACGCCGCCGATGCGGTGGCAGCCCCGGCAGCCCAGGCGATCGGCCAAGAGCTTGCCTGCCATCAAGCGCGGCGCGCCGACGAGCGTCTGCAAGTAGGCCGCGAGCGCCGGTCCGTCGGAGGCCACCATCCGCATGGCCGCGCGAGTGAAGCGAATGTCGGTCGCGAGCTCGGCGGCGTGCAGGTGCTCGCGGTACCAATTGTTCCGATAGCCGCGCAGACCCACGCGAGAGAGGTCGACTTTGGCATCGCCGGCTCGCCCGTCGACCACGTGGCAGCTGTCGCAGCCGCGCGCCGCGAACAAGCCGCGGCCCTGCGCCGCAAGCTCGGCATCTGGCAAAGGCAGATGAGAGTGACAGACGCCGCAGCCCGCCTCGAAGTGCGACCGCGGGATCAAGGGCTCGTCCCAGTTCG
>DASVHQ010000352.1:0-2363 GCA_036382515.1 Polyangiales bacterium | reverse complement strand
GGCGTTCGGCTGGTTCGGGTTCAACGCCGGCAGCTCGCTCGCGGGTGGCGATGGTCGCATCGGTATCGTTGCAGTCAACACGATGATCGCAGGCATGGCGGCTACCATGACCGGCGTGATCTACATGTGGAACGTGGTCGGTAAGCCCGATCCGTCGATGATGTGCAACAGCATGTTGGCGGGCTTGGTGGCGATCACGGCACCGTGCGCGTTCGTTACTCCGGTCGGCGCATTCATCATCGGCGGCGTGGCTGGTGTGCTCGTCGTCTGGAGCGTGTTCTTCTTCGACAAGCTGAAGATCGACGATCCGGTCGGTGCCATCAGCGTGCACGGCGTCAATGGCGCCTGGGGCGTGCTCGCGGTCGGCCTGTTCGCAGACGGCACCTACGGTGCAGGCTGGAACGGCGTCGGCGCGACCGAGTACCTCGGCAAGGCGGGCCTGGGCGTGACCGGGCTGTTCTACGGCGACAGCAAGCAGATCATCGCGCAAGCGATCGAGGTCGTCGTGGGCACGGGCTGGAACGTGGTCGTCGGAGGCCTCGCGTTCTACATCATCGGCAAGCTGCTCGGTTCCAACCGCGTGCCGGCGAATGTCGAGATCGCAGGTCTTGACGTGCCGGAGATGGGCGTGCCGGGCTACCCCGAGTTCGTTGCCACCGTGGATCCGGAGAACGTCCCGGAAGAGGTGCTCGAGGCTGCGGGCGTCTTTGCGGCGGTCAAGGTAGCCTGAGCGGCGGTCATGAACAGTGAAACGTTCCGGGGTGGGGTGTCGGTCGCATCACGCGAGGACGCTCCATCCCGGCTGCGTTTGGTGGCCAATCCACGCCACCGACGGTGGCGAACAGGAGTGCGCCGGATCAGCGCGGCGCGTTGTCGTGAGCACGGTGGCAGGCTGCCAGCTGTACGCCGCCGAGAGCCATCATGAGCAAGCCCAGGCTCGGCTCGGCGCCCCATACGCCGCCGCGCACGAGCGCGGTCGCCACAGGCAAAAGGCCCACGATCAAGAACAACCACGCCACGACTGGCTCTTCGCCATCCGTACGGGGTTGCTGTGGTCGTGTTCCGGTCATGGCAACCTCCCGCGTGCGCGGCCAGTCGCCCGCTCGCACAGTGTGCCCGTGCACCGCTCAGCGCGCCGTCAAGGTGCGGGGCTGCGGTGTCAAGAAAGTGTCAAGACACGGTGGGTGCGCTACCCTTCGGCTTGCCGGAGAGGTGTCGCTCCGTTAGCTATCCGCCTTGCGCCGAGTGGCTCGAATGCGGGCCAGCGGGGGACCCAACCCCCTCCGGGGCGAACGCGGAGAGGACGTGATCGTGAGATCGCGCGACTCCGACGCAGGCCAACTCTTCCGGCCTGAGCCCGTCAGCTAACTCCGTAGGCGCAGGGAAGAGGACGCAAGGCCGGTCGGGCCGCGCCCTCGTTGCACAAAAGAGGATGCGGTAATGCCAAGGCCGAGTGTGGGTCGTCTCGTGTTCGGGGCGCCGAAGGACGTCAAAGATCCTGATGCGTTTCACAAGCTGTCACTGGTCGCATTGCTCGCCTGGGTGGGCTTGGGCGCCGATGGACTGTCGTCGTCGGCCTACGGTCCGGACGAGGCGTTTCGCGCGCTGGGCGAGCACACGGGGCTCGCTTTCTTCCTGGCGCTCGCCACGGCCGCGACCGTCTTCATCATCAGCTACGGCTACACGCGCATCATCGAGCACTTCCCGAGCGGTGGTGGCGGCTACGTAGTCGCGTCGCGCTTGCTCGGAGCGCGGGTGGGTGTGGTGTCGGGATCGGCGCTGCTAGTCGACTACGTGCTCACCATCACGATCTCGATCGCGAGCGGCGCCGATGCGGTGTTCTCGTTCTTGCCCGCGAGCTGGCTCGAGTGGAAATTGCCGATCGTGGTCGTGGGCTTGATCATGCTCACGGTGATGAACATCCGCGGCGTGAAGGAGTCGGTGACGTCGCTCGTGCCCGTGTTCATGATCTTCCTGGTCACGCACGCGGTGCTGCTGCTCGTCGCGATCGGCAGCCATCTCGGAGACGTCGTGCAAACCACGCGCGAGGTGCAGCAGAGCGTGCACGAAACCCACAGCGCACTCGGCACCATGGGAGTGTTCCTGCTCTTCATTCGCGCTTACTCGATGGGTGGCGGTACGTACACCGGTATCGAAGCCGTCTCCAACGGCGTCGCGATGATGCGCGAGCCGCGGGTGCAGACCGCCAAGCGCACCATGATGCTGATGGCGGCGTCTCTCGCCATCACGGCCGGCGGCATCTTGCTCGCATACCTGCTGGTGCATGCGCACCCCGAACCGGGCAAGACCATGAACGCCGTCCTGCTCGAACGCGTGGCAGGGAGCTGGCACATCGGTAGCAT
>DASVHQ010000351.1:0-3128 GCA_036382515.1 Polyangiales bacterium | reverse complement strand
CACGAGGTGCTCGAGCTGCTCGACTTCGAGCACGGCTGCGCGCAGGACGGTCGGGATGCCGCCACGCTGGTGGCAGAGCTCGGCGAGCGTCACGGGATCCGCGCGACGGAGCAGCACGCGCTGCTGACGGCGGCGTTACCTTCCATCCTCGAGACCCCGCTCGATGGCGCGCAGACGGGACTGCCGGCGGGCTTCTGCCTGCGGCAGCTCGAGCGCAAGAGCCGCATCGACGAGCTCGGCTTCGACCTGCGCCTGGGCGCGGGCAGCCACTACCGAATGACCGCTGACCCGAGCGCCGGCCTCATCGACCCAGCGGCGGCACGCCTGGCACTCGCCGCTCGCCTCGAGGACGAGCCGAGCTGGCCCGGAGCGACGTGGCTGCGTCAGCTGCTCGAACAGCCAAACGTGCTGCCCTCGATCGCCGGCATCCTGACGGGTTTCATCGACCTCGTCTTGCGCAGCGGCAGCGAAGCTCGCAGCGCGCGCTACTACGTGGCCGACTACAAGACCAACCGCATCGCTGCGCCAGCGGCTCGGCGACAGTCGCAGTTGGTGCACTACACGCAACCCTTCTTGCACCGGGAGATGACGCGACACGGCTATCCGCTGCAAGCCCTGCTCTACAGCGTTGCGTTGCACCGCTTGCTGCAGCAGCGCCTCGGCGAACACTACGACTACGACCAGCACGTGGGCGGCTACCTCTACCTGTTCCTGCGCGGCATGCAGGGCAGCCAGCCCAACCGCGACGGCGGCCTCGCGCTCGGTGTGCTGCATGATCGCTGGCCGAGATACGTGGTGCTGGGGCTCGATGCAGCGCTGCACGGTGCGACAGCAGCCGCCGTTGCGAAGCTGATGGACGCGGCGCGCCGGCCCGGGGCTGCGCGATGAGCGTCGTGCGGCCGCTGCATCTGCTGTGCACGCAGCTCGAGGAGCGTGCAGCGACGTGGCTCGCCGCAGGTGTGCTCGTGCCCAGCGACTTGCTCGTGGTGGATGCGGTCGCACCACGCTACCTGGAGTCCGACCCCGACGTGCTGCTGGGTCTCGCGCTCGCCGTGCGTGCGCCGCGCGCGGGCCACGTGGGCGTCGATCTGCGCGCAGTGCAGGATCGGATCGACGACGAGCGCACACGCCTCTCGGAGGAGGGCGACGACGCGGAGCGGGTCATCGACTGGCCCACGGACGTCGTCGCGTGGGAAGCGCGCGTGCTCGCGTCCGCGCTCGTCGGCACGGCGGCCGACACCGATCGACCGTTCGTACGCCAGCCCTGCAACGACGGGCGCACACTGCTCATGTCGCGCCGTATGTGGCGCGAGCAGGAGCGACTTGCCGAGGGCTTGCGTGCGCTGGTGTCGTCGCCGCCGAACCCTGCCTTCGAGCGAGAAGCCGTGGAACGCGGCCTCGCCCGACTGTTCGAGGAGCCGCAAAGCGAGGCCGCGCAGGCCGTGCGCACCGCCGTGCGTGGCCGGCTCGCGATCACCACCGGCGGGCCCGGCACAGGCAAGACCTACAGCGTCAAACGCTTACTGGCGTTGCTGCTCGATCTCACCGCGAGCGCCCCCGCGCCCTTGCGCATTGAGCTGGCCGCACCCACCGGAAAAGCTGCGGTGCGCATGAAGCAAGCCCTCGAGGAAGGGCTCGACGCGCTGAGCGTCTCGGTTGCCACGCACAGCGCGCTGCGTGCTCTGCGTCCGCAGACGCTGCACAAGCTCCTCGGAGTGCGGCCCGACGGGTCATGCCGTCACGACCGCGTGTCACCGCTGCACGCCGATCTCGTGGTCGTGGACGAGGCCTCCATGGTGGATCTGGTGCTGATGCGGCGCCTGGTCGACGCGGTAAAGAGCGGCGCGCGCCTGGTGTTGCTCGGCGACCGCGATCAACTCGCGAGTGTCGAAGTCGGCAGCGTGCTCGCCGATCTGGTCGGCGAAGTCGACGTGGCGGCCCACGCCACAGCGGCCGAGATCGCGCTCACAGACAGCATCGTTCGCTTCACTCGATCGCACCGCTTCGCGAGCGCACCGAGCGTGGCCGAAGTCGCGCGACTCATCCAGCACAAGGGCCAGGCCGAGCTCGAGCGCGCCGTGCGCCTGCTCACGGGCGCCGAACGGCTCGCGGACCCCATGCCCGACCGCATCGTGCACCTCGACGACCGCTTCCCCGGCTCCGAGGCGCAGCGGCGCGAGCCCACGGACGCGCAACTCGATGCACTCGCCGCACCCTATCTCGCCCCTGACGGTTACGTTGGCCTGCTCGCTGCTGCAATCGCCAAGCACGGCCTGAGCGGCACGGCGCTGCGCGACCCAGAGCTGCATCGCAAGCTGCTCGATGCGCTCGAGAGTTACCGCGTGCTCGCCGTGCATCGTCGCGGGTCACGTGGCGTGGCGGGCCTCGACCGCGCACTCGCCGCACGCATGCGCGCGAACCTCGAGGCAGCCCTGCGCAGCGGCGCGTCGCTTTCGTCCAAGAGCGCCGCGCATCTGCCGAGCAGCGGCGGGCACTACCTCGGCGAGCCGGTGCTCGTCACCGAGAACACCTACGACGTGGGCTTGATGAACGGCGACATCGGCATCGTGGTTCCCACGTTCACCAGTCGCCTGGCAGCCGTGTTCCCCTCGTACGATGCCGCCAACGGCGGCTGCCGCGAGGTCGCGCTCCCACGGCTGCCGGCGCACATGGGTGCGTTCGCCATGACCGTGCACAAGAGCCAGGGCTCCCAGTTCAAGCGCGTCGCACTGGTGCTGGCCGGTCGGCCATCGCCGATCGAGACGCGCGAGCTGATCTACACGGCGATCACGCGCACCAGCGCGCGCCTCGATTGGCTGGGCGATCCGGCCGAGCTGGCAGCCGCGCTCGCGCGGCCGATTCAGCGCGCATCGGGCCTCGGCGAGCTGCTGTGGCCTGCGCCGCGGCGCTGATCCGCGGCGTTCGCGCGGCCCGCGGGCTTGCCTGCACGCGCGCAACCCGGGCACGCTGCATCGCATGAGTCCCTTTCGACGGTCCGAAAAATCTTCGAGCTGGCGGCGCATTTCCCTGGGTGCGTGGGAACGACCCAGCGACCCGAGCATCTACGGCTGGCTCGACCTCGACGTCACGCGCGCCCGCGCCTATCTCGACGCGCACAACCGTGAGCA
>DASVHQ010000350.1:0-9517 GCA_036382515.1 Polyangiales bacterium | reverse complement strand
TGGGATTTCCGGTACCTGTGCCTGAGCCGGCGCCTCCTCCCGAACCCGTACCGGTCCCGTTGGAGCTGTTTCCCGCGGTGCCCGAGCCGATGGCGCCCGCCCCGGACCCGCCGTTGGTGCCGCTTCCCGCCCCGGCGCCGTTACCGGTGCCGGTCCCATTGTTGGTGCCCTTCTGGCTGCCTGGCGTGGCCGCCGAGCACGCTGCCACGAAGACCAGACCACCAACGATCCAGGAATACCGCATTGCACCACTCCCCGGACGCAACGCGCCCTTGTACACACTAGCTCCAGCAACGACAGTGCCACAGAACGCGGGTTTCGGCTCACTACATATTGCCGCGCGCGTGCGCGTCGCGTGCCGCAGTGTGAAGCCGCGTTCTCACTGCCAGCGTCGCGACAGGCCTCGTGCTGGCGTCTGGAAAGTGCCGGCAGAGCGCACATGTCAACCGGGGCGGTAGGTGTGATACGCAGAGCGTGTCACTGAATCGGAGGCCGAATATGCGCTGGAATTCGCTGCCACTGGGCGTCCTGTTGATGATCGCCGCGGTGATCGTCGTGTGCGCTGGCTGCGCCTCGAAGCCGAAATCGAGCAATTCCGGCGGCTTCAGCAACCCGGCCGCCGCGGCTGGCAGTGGAGCCGGTACGGCTGGCAGCACAGGTGGCGCCGCCCTCGGCGGCAGTGCCGGCAGCAACGTGATCGGTGCAGGCGCGTCCGGCGGGAGCGCCGCTCCGACTTGCACGGGCCTGCAGTGCCGGGTGGACCGTTGCGTCAGCGGCACCACCTCGATCAGCGGCAAGGTCTACGATCCGGCCGGCAAGAACCCGCTCTACAACGTCGTGGTGTACGTGCCGAACGAGGCCGTGCAGCCGCTCAAGAGCGGCGCGTCGTGCGACATGTGCAACGACCTCTACTCCGGAAGACCGATCGCCATTGCGCTGACCGACGCCTCCGGCGCGTTCACGATCAAGGGCGCGCCCAGCGGCACCAACATCCCGCTGGTGATCCAGGTCGGTCGCTGGCGCATGCAAACCAAGGTCGCGAACGTCACCAAGTGTCAGGACAATCCACAGCCGGACAAGTCGCTGCGTCTGCCCAGAAATCACACGGAAGGTGACATTCCGAACATCGCCATTTCGACCGGCAGCGCCGACACGCTCGAGTGCCTGCTCGCGCGGATTGGAGTCGACAAGGCAGAGTACACCCCGGGCACGGGCGCAGGACGCATTCACATCTTCCAGGGCGCCGGGCCCATCGGCGCCAACGGTCCATCGCCCAACACGTCGCCGGCCGCACCGATGAGCGCAGCGGCGCTGTGGAACAACGTCGCGTCGCTGATGCCGTACGATATCGTGCTGCTCTCGTGCGAGGGCGCCGAGACCACCGTCACGCTGGCGACAGAGCAGGCCATGCACGACTACGCGGCGGCCGGCGGACGCGTGTTTGCGTCGCACTATCACTACGCGTTCTTCACGACCGGACCGTACAGCACGGACAACCTCGCCAACTGGACGCCGGGCGGCAACGATCTCGGCACCGTCTTCGGCGACATCGTCACGCAGCTGCCGGGCGGCGCCGCCTTCCCCAAGGGCGTCGCGATGAAGCAATGGCTGACGAACGTGAACGCTTTGACCAACGGCCGCTTGCCCATCCAGCAAGCCCGCCAGAACGCCGTCGTCACGGCGGCCAACAAGCCGTCGCAGCCCTGGATAGTCATCGCTCCTGGTTCGGCGGCCTCGGGTGCCACCGAGTACTTCTCGTTCAACACGCCGGTCAACGCGCTGCCCAAGCCCGATGGCACGCAGTACTGCGGTCGCGTGGTGTTCAGCGATCTGCACGTGGGTGCCGCGTCCCACGACAAGCCGCTGATGCCGGTGCCGGCGGAGTGCGCAGACGCGAATCTCTCGCCGCAAGAGATGGCACTCGAGTTCATGTTGTTCGACCTGTCGTCGTGCGTCTCGCCCGACGACAGGCCGCCCGCGCCGCCGCTCTTGCAGTGAGTGGTAGACGCGCAATCCACTCCACGCGCACGTGGCTCCTACTCGAGGTGTGTAGATCGTGACTGACCCGCGAATCGAACGCATGGCAGGCTGCTGGGAGCTCGTGGACGCAACGCTGACGCTGCCGGACGGTAGCGTGCAGAGGCCGTGGGGCGAGCCTCCGAACGGCCGCATCATCTGCACGAGCGCCGGCGAGTTCAGCGCGCACGTCTCCAAGAGCCAGCGGGCGAAGTTCGCCGACGAGTGGCCGACGCCAGAGGAGAAGCAGACGGCGTACGACGATCACATCGCCTACTTCGGCGAGATCATGCGCCTGGATGACGAGAGCTCGACGATGATCAGCTACGTGCGCGGCGCGACGAACGCGAGCTGGATCGGTGGCGAGCAGTTGCGCTACATCGAAGCCATCGACGACGAGCGCTTCACGCTGCGAGCGCCAACCGTGACGCTTGGCGGTCTCGACTTCGTCGCCCGCTTCGTGTGGGCGCGAAGCGGGCGACGTTAGCGAGCGACGCACAGTCTCCGCACCGTTTGCGGCACGCTGCACGAGCTCCTCGCGGATCTCATCTGCGACGAGGTCGACGCGCGCGCTTGGGCGTGACCAGGATGGTCGCGGTCTGCTCGATGGGGGCCGTGGTCATGGCAGGCAGACTCTACACCAAGCGGCGAGCTTGGCATCCGATCGCGCCGCGGCGCTGCTCGATGATATCCTCGCCGGACTGGCCCGCTCACGACCGGGCAGCGCGGTCGGCATGAGCGCCGGCGTTGCGGCACATGCCCAAAGCTTTCTCACCCAAGACTGCCGGCGCCGGCGCGAAGAGCCTCGGCAGGACGCTGGCCAGGGCCGTCGCGAAGACCGTGGATGGCGCGTTCGCGAGCACCGCCCTGAACCCACCACGCATCATGCGTCGGCGGTCGCCCACCGAGGCCCTCGGCCACGACCAACGCATGCGCGGTTTGGCCGCGATGGCAGGCTTCTACGGCTGCGACGGGTTAATCGAAGATCCGGACACCTTCTTCGGAACCGCCGCGCCGATCCAGCCTCGCGTCGAACGCGTGCGCGGCTTCGGTCGAGACGGGGAGGTGGTCGACCTGTCGTGGCCCAGCGAGTTTGAGCCGCTGTGGTCGAGCGAAGCGCTGAGCGAGCGCTTTGCGCAGCTCTCGACAGCCAAGCGCGCGCAACTCGGGCTCCACGATCCCCAGGCGCTCACCGAGGCCGTTCGGCAGATCGGCCTCGACAAGAGCGGTGAGCTTCGCGACAAGTACTTCCGCGCACGGGCCAATCGCACGGCGCGCGCGCGCTGGTTTCGGCACCATGCTGGCCCGCGCCCGTGCGCGGTGCTGATGCACGGCTACATGGGCGGGGACTACCTCCTCGAAGAACGCATGTGGCCGGTCAAGCAACTGTTCGAGCGGGGCATGGACGTGGTGCTCACCGTGCAGCCTTTTCATGGGCTACGCCGCTCGGAGGCGCGGCGCCTCTTACCGCCAGCGTTTCCATCGAACGACCCACGCTTCACGATCGAAGCCTTTCGACAGGTGGTGTTCGATCATCGCGCACTCTTCGACTACCTGCTCGCCGGTCCGGTGTCGGAACTGGGCGTGATGGGCCAGAGCCTTGGTGGTTACGGCGCTGCGTTGTTGGCGACCCTCGACGCTCGCGTGCGTTTCGCGGTGTTCTTCGTGCCTCTGGCCGCGATCGACGTTTTCGCGTTCGTCCATGGGCGCCTGGTCGGCCAGGCCCACGAGCAGATCGCGCAACGCGAACGCATGCGTGCGGCGCACTGGGCCGTGAGTCCACTAGCTCGGCCCGCGCTCGTGCCAGCTGACAAAGTGATCATCATCGCGGGCGAAGCGGACGTCGTCACCGGGCTGCAGCATGCGCAGCCGCTGGCCACGCACTGCAACGCGGCGCTGACGACGTTCCAGGGTGGACACCTGCTGCACTTTGGTCGCATCCAAGCGTTCAAGCCGGTCTGGAACATGCTCGGGCGGGCGGGGCTGATCGACAGCGGGCCGTGAGCGCGTGGCGAGACGGTCGCGGAGATCGCGCACCCACAGCACAACACGTTCGGCGCGCTTCGGCGCTCGCGCCTCGCAAGCGAGCTGGCTGAACATAATTCCCTTGCGTGTTGCTAACCGCTATTCTGTCTGGATGGGAGGCGCGCCGTGCGCGGGCGCGGGCGAGCGATTCTGTGCGGCCAAATTCGAACGCCACTGACACGATCGCGCGCCGCTACCGCGTCGAGGGTGCCTTGGCGCACGGCGGCATGGGCGAAGTCCTCGAGGTCTTCGACACCCGGACGCAGCGTCGCGTCGCGCTCAAGCGCATGCTCAACGCCACGGACACACGCCTGCGCAGCATGTTCGAGCGCGAGTACCATACGCTGGTCGCGCTGCGGCACCCGCGCATCATCGAGGCCTACGAATACGGCGTCGACAACGGACAGCCCTACTACACCATGGAACTGCTCGACGGGCAGGATCTGCGGCAGCTCACGAACGTGCCCTATCGAACCGCCTGCCGCTACCTGCGCGACATCGCCTCGTCTCTCGCGCTTTTGCACGCACGACGTTTGCTGCATCGAGACCTCAGCCCGCGCAACGTGCGCGTGACCAGCGATGATCGCTGCAAGTTGCTCGACTTCGGCGCGCTCGCCAGCTTCGGTTTGTCCGACACCATCGTAGGCACGCCGCCATTCATGGCACCGGAGAGCGTTCAACGCGTGCACCTGGATCAGCGCTCGGATCTGTACGCGCTCGGCGCAGTCGGCTACTGGCTGCTCACCGGCCGCCACGCCTTCCCCGCACACACGATGCAAGAGCTGCCCCAGATGTGGACGAGCGTGCCCATGGCACCGTCCGCATGCAGCCGAAGCAACGCAGCGAGCGACGGCGCAGTACTCGAGCTGATCCCGCCGGCGCTCGATGAGCTGGTGCTCTCGTTGATCTCGCCGAACCCGCTCGCTCGACCGAGCAGCGCAGCGGAGGTCATCGCGCGCCTGGACGTGATCGGACAGCTGGAGCCCGAGCCGCAAGAGCTCTCCGCGCGCAGCTACTTGCACGGAGCGCGCCTGGTGGGGCGCGAGCGCGAGCAGGCGCGTTTGCACAAACGTCTGACGGCAGCGATCGCGGGCACGGGATCCAGCATGCTGATCAGCGCGAGCGCGGGCATGGGCGCATCGCGCTTGATCGGTGAGCTCGCCGTGGCTGCGCAACTCGGCGGCGCCACCTGCGCCTTCGTCAACGCCCTGCAACATCGCGGTGTGTACGGCGTCGCCAACGCGATCGTCGACAAGCTGTTCGAGCTACTGCCCGACGAATCTGCGCAGGCCGCGATGGCTTTCGTTGCAGCGCTCGCACACGTATCGCCTCGCTTCGCGGCCCTGCGCGCGACGGACCAACCCGCCGAAGCGCTGCCCGCGGGTGAGCTGCGCCGTCGCACGCAAGACTCACTGGCCGAGTGGTTGCGCGCGATCAGCCGTAAACGCCCGCTGCTGCTGATGGTCGATGACGCCCAACGCGCCGACGAAGGCTCGGCCGCCTTGCTCGCCACCCTCGCGCGCACCGCGCGCGAGTACCCGATGATGGTGGTCGTCGCCTGTGACCCGAACGAAGCTTCTGCCTCGCCCGCGGCGCTGCGCGCCATCGAGGAAGCGGGCGCATCGATGCAGCTGCGCAGGCTCGCGCGCGAAGACGTGGAGACCCTCGTGCGTGCGATCTTCGGCGAGGTGGCGCACACTGGAAAGCTTGCCAGCTGGCTGCATCCGGTATCCGCCGGCAGCCCACAGGCCTGCATGGATCTGATTCACCACTTGGTCGACCACCAGGTGATTCGTTTCATCGACAACATGTGGGTGATCCCGCAGGAGATCAGCCATCCGGCGCTGCCTGCGAGCGTTGACCAGGCACTGCAGGCGCGCATCAGCGCGCTGAGCGCCGACGCACAGAAGCTCGCGCAAGCGCTGAGCGTGCATCGCGGGCAGGTCCCGATCGAGCGTTGTTCCGCCATGGCTGAGGAAGAAGGCGTGACAGGCGCGCTCGCCGCCCTCGGGGAGCTCGTGAGCAACGAGATCCTCGTCCAGCAGGGCGCCGGCTACCACTTCAAACAGGACCTGGTACGTGAGCGGCTTTACGCGGGGATCAGCGATGAGCGCAAGCGTCGCCTGCATCGTCAGATGGGTCGCGTCTTGCTCGCCTCCGAAGCGCTGGAAGTGAATGCTCGCCTGGACGCGGGCTGGCACTTGCTCAACGGCGGTGACGAAACGCAGGGCGCCGATCTGCTTGCCCAGGCCGGTATCGAGCTCTGCTACCAGAACGACGAGCTCGCCGCCGCGGTGCCCGCGCTGCAAGCCGCACTGGGTGTGTTCCGCAAGGAGCAGCGCCGCTCCCACGATCTCATCCTGCTGCTCGGACCGCTCGCGATCGCGGGCTACCGTGTCGATCGGCGCCTGGCGATCGAGTACGGCGATGAAACCGTCGAGCTGCTGCGCACGTTGATCGGCCTGCGCACTGCCGAGGCCTTGCGGCCCTTCCTCGGCGCGCGGCTGAGCCTCTATCTCGGGCTCGGCTCCGCTGCGCTGCGTTCGATCTTCGTGCGCGGGCGCGGTGGCGCGGCTGGGCTGCAACGCCTGATCACGATGTTCTTCACCACCATCATCTCGCTCGCTGGCGCAGCCACGATCTGTTTCGACGTGGAACGCGCGCGGCGCTACGCGAACGCGATTGCGCCGATGCGTGAGCTCGGCCGTGACCACATCGCCTCGCTCGCGTGCGACTTCGTCGACCTGCTCACGCGCCTGCCTGAGGATCGCATTGCGGAGGTGGCCCAGGGTTGCGAGCGCGTCGCCGCGCGCTTCGAGTCGCCCGTACCGATCAAGGGCGCGACGTCTGATTCCCGTGTCTTGATCGTGGGCGCGATCTACTACGCGCTGGGTGCGATGAACTGTTTCCGCGATGCGCCGCGCGCGCTGGAATGCGCGGAGCGCCTGGATGCCATGGGCATGAAGCTCTACGCGATGGCCGCTGACCAGCTGCGCACGATTCATCACGCGCTACGCGGCGAGATCGGCATCGCCAATCGCTTCCGCGAGCGCGTCGAGACTCACGCGATCCAGGCTGGAACGGGTTGGCAAGTCGAGGTGTGGCAACCGGCCGCCCTCAACTTGGTCTACTTGAATAGCGCAGACGTGATCGGCCAGAAGAGCGTGGCCGACCAGACCGAGCGCTTGCAGCAGGAGATCCCGACCTTCCGGCGCCATTCCCTGATGGCCCGAGCCTCGTTCTGGGCGCTCAAGGGCGATCACCAGCAGGCGTACGACCTGCGGCGCGTCTTCCTGGACAGCGCGCCTGCACGCAGCTTCATCGGTTGGCCGGCGACGCTGGGCGCGCAGGCGCTGTCGGCCCTGGCGATCGGTCGCCCGCAGGAAGCGCTGGCCATCGCCAAACAGGTCATCGATCGCATGAGCGAGGCCGACGCGGTGTACGTGCGAATGTACCAGGTCCCGCTCGTCGCGCTGTGCATGGCCGAGACGGCGCTCGGAAGCGGTGCGAGCGCAGCGGCGCGCCTGGACGCGCTCATCGCCAAACACACGCTCGACCAGAGCCCGCTGACCCTCGGCAGCTTCCACTGCGCACGCGCGGAGGTTGCCATGCTGATGGGTGAGCTAGACGCTGCGAAGCATCACCACGCCGAGATGGAGCGCTGGTTTCGCGGCACCGAGAACCCGGCGCTGATTGCGCAATGCGAGCGCCTGGGGCGTCAGCTGCGCTTGCACGCAGGAGCCGCTGGCGAGGACGCGATGCCCGCCACGACAGGCGCCGATGAGCTACGGTCCCTGGAGGAATCGGTGCGCTCGGTCCTGAGCCAGTGCGCCGGGCCTGAACAGCGCGGCGAACGCGCGCTCGAGCTGCTCTTGCACCACTTGCACGCTCGCGAAGGCTACTTGTTCACGCATCAGCCAGAGTCACATGCGCTAACGTTGATCGCACCGCAGCACGGCACTGACCCGCCGAGCGCGTTGCAGGAGCACCTGCTGAGAGTGATCGCCGAGGCCGAAGCCGTGAGCGACGACGCAACGGCCTTGGTCGCTAACATCCCGACGGAATCCGAAAGGACGAAGTCGCACGTGCAGGTCGGAGAACAATCCTACCGCGCCGTCTTGCTCACCATGCAACACGACGGCGTGCAGACAGTGGTGGCCGCCGCTGCAGTGCGCGAGACCGGCGAGGGCGCACGACCCGCTCGCCAACAGGTGCTGCAGCTGCTCGCAACCACACTCTACGAGTCAGGCGATGCCGAACGCGTCCACGAGCCCATGGAGGCGACGGTCGCACGCGCGGTGGTGCGTCGGCGCTAACACTGCCCGCGGCAAGGCGGGTCGAGCTCGTTGCCTACCAGCGGAGCCATGGCATTGGCGCTGGGCTAGGAGCTCGACACGGCGACCGCCGTGCCGTGCCGCGGCGCAGAACGCGACGAGCGCTCGCACTAGCCGCGACTGCGATGGTCCTCTTGTGCAGCGTCGCACTTTGGACAATGTCCGGTGCAGCACCCAAGGCGACGAGGTCCAGGCTCCCTATGCATGCGCCGCAGCTAACGGCGGCGAGCGCGCAAGTTGGGCCAATCCCGCTGCAGCCGCCACCATCCACTGCGACGGCTACAGCGGAAGCGCTGGCCTCTGCAAAGCTGCCGCCAACCACCGCGCCTATCATGCGTGCCACGCCCGAACCGGCAGCGGCGGCCGGACCACAGCGCAGAGCTGAGCGTGCCACGTCCGGCACGAGCTCCGCAGTGCACCACGAGCCGAGCAAGGCGTTGGCCAGTCGGCGTGCGCTTGCGAACCCCCGCACTGCGCCGGCACCGCTGGCCACGAGCGCTTCAGCGCCGACCGCAACGCCGTCGGGACCGAACGCCGCCGTGCTGAATCAGTCGGCGACACAAGCGTTGCTGCAGGGACACATCGGCCTGGCCGCCGACTTGTACGCGCGTTCGACCCAAGAGAACCCCCGCGACGAGGTGGCTTGGCGCGGGCTCGGACTCACAAGCGAGCGGTTGGGTCGCAAGGCCGACGCAGCGCGAACGTTTCGCCGCGTGTTGCAGCTCTCACCCGAAGGCCCGAACGCACCCACCATCCGCGCGCGTTTAGCGCAGCTAGAAGCGACTCCCTAGGTGAAGCTGTCGGCGACTTCGATCACGATGCGCGAAATGCGCACCCCGCCATCGCGCGCACGAGCGGCCCATCGTGGTACGGGGTGCGCGCTCCGAGGTTCGGCGAGGGCACGAAGGCCACGCGGCGCCCCTTCCCGCGACACGGGACGCCACTTCCCGGGCGCTCGGACGACCCGCGGCTACCTCAAGTAGCTCCCCGCCCCGCGACGCCGGTTCCAGAAACAAAAAAGCCCCTCCGTCATCGGGAGAGGCTTCGTTTGCCGGACCCCCGATGCACCTCAAGAAGTGGTGCATCGGGGTACGGATTGGTTGCGGGGGCTGGATTTGAACCAACGACCTTCGGGTTATGAG
>DASVHQ010000349.1:0-31725 GCA_036382515.1 Polyangiales bacterium | reverse complement strand
ATAGCAACCTGCCGACCCCAAGCGCTTCGATGTCATGGCTGAATGAGCGGGCGGCGCGACGTCGCAGCAAGTGCTGTCGTCGGACGCCGACGACATGGTTGCTCGCAGGGACTGCTGCCGATGCTCACGCGGAGGTAGGTCACGCTGACGTCGACATGGGTACTGGAGCGTGTTGGGAGGGCGGGTCGCTCCCGGGCTCGTTTCGCAGGCCCGCTGCGCCGCTTGCGAAGCTGCGGCGGTAGTGCCGAGGACACTCTCCCGAGTCCGGGAGCGATCCGCCCTCCCAACACGCCCGGCAGGTTGTGATGAATGCACAGCTTGCAAGCCGACCGTCGCTGCGCACGCATCCGGTCGCCCTCGCGACACCGTTCGCCAAGCGCTCTGTCCTCCCGCCAGCCGCCGCAAACGAAGAACCCGCCGTGCGCGAGCGCAGGGCGGGTCCTTCTCGAAGAGGCGGGCGCGAACGGTAGGGCCCGCTAAGTCACATGACCGGCAAGCGCCGTCGCTGCGGCAAGCCCCACGCGGCTGGCAACGTCTCCGGGTCGTGGCCGGCCGCGATCACAGCGTTGCTGATGATCGTGGCGTGCTCGTTCGGGTCGGCCCACTGACGGCGACCTTCCTCGGGCAAGAGCTCGATCGGGTCGAAGTAGAGGTAGACGGCGTTCTCGTCCACGTTCGGCGAGCGGTACACGCTGACGCCCGTGGTGCGGTCGTAGTGCTCGAACGAGTGCACGTCGCGCTTGCCGCCGCCGCCTGGCGCGTCGACCACGAAGGTCGGCGTGTTGAAGCCGGCCGTCGCGCCGCGCACCTGCTTCTCGATCGCAATGGTGGTGCCCACGGTGGTGCGCAGGTCCTCGACGCCGGGCACCAGGTCGTGCTGGTACACGTAGTAAGGCTGCACGTTGATGTAGGACAGGCGCTTGACCAGCGTCTTGAGCAGCCCCGGGTCGTCGTTGACGCCGCGCAGCAGCACGCACTGGTTACGGATGTTCACGCCTTCGCCGTAGAGCCGGCGCGTGGCGGCCTGCGTGATCCACGTGATCTCGCGCGGGTGCGAGATGTGCGTGTGGATGACGACTTCCTTGCCGAGCTTACGACCGCGCTGTGCGACGCCGATGATGGCGTTCACCCACTCGTGGTCGGTCAGGAACTTGGTCGGCTGTACGGCCAGCGCCTTGGTGGCGAAGCGCATGCGGCGCACGTGCGGGATGTCGAGCAGCGTGTGGCCGATGTCCTCGATCTGGTCAGCGCGCAAGTTATGCACGTCACCGCCGCTGATCACGATGTCTTCGATCTGCTCGTGGTTGCGGATGTGCTCGAACGCCATCTCCCAGCGTTCGGGCTTGGCGCGCAGGTGCAGCTTGGAGACGCCATCGGTGTCGACGCCGACCGAGTAGCTGCGCGTGCAGAAGCGGCAGTACACGGGGCACAGGTCGAGCGCCAGGAACAGCGCCTTGTCGGGATAGCGGTGCACCAGGCCGGGCACCGGCGAGTCGTGCTGCTCGTGCAGAGAGTCGAGGCCCACCATGGGGTGGTCTTCGAGTTGCTCGGAACGCAGCGGCATGAACTGCTTACGCAGCGGATCGCTGTACGGGTCGCGCCAATCGATCAGCGACATGATGTACGGCGAGATGCGCAAGCTCATCGGAGCGCGCTCGAGGCCTGCTTCTACGTCGCGATAGAACGCGGTCGGCAGGAGATCACCGAGCGTGGCAGCCAACTTGTCGACGCGCGTGACCGCGTTGTGGTTCTGCCAGTTGTGATCGAGGTACGTGGCTTCGGAAACGTCCCGGTAGCCAGGAATCATTCGCCAGAAGTCGCCTTCGAGCAGTTGGCGGTGGGCAAGAGAAGTGCTCGGGGCGGAGGATCGCGCGTCGCAGGATTCGACGCTGCTGGTTTGGCCTGAACCCGGAGGTTCGGCGTCGTCCTCGGCGATGACGGGGCTGGCTTCAGACAGCTCTGCGTCCATGGGACCTGGGGCCTTTCCGCAAGCGACTCGCGCTCGCTCTCACACGAGCTTGTTCCTCTAGCAACAATGAAGCCAAAAACTTGATCGCGCGTGAGCACTGCGTGTTCGCGCAACGCGAGCGTTGAACTTGGCGTGAGCCTTGCACAGCGCGCGACTCCGTAGAGGAGAAGTCCATGCGCATCGCGTTCACGCACAACCTCCAACTCAGCACCAGTGAGGACGAGGCCGAGTTCGACACCCCGGAGACCGTCGCCGGCATATCCGCCGCCTTGCGAAAGCTCGGCCATCAGGTCGAGCCCATCGAGGTCTCGGGCCCCGCGTCGCGCGTGGTCGCGCGCCTGGAAGCCCTGAGCCCTGACCTCGTGTTCAACACCGCGGAGGGCAGCCATGGCCGCTTCCGCGAGGCGTTCTACCCGGCGCTCTTCGACCGGCTGGGCGTGCCGTACACGGGCTCCGACGCCTACGTCTGTGCGCTCACGCTCGACAAGCGCATCACCAAGATGATCGTCGGCTCGTACGGCGTGAACACTCCGAAGTTCTGCTTCGTGGAAGACGTGACGCAGCTCGCCGCCGCGGATCAACTGCGTTTTCCGTTGATCGTGAAGCCTAACTTCGAGGGCTCGTCGGTCGGCATCACCGTGGACTCGGTGGTCGAAACGCACGAGCAGCTCACCGCGCGCGTGCTCGACTTGATCGCGCGCTTCCCCGCGGGCGTGCTGATCGAGGAGTTCATTGTCGGGCGCGATCTGACCGTGCCGTTCATCGAGAAGGCCTCGCCGCTCACGGCCGGCGTGCTCGAGCCGGCCGGCTACGAGTACGACCAGAGCTTCGTCGCAGGCCGACGCTTCCAGCTCTACGACTTCGAGCTGAAGAACGTGGGCTCCAGCGCGGTGAAGGTGAAGGTCCCGGCGGACATCACGCCCGCCCAGCGTGCGCGCTGCATCGAGCAGACGCAGAGGGTGATCCGCGCGCTGGGCATCCGCGACATGGGTCGCGTCGACTTCCGGGTAGGCGATGACGGCGAGGTGTACTTCCTCGAAGTGAACGCTTTGCCGAGCATGGAGAAGGGTGCGGCGATCTACGTCTCGAGCGCGCTGGCAGGCATGAGCACGCAAGAAGCGGTGCTTGACGCGATCTTGAGGTCTGCTGCCGAGCGCTTCGGACTCACACAGAGTGCAATGCCTGCACGCCGCAGTGCGCAGAGATTGCGCGTTGGGCTGACTTACAACCGCCGACGCACGACGGAGCTCACGCCCGATCGCGATCAAGACGCGGAGTACGACACGCCGCAAACGATCGCGGCGATCCGCGAAGCGGTCGAGTCGTACGGTCACACCGTCGTCGAGCTCGAGGCGACGCCCGAGCTGTCGACACTCTTGCCTGCGGCTGCGGTCGACATCGTGTTCAACATCGCCGAGGGCATGGGCGGTCGCAACCGCGAGGCGCAGGTGCCGGCGTTGCTCGAGCTGCTCGGGATTCCGTACACCGGTTCCGATCCTGCGGCGATGTCGCTCGCGCTCGACAAGAGCTTGGCCAAGCAGATCGTCGCGCAGGCGGGCGTGCCCACGCCCAGCTCGATGGTGATGCGTACCAGTAAGGAGCGGCTGGGGAAGGGCCTCGAGTTTCCGCTGATGGTGAAGCCCGTCGCCGAGGGCAGCAGCAAAGGCATCGTTGGACGTTCAGTGGTGGAGAACGAGGCCGAGCTGCGCGAGGCGGCGCGCGAGATCATCCAGAAGTACAAACAGGACGCGCTGGTGGAGACCTACCTGCCGGGACGTGAGTTCACGGTGGCGCTGCTCGGCGAGAGCAAGCCCAAGGCGCTGCCGCCGATGGAAGTCATCTTCACCGACCCGGCGCGCAAGCACCCGATCTACGACTTCGAGTGCAAGTTCCGGGGCCAGGGCATCCGCTACGAGGTGCCGGCGAAGGTCGACGAGCCGCTCTTGCGCGAGATCGAGCGCGTGGCCAAGCGGGCGTTCGTGGCGCTCGGCTGTCGCGACTACTCGCGGGTGGACTTGCGCATCGATGCCCACGGTCGAGTGAACTTCATCGAGTGCAATCCGCTGCCCGGGCTGTCGCCGGGCTTCTCGGACATGTGCCTGGTCGCGGACGCGATCGGGATCTCCTACCGCACGCTGATCGGTGAGATCATGGCGCCATGCATCCGGCGTTACCGAGACACCCGGCGGTTGCGGGCGATCGAGGGGCGGCTGTAGGGCAGGCAACAGCGAGGCCGGGGGCGCGGTGCTCCCAGCTCGCGTGCGTCACGACGGCTTTGGGAAGACCCAACCGCCGAAGGTCTGGTGGTCGACCAAATGGTGTTGCCCGATCCCGAGCATCGTCGGCGGTTGCGCAAGCTCCTCAGACAACTGGCCCCGCGGGCCGCAGTGCGGTCGCTCGGCATCGTGCGCAGGGCGATGTGCTCGCGATCGTCACGGGCTCCACGCCGTACGCCGCACGACCGCTGGCGCGCGAGCTGGGCATCGAGCACGTCGTCGCTGCGGTGAACCCCGACGCGAGGCTGCAACGCGTTGCGCGCCGACGCGGCCGGCGCATCCAGACCTGGTAGCTGGCCGCGACGAGCGCAGCTGCGCGCTACGGTTTCACGGCGGCGTTGGCCTGGGCGCACATCGTGCCGATGTCCTGCTTGATGTCGCCGACCAGCCAGCCGCGCAAGCACAGGTACGCCGGGTCGGTCTTCGACTGGTAGTGCACGCCGCCGACGTGGTGCATGCCCCCCGCAGATGCAGCCAGCGGCTTCAGCAGTGCCAGATGGCGGTCGGGCGTGCTGTCTGCGAGCTCGATCGCTGCGAAGGCCTGGCGATTGGCCTCGAGCTCCGCGGCGGTGAGTGGCTGCGGATCGTGCTGGTTGGAGACAGGTTGGGTGCGCAGGCTGTTGTCGGCGCGCCGTCCGAGCTCCGAGTACAGACGCAGCGGGCGGTCGCCCGCGCCGTGGCAATCCAGGCTCGCGCACGCGATATCGAGGTAGGGCTGCACGTGCGTTGCCAGCAGCGTCGCATCGCGCGGGGTGATGTGCTCGGTGCTCTGCGCGACGCTGCTACAGCCGCCGAGCGACCCGAGCAAGAGACACACGCAGGCCGGCACGGTCGCCTTCATGGCGAGCTCTCCTGGACGAACACGCGGCCGTTGCTGCCAGCGCCGAGGCGCTTGTCGTGGCAGTTCGCGCAGCTGCGCTCGCGCCAGATGAGGCCGCGCATCTGCTGCACTGCGGAGCCGGCTTTCACGCTCACGCGCAACGGGTACACGAGCGCGCCGGAGATCACAGTGCTCCCCTGGTTGCTGCCCCTGAAGGTTCCCGTGCCGCCGTTGACCAGGAAGAAGTTCCCGACCGCGTTGGTTTGCGCGGTGATCGTCTTGCCGGTGGCATCCTGGATCGAGACCACTGCACCATCTTGCCCCTGGTCGTCGGTCGGGGTGCGGTACACGGTGCCGGCCAACTCGAAGGTCGGGTGATCTTGCCACCACAGGTCGCCGTGGCAGTTGGTGCAGGGGAAGCCTGCGCGGTGATAAGGCCCGGTATCATACGGTCCAGTGTCGGGGCCGAGATCCTGTGCGAGGCGCTGCTCGGGGCTCACGCCGATGCACGCGCTCGCGGCGCAGACCAAGATCAGCCCGAGCAACCCACGCGTGGCTCCGCTACGCATCACGGCGTCCACGCGATGCCTCCTTGCCCGACCAGCGCGACCTCGTGGTCGATGAACAGGTAGTCGGTGAAGCGCGTGTACATGCCGCTGAGCTCGAAGTACGCCGTGATCGGCTCGGTGTGCAGCTCGATGCGAGCGCCGAGCGTGTACATGTAATATGGCGAAAGCTTGCGGTCGACGGTGCGAAAGCGCGGCACTTCGTCGGCCTGCCCCACCACGTACTTGCTCTTGTAGAACGACGCGGCCGATTGCTGGTAGCCGCGCGTGAAGAGATCGAGCATGAACAGCTCGCTCAGCGTCTTGTAGAACGAGAGCTCGAGCGTGTTGGCCGTGAGGTTCCAGTCGTCGATGTAGAAGCGGTAGTCGGCGCGCACCGAGGCCTCGAGGCTCTCGAGATAGTAGAGCCAGCGCAGCGCCAGCGCGTTGCGCACACGGGAGTCGGGCACGTTCTCGGGTGGTCGCGCAGCCAGTCGGTACTGACTGAAGTTCGAGAGCCCAAGCTGCGCGCCGTCGGCCTTGGCGCGCGCGAGGCCGGCGGAGTCGAAGAGCGGCACGAAGCGGTACACTTTGGCCATGTAGCCGTCCTGCACGGTCAGCGTGTACACGCCGCGCAGGATCATGCGCTTGCTCAGGTTCTGCGTGATCCCGATGTCAGCGCTCTGCGTGGTCAGCGAGCGAGAGAACACGGAGAACGGCGTGCCGCTGCGGCCGGCGGTGTCGAGGATCAGCTGGTAGTTCGCGCCGAGCACCGTGTCGGCGCCGCCGAGGCGTGTCTGCAAGCCACCACCCACGCCTTGCGAGCGGTAATCCGCCTCGCTCGAGTAACGGTAGTTGAGCGACGGCAAGAGCGAGCCGAAGGCGTGGGAGATCGCGAAGTTGCCTTCAGTGCGCGTCTCGTGGAAGCGCTTGGAGGCGGCCGCCACGACGTCGACCGAGGCGGCGCTGACCACGTCGACCACGCCGGTGGCAGACACCTTGCCACCATCTGGTCCGAGTGTGTGGGCAACGCCGAGTTGACTCGTGACCACCAAGACGTTGTCGGTATCGGTGTAGACCGAAGAGTCAGATGAGAGCGTCCACGGCCGCTCCTGCGCGCGTGCGTGCCGAGCTGCCGCGAGGCTGACGCACAGCAGCAGAAGGGCGCAGCCCGGTGCGCGACGGGCACGCGTGCGCGCCGGCGTCAGTTGCATCCGCAACCACCGCCGCCGCCGCCCAGCCCACCCACGGCACCTTCGCGCGTGCTGAGGTAGTGGTGTTTGAGCGCTTGTCGAAAGGGCGCAGGGTCGGGCGCCATGCACGGCTTGGCCAGGCTCTCGCGCTCCCACGGCTGTGTCGTGGCACATCCGGCGAAGCAACACGCAAGCCCGAGCAAAGCGGCTAGCTGAAGCGTACGCGCACCGAACGGCATCCCGCGCAGGATGCGCGCCAGCGATCGCACGCGCCACAAGAAAGTGCGCGCGTTGTGTGGGGCTGACGTCACGTCACATGGAGACGCAACGCAAGCGCAGCTTGCGAGTCTCGGGTGAGCTCGCACGCGTGGCAAAATGCCCCGCGCGCCACGCGACGCTCACGGACACAGCGCGGCTCCTCTTTGTCTCAGCGCCAGTGACCGAAGTAAGGCAGCGTCTTCGCGATGGCTGCGCTCGCGCTCTTGCCTTCGAGCAGCTCGGTCGACGAGTCCCAGCGTCCCGTCATCAGCTGCTTGCGCACGCCATCGGGGAGGCTGAGCGCCACACGCACCTTGCCGCAGTGCGCTTCTTTGCGTTGCAGATCCACGCTCAGCTCGAGCTTCGGGTCGCTCGCGACCTCTTGCTTCAGCTCCTGCATCGCTTCGTGCGTGGCCGTCACGCAGGGCACGCCCAGGGCAGTGCAGTTGCCGAAGAAGATCTCGGCGAACGACTCGCCCACGACCACGCTGATGCCCTTGTTCCAGCGCATCAACGCCTGCGGAGCGTGCTCGCGCGACGAGCCGCAGCCGAAGTTGCGATCGACGAGCAGCACGCGCGCGTCCTGGCGTGCCGGGTCGTCGAACGCGTGTCGCTTGCCTTGCTCCTTCAGCTGCTTTCTGTCGTCCTCGAACGAGTGGCTGCCGAGGTCGTCGAAGGTTACGCAGCGCAGGAAGCGCGCCGGAATGATGCGGTCGGTGTCGATGTCGTTGCCGTCGAGGCTGATGGCCTTGCCCGTGATCACGATTCGCTTGCTGTCTTCCATGGCACTCTCCTCTCAGCTCTCGATGGCGAAGACTTCGCGGGCATCGGCGACTGCGCCGCTGACGGCGGCAGCGGCCACCATCACCGGCGACATCAGCAGCGTGCGCCCGGTGGGTGAGCCCTGCCGGCCCTTGAAGTTGCGGTTGGACGAAGACGCGCACAGCTCGCGGCCCACGAGCTTGTCGGGGTTCATGGCCAGGCACATCGAGCAGCCCGCCTCGCGGAACTCGAAGCCCGCGTCGGTGAACACCTTGTCGAACCCCGCCGCGATCATGCGCTCACGCACTTTCTGCGAGCCCGGCACGACCAGCGCGCGCACGCCAGCCTTCACCTTCTTGCCGCTGGCCTTGAGGTGTTTCACCACCTCCTCGAAGTCCGAGAAGCGCCCGTTGGTGCACGAGCCGATGAACGCCACGTCGATCTTCTGCCCCGCGAGCGGGCTGCCCGCCGCAAAGCCCATGTACTGATAGGCCTCTTCGATCAGCGGCCGCTCGCCCTCGGCGAATGCGCTCGGCTGCGGCAGCTTTGCATTCACGGCCGTGGACTGCGCGGGCGTGATGCCCCAGGTCACCATGGGCTCGATGTCTTCTGCGCGGTACTTCACCACGTGGTCGTAGCTCGCGTCGGCATCCGAGCGCGTGGACTCCCAATACTTCACCGCGTCGTCCCAGGCCTTGCCCTTGGGCGCGTACTCGCGATCCTTCAGGTAAGCGTAGGTCGTCGCGTCCGGGTTCACGTAGCCGCAGCGCGCGCCGCCCTCGATGGACATGTTGCACACGGTCATGCGCTCTTCCATCGTGAAGCCGTCGAACACCGTGCCCGCGAACTCGTAGGCATAGCCCACGCCGCCCTGCACACCGAGTTGCTGGATGACGTAGAGCGCCACGTCCTTGGCATATACGCCGGGGCGCAGCGTGCCGTTCACCTCGATGCGGCGAACTTTCAGCTTGTCCATGGCCAGTGTCTGCGTGGCGAGCACATCGCGCACCTGCGTGGTGCCGATGCCGAACGCGATCGCACCGAACGCGCCGTGCGTGGAGGTGTGCGAGTCACCGCAACACACCGTTGTACCTGGTTGCGTGAGGCCGAGCTCCGGGCCCACCACGTGCACGATGCCTTGCTCGCCCTGTTTGGGCGACAGGTAGCGGATCCCGTACTGCGCGCAGTTCTTCTCGAGCTCGACCAACATCTGCTCGGCGAGATCATCCTGGAACGGACGCAGCTGCGACTTGGTGGGGATGATGTGATCGCAAGTTGCGAACGTGCGCTCGGGGTAGGGCACCGTGAGGCCGCGCTCGCGCAGCATCGAGAACGCTTGCGGTGAAGTGACCTCGTGGATCAAGTGCAGACCCATGAGCAGCTGGTACTGCCCGGAGTCGAGCTTTCGCACGGCGTGCTTCTCGAACACCTTGTCGTAGAGACTCTTTCCCATCACTCACTCCTTTGCGCTGCTGGTCTTGGCCGCGTGACGCTCGATGCGCCCAATCAGATCGACACTGAGCTCGCTGAAGCGCGTGAGCGCTTCCGGATCCAAGCGCATCCAGATGGTTTCGATGGCGCGCTCGCGCTCGGCGCGCAGCCTCGCTAGCTTGGCCTTGCCATCGGCCGTCAGTGCGTAATCGCGCTGACGCCCATCCGTTGCGGAAATCGCCACACGCACCAGGCGCCGGTCGAGCAACTGCCGGATCACCTTGGAGACCGACGCGCGGCTGCTCGCCTGGTCGCGGGCGAACATCGACGGCATGAAGTGTTCGGTCGAGATCTCCTCGAGCACCGACCACTGCGCCTCCGTCAGTCCCACCTGCGACGCCAGCTGCTCGCGCCGCTCCTGAAAGAGGTCGGTGAGCCGCTGTAGCCGCGCGATGGCTTCGTGCACGGCTTCGATGCGGGGTTTCCTGGCCACGAAAGTAGTTTACCTTAGGAAACTATTCGCGCAAGGAAAATGTATGCGGTGGGTAGCAAGCGGGGAGGGCCTCACGGGTCGCCCGCGTGCGGCGAGCTGACTATCTGATAATCTGAGTTCATGTCGCTCGTCAGCGCCACCGAAGCAGCGCGCCAGTTCTCAGACCTGCTCAACCGCCTCCGTTATCGGCAGGAGAGCTTCGAGATCGTGCGTGGCGGTGAGGTCGTCGCGCGTTTGGTGCCAAGCACGCAACATCGGGCGAATGTACGCCAGCTCTTCGAGCTTCTCGCTGGTGCCGTATCCTCAACAGCCGCTTTGAGCGGCTCCTGCTCCGAAAGCCCCCGGCTTTGCCGGGGGATCGTTACTGATGCGACGCGTGCATGAGCGTAACAAGAGCTACTTCACCGTGATCGGTAGCCCCGCCGTGGCGACACCGACGCCCGGTACGTCCAGGGTCACCATGACGAAGTAGCGGCCGGGCGGAAACGGCGGGCCGTACGAGGTGTTGGTGTCCGATGCGCCCTGCCACTGAAGCCCTGGCCAGTCGATCGTGCCGTCCACGGTCTTCGCATCCAGCGTGTACGACGCACTCTTGTTCGGCGGGCAGCAGCCGCCGTCGCACTCGCAGTACTGCACGAGACCATTGCTGATCGTGAAACGGATGCGTGCGGCGGCATCGTTGGAGTACACGCTGCACGCGCCGCAGCTCGTACTGGCTTGCACGCTGTAGGGGATGGGCTTGGTGAGGACGACGCGATAGCGGAACTGGCCGCCTTGCCCTGATCTGAAATTGCAGCGGTCGGCTGCGATGTGCACGGTGGCGCCCGGCAGGCTCGGATCGCTCGCGTCCACCGAGCACGGGACGGCGGCCGCATCGGGCGCGGTGTCGTGGCCGGCGTCGTGGCCGGCGTCGTGTCGCACGCTGCCATCACTGACGCGGTTGCCGCTATCAGCGGCGCCGGGGGCGTGTGAGCTAGCGGTGCAAGCGAGCAGGCCGGCCATCGACGTGAGCAAAAGGACGCGGCGGAGAAGGGTCATGCTGATTGCTACCGCGGGCAGCTGCGCCGCGCCATCCGCCACCGCCCGCGTCCCGAAGTGAAGTTTCGACACGTCATTACCCCTAGAGCGCCGATCAGGTTGAATTGTGCAGAAGTTTCGATCGCTTGGCGCCCTCGATCGACAGACGACGTCGAGTCGTGATCTGCTGTTCTCCTATCAGGAGGCCCGTCATGAAGCGATGGAACCCGCCGAGCGAGTTGTTACCTCGAGAGGAACTGAGCATCAAGCGCTTGAAGCGCACCCGCAAGCTGTTCGCATTCCTGCGGCTGCACCGCCATGCGCTCTTGGACCGTGCGTTCCAGGACGAGTTGGAAGCTATGTACCGGCAGACCGGCGTCATCGCCGAGTTCCGGTGCCGCAGCGTGTTGCCACGATTCGTACGCCTCTTCGACCGGTGTCACCGCCCTCTTTGGTAAGCCCGCCATCAATTCTGCTTACCGGTAAGCAGAGATCATCGACCCCCATTCGAAGTTGCTTACCGGTAAGCAGAGATCATCGACCCCCATTCGAAGTTGCTTACCGGTAAGCAACTTCGGGTCGGCCACCGTTCAAGAACGCTTACCGGTAAGCGTCTCGAGACCGCACGCGCTCCGAATTGGCCTGAATTTGTAGCAGCCGTGATTCGCTGCCGGGCAAAGTTTGCTTACCGGTAAGCAAAAAGCATTGAGCCTCATTCGAAGTTGCTTACCGGTAAGCAACTTCGAATGGCCTTCAATGACGGTCGCTTACCGGTAAGCACCGCGGTGCGTGTGAGCTGGAACAATCGCTCGCGCGTAGACCGGCGGCGAAACAGACCTTCCTTTCTCAGCTGCCTGCGCGGCAGTGAACAGCCACGAGCCGAGCATCGCCAACGAGATGAAGTTCTCCGCCGCCGGGGTAGCTGCTCAGGCGGGTGACGCGGCGCGGGGCGGCTGGCAGACTTGATGGTGTTTGTTCCGACTACCGCCGAATTGTTCGATGTCCGCCAGCGCTCGGCCTCGCTCGTGGCCTGAACACCGACCAGTTTGTTCTTGCCCCGAGCCGGTGATCGCAGCTAACTGCGGACGAGGAAGGGGTGAGCTCGATGGCGCTCTGGCCAAAGAAGAAGTCGCCTGCCGCTACGAACGTCGAATGGCTGGGAGGCATCGCTTCGATGCCTCGCTACGTGACGGGTGAGGGTGAGCCCTATCGACCCGAGATGCTGGTGTGGTTCATCCCCAACGGACCCGTGCTCGGGTACGAGGTGGGCAGGCCAGGCGAGTTGCTGCATCGCGCCGTCGACACCTTCCGGGCCACGACGCTCGCGCCGATGCATGGCGCGCCGCACACCCCGGCGCGCGTGCGAGTCGCATCCCAGGCGCTCGCGAAGGTCTTGCGAGCAAGCCTTTCGCCGGGAGTCGAGATCACCGTCACACCTACGCCCGAGCTCGACGCGTTGGTCGACACGATGTTCGACGACATGGACGATGCCGACGCGCTAGTGCCGGGCTACCTCGCACCCGGGATCGATGCCGCCAGCGTCGCGGCGTTCTTTCGCGCGACCGCGGGGCTCTATCGTGCTGCGCCGTGGAAGGCTGTCGCAAGCGACGAGGACCTGATCTCACTGACGATCGAGAGCTTGAACGTGCGCGATGCCGTGCTGTCGATCATCGGACAAGCGGGGCAGAGCCTCGGAGTGGTCATGTTTTCGAGCCTGGACGACTTCGAGCAGTTTCTCGACGCCGCCGAGGCCCTTGAACACGGCGAGCCGCCAGACATGGTCGCGCGCCTGTCGCTCAACTTCGAGCGCGGCGCGCGGCTGCATCCGGCGCAGCGCAAGGAGGCCGCCGCGCACGGCTGGGAAGTCGCGAACGCCAGCGCCTTCCCTTCGCTCGTGGCCATCGATGAGGACAACGTGGCGCGTCCGCCCACGGCGGCAGAGCTCGTGCTCTTCGAAGCGATCGCGTTGGCGCTGCCGAAGTTGCTGCGGGACACCCCGCTGGCGCGAGCGTTCGCGGGCGGGCAGAGCGTATCTCACAGCGTGCGGGTGGTGACGCATGCGGGCGAGCTCGAGGTGACCATGCGCGCGCTGTGCGGGCAGGTCACGGACCGCGGCTCGTTACCGCAAGACCCGCTCGCAGCACTCGCCCAGCTCGAGCGCGCAGAGGACGGCGTTGACGACGACCTGCGCATGGAGATCGACGACGAGCTGATGCAGCGCTTCGTCGCCTCCCCCGAGGCGAGCTCGCTCGACGACGCGAGCACGGCTCGATTCACGTTGGACTATGCTGCGAGTCACCTCGGTGCCACGCTGGCCTCGCTGCGTGCGCCCCAGCTGCGCGAGATCATCTTCGAGATCATCCCGCGCAAGATGATGATCGAGCCTTCGGAAGCGCGGGACATCATCGAAGCCAATCGCGCGTTCTTCACGTTCCTGGGGCGCGAGCTCGGCTTCTCCCAGGCGCAGGCTTGCCTCGGCGTGCTCGGTGGCGACGCGGTCCGCAAGCTGGAAGCGGCCTTGTCCGATCCGCGCAACTTCGGGATGGCCAAGTCGATGATGATGGAGGGCCGCGCGCGTGGCTTCGACATCGACACGCAGGCGGGCATCGAGGCTTGGATGCGCGAGCTGGACCGCAAGCCGTTACCGCTGGCCCTTCCGCAGCTGTCGGCGGCGCCGCATTCGCCGCGGGCTACCGGTGAAGCACGCGCCAAGAAGAACCGGCGCAAGGCCGAGCGCAAGGCGCGCAAGAAGAACCGCTGAGGGCGAGCGCTCGGCGGCTCAGCGCTGACACGGCGGACACGTGTCACGGCGGGGACCGTGAGGAAACTCACGGCCATCTACGCCAGCAATGACGTAGCCGGTGGCGCTGCCCGTGTTCGGGCCTACCTATAAGAGCCGGCGAGTATCGCGGCCAAGCGGGCGAGGCGTCTCGCCCAAGGTGGGGCCCATGGACTTGATCGATGCCATCTATGCGCGGCGCGCTGTGCGGTCGTATCTGCCCGAGACCATTGATGAGGCTAGCATTCGCCAGCTGCTCTCGGCGGCGACGCAGGCGCCCAGCGCCATGAACGCTCAGCCGTGGGCGTTTGCGGTCGTGCAGGACAAAGCTCGGCTGGAACGCTACTCGCAGCGCGCCAAGTCCCTGATCTTGGCGAAGACCGCGAACGAGCCGAAAGCCGAACGTTACCGAACGATGCTTTCGGACCCCAACTTCAACATCTTCTACGACGCGGGCACGTTGATTGCGATCTGCGCGGACCCACGCAGCGCGTATGCGCAGGCTGACTGCTGGCTCGCCGCGCAAAACCTGCAGCTGGCAGCCGTCGCGCGGGGGCTTGGCACGTGTTGCATCGGCTTCGCGCTCGGCGTGCTGAACGAGGCCGAGGTCAAGACCGAGCTGGGGATCCCGCAGAGCTCGAGCGCGATCGCAGCGTTGATCGTCGGCAAGCCGCGCGCGCAACCGCCGGCGGTGGTGCGCAAGGAACCCGTGGTGCTGTCCTGGTTGCGCTGAGCGGAGAAACCCATGAGCCGTAGGTTTGGGCGCTACATTCTCGCAGTGATTTGCGCAACCTCTTTGCAGTGTCTGTCCTGTACGCGCGCTGCACCCGACACGTACGCCGGTTTCGTGGACGCGCCCGTCGCGGCCGTGGCTGCTCCCGTCAGTGGGCAAGTTGCACAAGTGCTGGTGCGCGAGGGTGAGCGGGTCAAGCGCGATCAGTTGCTCGCGCGCCTGGATTCGCGCGAGCGAGCGGCGTTGCTTGCCGAAGCGCAAGCCAACGTGCAGCACGCGCGTGATGCGTTGCACGAGGCCGAGCACAACGCCGACGCAGTGGCGCCGACCTTGCGCGGAGCGGAGGCCGACGAGGCCGGGCAACGCGCGGAGCTCGACGATGCGCTTGCGGAGTTCGAGCGCGTGCAACGCCTTCTTCAGGCGGGCGCCAGCACCCCATCGGTGCTCGATGCGGCGCGCGCACGCATGGATGCAGCGCGCGCACGCGTCGCTGCGCAGGGTGCAAGCCGTCAGGCCACGCGCGGGCGCATCATGACGGCGCTCGCGGCCGTCCGGACCGCGCGCGGTGCGGTGCTGAGCAGCGAGGCTGCGCTCGAGCTCGTGCGTGTGCAGCTGGCGGAGGCCGAGATCCGCAGCCCGTTCGATGGTGTGGTCGTCGAGCAGAGCGTGCAGGCAGGCGAGTGGGCCGCGCCCGGGACGGCGATCGTGAGCGTCGAGGATCTGGCGCGTCAGTGGGTGCGCATCGATGTCGAGGAGACGCAGCTGCACGCGCTCCAGCTCGGCGCGCCGGCAGAGATCCACGTGGTGGCCTTTCCCGCGAGGAGCTATCGGGGCCACGTGATCGAGATCGGCGCGGAGGGAGAGTTTGCGCTCAACCGCGACGTGAAGCGTGGGCGGCCGGACGTGCGCACGTTCCGCGTCCGGATTGGCATCGACAAGGTGGAGGAAGAACTGCGTCCAGGCATGACCGCCGACGTGACGCTCAAGCCCGCGGGACGCAAGCCATGACGGCCGCCATCGAAGCGCAGCAGCTCACGCGGCGCTTCGGCCAGTTCGTGGCGGTCGATCATGTCGACCTGCGCGTCGAAGAGGGTGAGTTGTTTGGGCTACTCGGGCCCAACGGCGCAGGCAAGACCACGCTGATCCGCATGCTGACGGGGCTGCAGACCATCAGCGAGGGCAGCGCGCGGGTCGCGGGCGTGGACGTGCGCAAGGAAACGGCCACGTTGCGCCGGGCGATCAGCCTGGTTCCTCAGGCGCTCACTTCGGACCTGGATCTGACCGGCTACGAGAACCTCGACATCTACGCGCGCTTCTTCGGCGTGCCGCGAGCGCAGCGACAGCCGCGCATCGAGGAGTTGCTCAAGGCCGTGGAGCTCTGGGACCGGCGCAAGGATCTGGTCAGCACCTACTCGGGTGGCATGCGCAGGCGCCTGGAGATCGCGCGCGGGCTCATCCACCGGCCGCGAGTGTTGTTCCTGGACGAGCCCACCATCGGTCTCGACCCGCAGAGCCGGCACGTGATTTGGGATCTGTTGCGCGAGCTGCGCAAGGGTGGTGGTTTGACCATCTCGTTGACCACGCACTACCTGGACGAGGCGCAGGTGCTGTGCGACCGCGTGGCCATCGTCGACCGCGGTCGCATCGTGGCGCTCGGCACGCCGCGCGAGCTGCAGGCCTCCGTTCCGGGCTCCGACACGCTGAACCTCACGCTGGATGCGGCCGTGAGCGACGCACTGGCGCAGGCGCTCTCGCAGCTACCAGGCGTGCGCAAGCTCGACCGTGCAGAGTTGCAGCTCACCGTGCACGCGGACGGCGGCGCGAGGCTTCTGCCGCGTGTGATCGAGCAGCTGTCGGCGGCGGGGATCAAGGTGCTGTCCGCGAGCGTCAGTCAGATCAGCCTCGAGGACGTGTTCATCCATGTCACCGGCCGCTCCCTGCGAGACACCACGGCCAACGGTGCGGACGCGCGGCGCGCCAGCCTGCCGAGGCGGTTCTCATGAAGACGTTCGCGGTCTTCGAGCGCGACCTGCGACGCATGCTGCGCAACCCGCTCACGCTGTTCAGCTCGGTGTTGATGCCGCTCTTGTACCTGGTGATTCTGGGCAATTCGCTGCAGGGCCCGATCAAGGGGCTGCCGCTGGGTGTGGTCGTGCACGACCGTGGGCCGCTGGCGCGCGAGCTACTCGGCGCACTGCAGGCCTTGGAACACGGACCGGGCACGGTGCGTCTGGTCCCGCTTGCCGACGAGCAACATGCGCTTGGTTTGCTGCGCGACGGCGAGCTCTCGGGAGTTGTGGTGGTGCCGCCGCGCTTCTCTTCGGACCTCGCTCGCGGGCAGAGCGCCAACATCGGCCTGTACCTGGACAACGTCGACGCGGTGGCCGCCGGCGCGTTGCAGAGCGCGATCTCGGCCGCGCTGCCGGCGATGCGCAGGCCGCTGGCGCGCTTCGAGCTGCATCGCGGTGAGGCGCGCGTGTTGCCGCAGGAGATCTACCCGCGCGTCGACTACGACACTTCGCTGGTGCCGGCCGTGGTGGTGATGGCGATCTTCATGGGCAGCATGATCGCCGGTGGCTTCAACCTGGTGATGGACCGCTTCCTGGGCGTGCACGAGAGCTATCTCTCGACGCCGCTCAGCCGCTGGAACATCGCGCTCGGTGTGCTCGCGAGCGGCACGCTGGTGACTCTGGTGTCGAGCAGCGTGGTGTTGTGGAGCGGGCTCTTGTTTACGGGCGGGCGCGTGCACGGCGGCGTGGCAGGCTACCTGGCGCTGCTCGCGGTGCAGTTGCTCACGACCTTCGGGCTGCTCGCGATGATGATGGCGGTGCTTGGCCGCGCCTCGCATCCGCGCATCAGCGGTGTGCTCAGCGGCTTCCTCAACGTGATCCTGTTCTTTCCCAGCGGCGCGCTCTATCCGCTCGCGAGCTTCCCGCCCTGGCTGCGTGCGATCGCCATGGTCGATCCCGAAACGCACGCGGTCGCCGCGCTCAAGGCCATCTTGTTTCGCAGCGGCGACCTCGCCGCAGCCGGTACGCACGTGGTCTTTTTGGCGCTCTTCGCGGTCGCGATGACCGCGCTGGCTGTTACCACGCTCAAGCGCACGCTGTAGAGCGCACGGCTCGCCCCGTGCCCGCACAACCCCGGCCTCTTGCCTTTCGTCTGTACATACGTACAGTGGCCGGATGCCCCTGCGCTCCGATGAAATTGGCCCGTTTTCCGGGCCCCGCAGCAAGCCCTGGCGCGCGCCGACGGGCCTCACCGGGGTGCTCGACAGCTGGCAGCACGAATCGGGGGTGTGGCGCAACGTGGTGCTGCACGAGCGGCTGCCGGCCGAGGAAGCGGTGTATGCCGAGCTGCCGCCGGGGCTTGCTCCGCAGGTGCGCGCCGCGCTGCTCGCGCGCGGTATCGAGCGCGTGTATTGCCACCAGCGCGAGGCGTTCGATCTCGCGGTGAGCGGTCACGACGTGGTGATCGCCACGCCCACCGCTTCGGGCAAGAGCCTTTGCTACAACCTGCCCGTGCTGCACGCGCTCGCGACCGAAGCGCAGGCCCGCGCGCTCTATCTCTTCCCCACCAAGGCGCTGTCGCGCGATCAAGAGGTCGCGCTGCGCGCGTTCCTCAGCGAGGCGGGCTTGTCGCACGGCGCGATCACCTACGACGGTGACACGCCAGGCGATGCACGGCGCGCCGCGCGCGAGCGCAGCGGCGTGCTGCTCACCAACCCCGACATGCTGCACACCGGCATCCTGCCGCACCACGCCAGCTGGGCACGCTTGTTTGCGAACCTGCGCTACGTGGTGATCGACGAGCTGCACAGCTATCGTGGCGTGTTCGGTTCGCACCTCGCCAACGTGCTGCGTCGCTTGCAGCGCGTGGCGCGCTTTCACGGCGCCGATCCCAAGTTCATCTTCGCCTCGGCCACCATCGGCAATCCCCAGGAGCACGGCAGCCGCATGCTCGGGCGTGAAGTCGCGCTGGTCGACAAGAGCGGTGCGCCCAAGGGACCGCGGCGCATCATGGTCTACAACCCGCCGATGGTGAACGCGGAGCTGGGTATTCGCGCGAGCTACATCAAGACGGCGGTGCGCCTCACGGCCGATCTCGTGGGTTGCGGTGTGAGCACTCTGGTGTTCGGGCAGTCGCGCAACAACGTCGAGGTGATGCTCAAGTACCTGCGCGAGCGGTTGGTGCGCGAGAAGCACGATCCGAGCACCGTGCACGCCTATCGCGGCGGCTACCTTCCGGAGGAGCGGCGCAACATCGAGCGCGCGCTGCGCGACGGCGAGATCAAGTGCGTGGTGGCCACGAGCGCGCTCGAGCTCGGCATCGACATCGGCGGGCTGGATGCCGTGGTGTGTGCCGGCTACCCCGGCACCGTCGCCGGCTTGTGGCAGCGCTTCGGTCGCAGTGGTCGACGTGGCAACGAGAGTCTCGCGCTTCTGGTGGCTTCGAGCGCACCGCTCGATCAGTACCTCGCCACCTCACCGCAGAGCTTGCTCGGCGCGCCGGTGGAGCAGGCGCGCATCGATCCCGACAACGTCGAGATCCTGGTGCAGCACGTGAAGTGCGCCGCGTTCGAGCTGCCGTTCGAAGCGGATGAAGCCTTCGGCGACGTGCCGACCGAGGTGGTGGGCGACACGCTCGGCTTTCTCGCCGATCATCGGCTCGTGCACAAGGTCACGGGCGCCTCCGGTCGTGCCGTCTACCACTGGGCGAGCGATGCGTACCCCGCCAACCACGTGTCGCTGCGCTCGATCGGCTGGGACAACTTCGTGATCGTGGATGTGGAGCGGCAGGCCGTGATCGGCGAGATGGACTACCGCGCCACGCACACGATGCTGCACGAGCAAGCCATCTATCAGCACGACGGCGAGCAGTTCCAGGTGGAGAAGCTCGACTTCGACAACCACAAAGCCTTCGTGCGCAAGGTCGACTCGGACTACTACACCGACGCCATGACGCACGTGCGCGTCTCGGTGCTGGAGGAAGAGCGCACGTGCAAGCACGGCGAACGCCAGCAGCTGGCGATCAGCGCCGGTGAGGTGAGCGTCATCGAGAAGGTGGTCGGCTACAAGAAGATCAAGTTCCATAGCCACGAGAATGTGGGCTATGGCGACGTGCACCTGCCGGAGATGCAGATGCACACCAGCAGCCTGTGGATCACGGTGCCAGAGGCGGTCGTCGTGGCGCAGCCGGTGGCGCGACCCGACGTGATCGACGCGCTGCGCGGTCTCGGGCATGCGCTGCACACGGTGGCGAGCGTGAGTCTGATGGTGGATCCGCGTGATCTGGGTCACACGCTGGGTGATCGCAAGGATCCGGAGCTGCCGCCCAGCAAGGGCGGTCTCGGTGGGCAGGTGGGTGCGCCGGGCTTCGACCCCACGATCTTCGTGTACGATCGCATGCCGGGCGGCGTTGGTTTGGCGCCACGGTTGTACGACGAGCGCGAGGAGCTGCTGCGCCGCGCACGGCGGCTGATCGAGGCCTGCAGCTGCGAGGCGGGCTGCCCGGCCTGTGTGGGGCCGCTGGCCGGCAACGTTCCGTTGCAGCATGACCTGCCGTCGCGTCGGCGCATCGCCGTGGCGGTGCTCTCGGATCTGGGCGTGGGCGCAACGCACTGAGGGGTCGTGACGGACTTCAAGCAAAAGCTTGCGCGGCTGGGGTCGCCGGTGGGCCGCAGCGGTGCCTTGCCGCCTGCACCGGCACGGCAACCGACCGCGCCAGCTGCGCCCGTCGACGGGGCCGACTCCCCGGAGCGCTCGTCACGCATCGAACAGCTGCGCGCGCTGATCGGCGAGGTCGTGCAGCGCGATCAGAAACGGCGACTCGCACACGAGGAAGAGGTGACGGCCGAACGGCGACCGCTGCCCTGGCCAGTGACCGACACGGCGCACGGACCGCTGTACACGGTCGAGCGTTGGTTGGAGCCCGATCACCATCACGGCAATGCACCCGTTGCAGCTGCCATTGCGTATCCGGCCAGCACGCTCGCGGCGCTGGCGCTCGACCCGAGCGTCGCCGAGCTGGATCTCTCGCGCATGCTCTTCCTCGACACCGAGACCACGGGCCTGTCCGGCGGCACGGGCACGGTCGCGTTTTTGGTGGGCCTGGCCCGCTTCGAAGAGGGCGTGCTGCGCATCGAGCAGTTGGTGGTGCCGAGCCTCGGCGCGGAGGCCCCGGTGCTCGCACGGCTCGCCGAGCGCCTCCGCGAGGCCAGCTGTTTGGTGACTTACAACGGCAAGTCCTTCGACTGGCCGCTCTTGCGCACGCGCTTCGTGCTCGCTCGCATGCCCGCGCCGCCGCTGCCCCCGCACGTGGATCTGCTGCACGCCACGCGCAGGCTCTGGAAGCCACGCCTGGGGGGCGTGCGTCTGACCGAAATCGAGCGCGAAATCTTGCGTTTCGAGCGGGAAGGCGACATCGATGGAGCGGAGATCCCCAGCCGCTACTTCGGCTTCTTGCGGGACGGGATCGCCGAGAGGCTCCTGCCCGTGATCGAACACAACCAAAACGATCTCATCGCTCTGGCCGCCATGCTCGGCAAGCTGGGGCAACACTTCGAGTCGAGCGGCGCCGATGCCGACCCGCGCGACAACCTGGCCTTTGCGCGCCTGGCCCTGCGCGCCAGCGACGCGCAGCGTGCGCTCAGCTTCGCGCGTGCCGCGCTCGAGGCAAGCGGGCAGGGCGGGCTGAAGCTGTCCGCGCTCACGCTGCTCGGGCAGGTGCACCGGCGCTTTGGCGATTGTCGTGCCGCGGCGGAAGTGCTCGAGCAAGCCGTGCCGTTGGCCAGCAGCTGCAACGAGGCCGATCTCCTGCACTTTGCCCTCGCGAAGCTCTACGAACACGAGCTGGGCGAGCTTGCCCTGGCGTACCGGCATGCGCTGCACAGCGAAGCAGCCGAAGGGCCGCTTTCGCATGGCCGGCGCTTGGGGCGCTTGCGCAGGCGTTTGGAGCGCCGCGCGCTGTTGGCGGCGACCCCAGCCACCGCCGCCAGCGCGCCGACGGCGGTCGAGCGAGCCAGCGTTGCGGCGAGCGACCTGCCGCCATGAGCGGCAGCTGGACCATCGTCGGCATCGATTGCGCGACGCAGGAGGAACGCACCGGCCTCGCGCGTGGCACGCTCGACGCCGACGGGAAAGTACGTGTGGAGCGGGTCACGCTCGGCACTGCCGGCGAGTCGGCCGCCGCGAGCGTGTGTGAGTGGATTCGCGGCAAGCCGCGCTTCGTGCTCGCGATGGGTGCGCCGCTGGGCTGGCCGGCCGAGCTCGCGGCGGCGCTCTCAAAGCACAAGGCCGGCGCACCGATCAGCGCTGCGGCCGACCAGCTCTTTCGCAGGCGCACTGATCGCACCGTGCAGAAGGTGCTCGGTAGGACGCCCGCTGAAGTGGGTGCCGACCGTGTCGCGCGCACCGCCCACGCCGCGCTTGGGCTGCTCGCGCAAATTCGTGCACGCGCCGGGCACGAGGTGCCGCTGGTCTGGAAACAGAGCGCGGAGTCGGGCGTCATCGAGGTTAACTCCGGCGTCACGCTGGTCACGCGCGGTCTGCCGAGCAGCGGCTACAAGAGCGGCACGGCGGCGTGCCGCAAGGCACGCGGCGAGGTCCTCAAGCGCCTGTCTGCAGAGCTCGACGTGGCCGTGACGCACGACCTCCTGCTGGAAGATGCCAACCTGCTCGACGCCATGATTTGCGTCCTGGCCGGTGCTGATTTCGCACGCGGGCTGTGCGTGGAACCCGAGGACCTGCGGGCCGCGAAGAAGGAAGGCTTCATCTGGTTTCGCGGCACCGGGCAGCGCGCGCTGCGCTACTGACGCCGCACGCGTGGCCCACGCGACGTTGGCACAGAGGGGAGTGCCGGCTCGTGCTATCGTCGCCGGTAACATCGTGAGCTCGGACGATCAGTCGGTGCTCGTCACTCAGCGCCCGTCGGGCGGATGGGCACGGTGGCGTTGAACTTCCACTTTGGGTTGTCGCTGATCGCGCGACGCAGCTCCCAGTCGTCGCGCATCAGCGCGACGGGTCGGCCGTCCATGTCGGTGACGCCCATCGCGATGCGCGCTCGCGTCAGCTCTTGAGGCGTGCTCGGCCCTTCGACCCAGCGCGCGTGGGTGTAGCCCAGGCGTTCGAGATCCACCTTCGCACCGTACTCGTGCTCCAGCCGATACTTGAGCACGTCGAACTGCAGCTCGCCGACCACGCCGAGGATCGGATCCTTCTCGCGGCCCGGCTCGGCGAAGAGCTGGATCGTGCCTTCCTCCGAGAGCTGCTCGATGCCCTTCTGCATCTGCTTGCGCTTCATCGGATCGAGCAAGCGCAGCCGGCCGAAGTGCTCGGGCGAGAAGCGCGGCACGGTGTCGAAGGCGACGGGCGGGCTGCCGGTGGAGAGCGTGTCGCCGATGCGGAACAGGCCCGGATCGAAGAGACCGATGATGTCCCCGGCCCAGGCCTCGTCCACCGACTGGCGCTCCTGCGCCATCATTTGTTCGGCGCGCGCGAGCCGAATCTCCTTGCCGAGGCGATAGTGGTGCACGCGCATGCCGCCCACGAACTTGCCCGAGCACACGCGCAAGAACGCGATGCGGTCACGGTGCGAGGGGTCCATGTTGGCTTGCACCTTGAACACGAAGCCGCTGAAGTTCTCGTCCTCGGGGCTCACGACGCCGTGCATGGATTCACGCGGCCCGGGCGGCGGGCACATCTGCGCGAAGGCCTCGAGGAACGGCTCGACACCGAAGCTCGACAGCGCGGAGCCGAAGAACACCGGGGTGATCTCGCCGCGCAGGAAGCGCCCACGATCGTAGTGCTCGCCCGCACCGTCCAGCAGTTCGATCTCGGCGCGCAGCTCTTTCACGGCTTCGTCGCCCAGCAGCTCGTCGAGCGTGTGATCGCCGATGCCGCTCACGGTGACGGGCGCCTTGGTCGCGTTGCGCGCGGTGCGCTCGAAGGTGAGCACGCGTTTGTGCGCGCGGTCGTACACGCCTTGAAAGCGATCGCCGCTGCCGATCGGCCAGGTCACGGGCGCGGTGCGCAGCTTGAGCACGTCTTCGACCTCGGTCATCAGATCCATCGGATCGCGCGCGGGGCGGTCGAGCTTATTCACAAAGGTCACGATCGGCGTGCCACGCATGCGGCACACCTCGAAGAGCTTGCGCGTCTGCGTCTCCACGCCCTTGGCCGCGTCGATCAGCATGATCGCGCAGTCCGCCGCCGTCAGCGTGCGGTAGGTGTCTTCGCTGAAGTCCTGGTGACCGGGCGTATCGAGCAGGTTGTAGCGGTAGCCGCCGAAGTCGAAGGCCATGGCGCTCGAGGTGACCGAGATGCCGCGCTTCTTCTCGATCTCCATCCAGTCGCTCGTCGCCGCGCGTGCTGCCTTGCGCGACTTCACTGCGCCGGCCTGGTGGATCGCGCCGCCGTAGAGCAAGAGCTTCTCGGTGAGCGTGGTCTTACCGGCGTCCGGGTGCGAGATGATAGCGAAGGTGCGGCGGGTTTCGGACGGGTGAGGCATGGCGCGTGGTGGCTCGAAGCAAAATCGAGCCGCCATAGAACGAATTGGCGCGCCGCGCAAGCTGCGGGCGGCTCGGCTCGCGGTTGCGTGTGCAGTGCGGTCGAGCCACATGCATGGGTCGCAGTGAGTTGCGACCGAGCTCATGTAACGCCCTGGTTTCCTCGGCGTGGCTAGCCGCCGCGCGCAGCCGGAACGCACGACGCGCGCGCCGCGCCCGGTCTCACGCACCGACCCGGTGGGGCCCCCGTGTCCAGGGCGGAGAGCGCCCTGATCTTCGCGGAGCGAGCCGGATTCGTGGTATCTGAGCGGAAGTGAGTTGAGGCGATGGAAGAGAGACCGGACGACAGCAACCCGGTGCGTCGTGCTTGGCCGCGCGCGGTAGGGTTCGTCGTGCTCGGCGCCGGCCTCGGTGGCCTCGGGGTGTGGCTGGCGCTGCGCACGCTCGCGCCCTTGGGTTCATCGCCGCAGGCAGCCCCGGCGCATGGCCCACAGAGCGAGGCACAGCCGAAGGAGCAGTACATCTGCCCGATGCACCCCACGATCACGTCGGACCACTCCGGCGATTGCCCGATCTGTGGCATGAAGCTGGTGAAGGTCGCGGCAGACGCGCAGGGCAACGCGAGCGCGCCAGCCTCCGCGCTCGACCCGATGGCTGCCGCGGCCTCGGCGGCTCCGTCCGACGCGCACGGCGAGGCCCCCAAGCCCACGACGCGCCACGTGCGCAAGATCGCATTCTACCGCTCACCGATGGATCCGAAGCAGACCTCACCCGTGCCCCGCAAGGACGGGATGGGGATGGACTACGTGCCCGTCTACAAAGACGTGGTGATCGTGGAGCAGCCGAAGCCGGCCAAGCTGCCGTGGCCTGAAAGCGGCTCGCCGCCCCAGCCTGCACTGCAGCGCAAGATCTCGTTCTATCGCTCGCCGATGGATCCCAAGCAGACCTCGCCTGTGCCGCGCAAAGACGAGATGGGCATGGACTACCTGCCTGTGTACGCGGACGATCTGGTCGGCGCGGGTGCGCAGGTCGATGGCCGCATGACGGTGCTGATCGATCCCGCCCGCCAGCAGATGATCGGCCTGCGGACCGCACCGGTGACACGCGGCGACGTGGGTGGCAGCTGGCGTACCGTGGGCCGTGTCGAGGTCGACCCGACGCGAGTCCGCAAGACGAACGTCAAAGTCGATGGGTACGTCGAGCGTATCTTCGTGAACTTCCCCGGCCAGCACGTGCGCAAGGGGGAGCCACTGTTCACGCTCTACAGTCCGACGCTGCTCGCAGCGCAGCACGAGTACGTCGCAGCGCTCGCGGCCAAGAGCGCAGCGGGGGCGCAGGGCAGCGCCGAATACGACGCCCTACTCACCGCCGCTCGGCGCAGGATGCAGCTTTGGGACGTGCCCGATTCGGCGATGGCGGAGCTCGAGCGCACCCGCAAGGTCGCAAAGACGCTCACGTTCGACTCGCCGATCTCGGGGGTCGTCACGGTCAAGAACGTCGTCGAGGGTTCTCACCTCAACCCGGGCGACACCCCGTACGAGATCACGGATCTGAGCATGGTGTGGGTGATGGTCGACGCCTACGAGTCGGACATCGCGCGCGTGCACGTGGGCATGGAAGCCACGCTGACTCTGCCGGCCTACGCCAATCGCGTGTTTCGCGGCCGCGTTCAGTTCATCGATCCCTTGCTCGATGCGAACACGCGCACCCTGAAAGTGCACATGCACTTTCCGAATCCGACGGGCGAGCTCAAGCCGGAGCTCTACGGCGAGGTGATCCTCAGCGGCGAGACCCGGCAGGGCCTGCTCGTGCCGCTCGACGCCGTGATCCACTCGGGCACCAAGGCCGTCGTCTTCGTCGCACTCGACCAGGGCAAGTTTCGCCCCGTGGAGGTCCAGCTCGGCGAGCGCAGCGGCGATCAGATGGAGGTCGTGTCCGGCCTTTCCGAAGGCCAGAGCGTCGTGACGCGTGCCAACTTCCTGGTCGATTCGGAGTCACAGCTGCGCGCGTCGCTGGCCGACCTCGCGGGGAAGTGACGGCTCATGCTGCAACGCATCATCCGTTTCTCCGCCGAGAACAAGTACCTGGTGATCGTGGCGGCCATGGTGGCGCTGGTCGTCGCCTACTGGTCCATGCGCAACATCCCTCTCGATGCGCTGCCCGACCTGTCCGACACGCAGGTGATCGTCTACTCACGCTGGGATCGCAGCCCGGACATCCTCGAGGATCAGGTCACCTATCCGATCATCGCCGCGCTGCTCGGCGCCCCGCGCGTGAAGGCCATTCGCGGCTTCTCGGACTTCGGCTTCAGCTACGTCTACGTGATCTTCGAGGATGGCACAGACGTCTACTGGGCGCGCACGCGCGTGCTGGAGTACCTGTCGAAGATCACGCCGCAGCTGCCAGCCGGTGTGCGCACGCAGCTCGGGCCCGATGCCACGAGCGTGGGCTGGGTGTTTCAGTACGCCCTGGTCGACCGCTCCGGCAAGCACACCAGCGACGAGCTACGCAGCTACCAGGACTGGTTTCTGCGTTACGCGATCCAGAGCGTGCCGGGCGTGGCCGAGGTCGCGACGGTCGGCGGTCAAGTGCGCGAGTACCAAGTCACCGTGAACCCGACGGCGCTCGCTGCGTACAAGCTGCCGCTCGATGCCGTGATCGACGCGGTGCGCAAGGGTAACAACGATGTCGGTGGCCGGCTGGTGGAGCTCTCGGGCCGTGAGTACATGGTGCGCGGGCGCGGCTACATCAAGTCGCTCGCCGACATCGAGAAGCTGGTGCTCAAGACCGAGAACGGCACACCGATCACGATCAAGGACGTGGCATTCGTGACGCTCGGCCCCGAGATGCGGCGCGGCATCGCGGATTACAACGGGCAGGGCGACGTGGTGGGTGGCATCGTGGTGATGCGGCAGGCCGAAAACGCGCTCAACGTCATCGAGCGCGTCAAGACGAAGCTCGCACAGCTGAAAGCTTCGCTGCCCGAAGGCGTCGAGGTGGTCACCACCTACGATCGCTCCGAGTTGATCGAGCGCGCCATCCACACGGTGCGGGACAAGCTCGTCGAGGAGATGATCGTCGTCTCGCTGATCATCTTGCTCTTTCTGTGGCACTTCCCGTCGGCCGCGGTGCCGATCCTCACGATTCCGATCAGCGTCGCGCTGGCGTTCATACCCATGTACGCGATGGGGCTGAACGCCAACCTCATGTCGCTGGCCGGCATCGCGATCTCGATCGGTGTGCTCGTGGACGGCGCGATCGTCGAGGTCGAGAACGCCTACAACAAGCTTCACCACTGGCACGCAGGCGGCAAGCAGGGCGACTTCCACAAGGTGCGGCTCGACGCGCTGCTCGAGGTGGGCCCTTCGGTCTTCTTCTCGCTGCTCGTGATCGCGGTCGCCTTCATGCCGGTGTTCACGCTGGTCGACCAGGAAGGCAGGTTGTTCAGGCCGCTCGCCTATTCCAAGAACCTCGCGATGGCCATCGCAGCGTGCCTTGCGGTCACGCTCGATCCGGCGATGCGCATGCTCTTCGCGCGCGCCGAGCCGTTTCGCTTCCGGCCCAAGCCCGTGGCCTGGCTCGCGACGCAGCTCTTGGTGGGAACGTACTACTCCGAAGAGAAGCACCCGATCAGTCGGCTCTTGCATCGTCTGTACGAGCGTCCGTGTCGCTTCGTGGTCAGGCACGCCAAGACCACGGTCTTCGTCTCGCTCTTGCTCGTGGCCGCGACTGTGCCGGTGTACCTGAAGCTCGGCTCGGAGTTCATGCCGCCGCTGCGCGAGGGCACGCTCTTGTACATGCCGTCGGCCGTGCAGCCCGGCATGTCGGTGGCCGAGGCCCAGAAGGCCCTGCAGCTGCAGGACAAGCTGCTGATGACCTTCCCCGAGGTCGCGCGCGTGTTCGGCAAGGCCGGGCGCGCCGACACGCCCACCGATCCGGCGCCGCTTTCGATGATGGAGACCACGATCTTGCTCAAGCCCGAGAGCGCGTGGCGCGCCAAGCCGCGCTGGTACTCCGCCTCTGCACCCGAGTGGCTGCAGAAGAGCTTGCGCTCGTTCTGGCGTGATCGCATCACCGAAGAGGAGCTGATCGACGAGATGAACGCTGCGTTGCAGCTGCCGGGGATCAGCAATGCGTGGACGATGCCGATCAAGGGGCGCCTGGACATGCTCTCGACCGGCATCCGGACGCCGGTCGGGATCAAGGTGAGCGGCGCCGATCTCGCCGTGATCCAGAAGATCGCGCTTGAGGCCGAGGCCGCAGTGCAGAAGATCCCCGGCACGCGCAGCGTCTACGCCGAGCGCGTGGCCGGTGGTTTCTTCCTCGACTTCGTGCTCAATCGCGATCGCTTGGCGCGCTATGGCCTCAGTGTCGACGACGCCAACACCATGGTGTTGACAGCCGTGGGCGGCGACAGCCAGACGACCACCATCGAAGGTCGCGAACGCTACAGCGTCAACGTGCGCTATGCGCGTGACTATCGCGACGATCTGGACACGCTCAGCCGCGTGCTCGTGCCGCTGCCCAACGGTCAGGGGCAGATCCCGATGTCCGAGATCGCCGAGGTGAAGCTGGTCGAGGGCCCGTCGATGATCCGCGACGAAAACGGCCTCTTGTCGGGCTACATCTACGTCGACTTCGACACCTCGAAGACCGATGTCGGCGGCTACGTTGCGCTGGCCAAGGCGGCGGTGGAATCGCGGCTCAAGCTGCCGGCCGGCTACGCACTGAGCTGGAGCGGCCAGTACGAGAACATGCTGCGGGTGAAAGAGCGCCTCAAGCTGATCGTGCCGCTCACGCTCCTCTTGATCTTCGGGCTGCTCTTCATGAACACCAAGTCGAGCTTCAAGGCGGCGTTGGTCATGCTCGCTGTGCCTTTTTCCGCGATCGGCGCGGTCTGGCTGCTCTACGTGCTTGGCTACAACGTTTCGATAGCCGTTTGGGTCGGGATGATCGCCCTGATGGGTCTCGACGCGGAGACCGGCGTGTTCATGCTGCTGTTCCTTGATCTCTCGTACGACGAAGCCAAGGCGCAGGGGCGGCTACGCACCAGCGATGACCTCGTAGAGGCGATCATTCACGGCGCCGTCAAGCGCGTACGACCCAAGGCCATGACGGTGTTCGCTGCGTTCATCGGCCTTCTGCCGATCATGTGGTCGACGGGCACCGGAGCCGACCTGATGAAGCGGATCGCGGCCCCGATGGTCGGCGGTCTCGTCACCTCGTTCGCGCTCGAGTTGCTGGTGTACCCGGCGGTCTACTACCTGTGGCGCCGCCGGGAGCTTCCGCCCGTGGCGCCGGCCGAAGCGCCGAGCGGCGCGAGCTGACGCCGCGCGCGCCTCAGTTCGAAGCGATGGGTGCGGTGGTCAGGTCGCGAGCCGTGGCGCGCAACAAGGCTACGTAGGCGTCGTAGCGCTCGGCCCGTGCCGCCAAAAGCTGCATGCGCAGCTCGGTCAACATGCGCTCGTCGAGCAAGACCGTCGTGAAGGTCGTCATGCCCGTGCGATACGAGGACAGCGACTGCATCAGCGACTGCTCCGCCAGTGGCAGTGCGGTGTCGTGGAGCAAGGTCACCCGCTCGTTGGTCGCGGCGTAGCGTGCCCAGGCGGCCTGCACCTGCGAGCGGATCATGAGCTCCAGCGCTTGTCGGTCGGCGTCGGCCGCGCCGGCACGTGCCAGTGATGCGCTTGCGCGGGACGACTGCCGCGAGGCCCCAAAGACCGGCAGCGTGCCACTCACCATCAGGCCCACGGAGTCGGGCATCGCGAGATCCTGCGTGTACCAGGCGCCAACGCTGAACATCGGCCAGCCCTCGCGCCGAGCCAGCGTGGCCATCGCGCGCTCGCCCGCGGCCATCGCACCCACGCTGCGCAGCTCCGGACGCGCGCGCAGAGCTTGCGCTTCGAGCTCTGCCACCGGTTCCACCTGCGCCGGCAACGCGAACGGCTCGGTCGCGATCAAGGCAGCGCCTGCACGATTGCGTAACGCGTTCACCAGCGCGACAGCCGTGGTGCGCTCGGCCCCGATCTGCACCAGCCGGTCTCGCAGCGTGGCCAGCTCCACCTGACTCTGCAGCACGTCGTGGTGCGCGTCAGCGCCGGACGCCATGCGCGCGAGCGCGGCTGACATCGAGTCCTCCACCAGGTGGCGCTGCGACTCGACCACATCGAGCTCGCCTTGCGTGCGCCACACCATGACGTAGCCGTGAGCTACGTCGCTCTCCAAGTCCCTTTGCAACGTCGCGTGGTCGGCCTCGACTTGCTCGGTCGCGCGCTCGGCCACGCGCTGGTCCATGCCGAGCGTGCCCGGGGTGGGGATCGGTTGTTGGAGCGTGTAGCGCAGCATCGGCCGACCGGCGCCGCGCGCCCAACCGACACGATCCACCTCGATGCTCAGCATCGGGTCGTTGGGTTTGCCGGCCGCGTCGTGGGTGCGCCGTGCAGCGGAGATCCTCGCGCGTGCAGCGGCGAGCGACGGGCTCTGCGCGCGCACCTCGCCCAGCACGTTGCCCAGCGGCGTGGCCGCCTGGGCTGACGCGCGTGCAGTGCAGAGCACGACGCCGGCGCACAGCCACACCGCGGCCAACGCGCAGCGCAGCTTCACCGTGGTTCGGGTGGCCTGAGTCTCTCGGGCGGCTCTGAGGTCGGGCATGGCCGGATGATAGGGACACGTGGGCCAACGGAGAAGACGCGTGGCGCACGCCGGGCGTTCGAGCGCACCGCGCTTCGCTGTGGCCTGCACGGCTCTCTTGGGCCTTTCTGTCAGCGTCGAAGTACGCTAGTCCACGGCCCGCATGCTCTACCGGCTCTTGGTGCGCCCGCTGCTCTACGCGCTCAGCGCGGAAACCGCTCACCGCTGCGTGATGTGGTGGATGCGCCTTTTGCAGCGTGTGCCCGCCTTGCGCGGGCTGCTCTCGCGCTTGCATGCGGCGCCGGACCCCGTGCTGCGCGTGCACGCCCTGGGCCTCGACTTTCCCACGCCGATCGGCCTGGCTGCGGGCCTCGACAAGGACGCCGAGGCGTTCGAGGCCTTCGGCGCACTCGGTTTCGGCTTCGTGGAGGTGGGCACGCTCACCGCCGAGGCCCAGCCCGGCAACCCGCGGCCGCGCTTGTTTCGCCTGGTGCGAGATCGCGCGCTCATCAATCGCATGGGCTTCAACAACCACGGTGCGGCAGCCGCGGCGGCGCGTCTCGCGAGCGCCGGCCCGCGCAACACGTTGCTCGGGATCAACATCGGCAAGACCAAGCGCGTACCGAATGACCAGGCCATCGCGGACTACGTGGCCAGCGCAAGGCTGGTCGCCGCGCACGCCGACTATCTCGTGATCAACGTGAGCTCGCCGAACACGCCGGGCTTGCGCGATCTTCAGGCCGTCGAGGCGCTGCGACCGTTGCTCAGGCAGGTGCGCAGCACGCTCGACGAAGTCAGCCCGGCGCGGCGCGTGCCACTCTTGCTCAAGATCGCGCCCGATCTCTCGGACGAAGACCTCGACGCCGTCGCGGACCTGGCGCTCGAGCTTTCGCTCGACGGTCTCATCGCCACCAACACCACCATCACGCGCACGGGTCTACGCAGCGCCGCCGACGAAGTGCAGGCGCTCGGAGCGGGCGGCCTGTCCGGTGCACCGCTCAAACAGCGCTCGCTGCGGGTGCTGCGTCGTTTGCGCGAGCGCGTTGGCGATCGCGTGCTGCTGATGGCGGCAGGCGGGATCGAGACCGCCGACGACGCCTGGGAGCGCATCTGCTCCGGCGCAACGCTCGTGCAGATCTACACGGCGCTCATCTACGACGGGCCGGGTTTGCCTGCGCGCCTGTCCGCAGAGCTTGCCCGCAAGGTCCGCGCCGAGGGTCTGCAGACGATCGCCGCCGCGATCGGACGTGACGTCAGCTAGCTCACGCGGCCGTTTGCGGCCGCGCATGCGTCCGTGTCAAATCGTTTCCGATC
>DASVHQ010000348.1:0-12562 GCA_036382515.1 Polyangiales bacterium | reverse complement strand
GCGCGCGGCCTGCAGGTGGAATCCGGGCTCGGCGTGCTCTACGGTGCGGCGCGAGCGATCACTGGCCATCCTGAAGCCACGAGCACGAGCTACGGCTCCGACAACTTCACCGGTACGGTGGCCGATTGGCTCGCCGCTGGCTGCACGCCGCTGTCGGTCTTGCTGCTCGGCGCGCTCGCTCTCGGGGTATGGCGCACGCGGCGGGCGACAGCGACGAGCGAGACCTTGGCCGCGCTCGTGGCGTGCGTGCTGTGCGTGCTGTGGCTCTCGGGAAAAGTCCTTTCACCGCAGTACTTCACCTGGGCGCTGCCGGTCGCGGTCGTGTTGCCGTGGGCGCGCGAGCGTGTCTTGCTGCTCGCGCTGCTCGCGGTCTCTCAGCTCTACCTGCGCGTGTACTTCGATGACGTTCTGGAGCAGACCACGCTTGGCGTGAGCACGCTCTTGTTGAGGCAGACGCTGCTCGCGCTCTTCGCATGGTGCTGCTGGCGACGCTGGAGCGCTGCCACCCCGTGAAACAGATCCTCACGACGGTCGCGCTGGTCGTGGTTTGCGTCGGCGCAGCTGTGGCCGACACAGCCGCGAGAGCAACTGCAGGCCATCAGCGCGCCGGCACGGAGCGGCCAGGCATCCGTGTGGCCATCACGGTGGACGACCTGCCGGGCGGTGGCCCGGAGGTTGCCGGCTACACGCACGTGCGCATCGTGCGTGAGATCATCGCGACGCTACAGGCACATCACGTTCAGCATGTCGTTGGCTTCGTGGTGGGCTCGATGGTCGAGGGCAGTCCCGAGCGTCGCGACGCGATGAACGCTTGGGTGCAGGCGGGCTTCGAGGTCGGCAATCACACCTACTCGCACAAGAAACTCGACGAGCTGGGACTCGATGGCTACATGCAGGACATCCTGGCCAACAGACCCATCGTGGACGCGCTCCAGAAGCAGGCTGGCCAAGCCCACGCGTACTTTCGGTTCCCGTATCTCGAAGAAGGCCGCAACGAGCAGGAACGCAACGCGCTGCGCCGGTTTCTCACCGCGCAGCACTACACCTTGGCGCGCGTGTCGTTGGGCTTCGATGACACCGACTGGGCCGACCCGTACTTGCGCTGCCTGCAGACGGGCGACACTGCGGCGCTCGAGACCTTGAGGCAGACGTACCTGGACAACGCGCTCGCCTACCTGAAATGGTCCAGGGTCGCAGCGCGCGAGGTGTTCCGCCGTCAGATCCCACAAGTGTTGCTGTTGCACGCCAACGTCCCAGGTGCGAAGAACCTCGATGCCCTGCTCACTGCCTATGAGCAGGCCGGTGTGCGTTTCATCTCCCTCGAAGAAGCGCTCGCCGAGCCGGCGTACACGGCGCGCTACGACTTGAACGGCGGGAGCCTCTTCGCACGTGCGAGTCTGCGCCTGGCGCGACCGACCCCTCCTGCGCTGGTGGAGCCCGAGGCGTTGCTCGAGCTCGTGTGTCGTTGCTCGCAAGGGTCCTAGCGTCGGCGCGCTCGCGAAGCGCGCGCGGTGCTCGCCGGCGCGGTTGTGACGTGTCAGTGAAACCATCCCCGTGTCGATGCGTTTCGCCGACTCTGCACAGTCATGCTCGCACTTGTTTCCGCGAGTTCACCGCGCCGGCACACGCGACGCGCCCGCGCTTGCTAGCACAAAGCCGCACCCCTTTTGGTGCAGGAGGCAAGGATTCATGCATATACGAACGATGGTTTCCACCGTGTGTTTGCCGGTGCTGTGCGCGTGCACGGCGCAAGTCGATGCCGGTCACACTGCAACCGACAGCGTCACTGAAGCACTCGGTCAACAAGAACAGCCACTCGCAGGACAGAGACACCGCGAGCTCGACGTTCGCCAGGTGCTGCTGCTCAGCATCGATGGCATGCATCAGGTCGATCTCGAGAAATTCATCGCCACGCATCCGGCGTCGACGCTCGCGCAGCTCGCGTCCCACGGCGCCCAGTACACGCAGGCGTACGTGAACCGCTTGGACGGCTCCGCGACCAATCCCAGCGACTCGTTCCCGGGCTTGCTCGCGTTGACCACGGGCGGCTCGTCGCCCACGCACGGCGGCTGGTACGACGTGTCCTACGCGCGCGATCTCTTTGCTTACGACGCAGTGCGGCCATGCTCCGGCGCGCCCGGAACCGCAGTCGCGTACGATGAATCGGTCGAGCTCGACAGCGACGCCGGCTTTCCTAGTCTGTGGGGTAGCGAGACCGACAACACACCGACCCACGTCCCTGCTGTCGTGCGCAGCCGCATCGATCCGACCAAGCTGCCGTACGCCAAGACCGCTCGGGGCTGCACGCCGGTGTTTCCGCACGAGTTCATCCGCGTCAACACGATCTTCGAGGTGGCGCACGAGGCGGGGCTGCACACCGCTTGGTCCGACAAGCATCTGGCGTACGAGCTGGTCACTGGCCCTTCGGGCCGAGGCCTCGACGACTTCTTTGCGCCCGAGATCAACTCGGTCGCGACGAACCTCATCCCGAGCGCGCCAGCCGGCGACGACTACACCACGCACTACAGCGAAACCGAGGTCTACGACGACTTCAAGGTGCAAGCGATCTTGAATCAGATCGACGGCAAGTGGAGCGACGATGGGCTGCCGGGCGCCACCGACACCGCGGGTCGCGCGCCCGGGGTGCCCGCGATCTTCGGCATGAACTTCCAAGCGGTCAGCGTCGCCCAGAAGAACGCGCGCTCGGGACACGGCGGCTATCTCGACGCGGCGGGCACGCCCGACTCCGAGGTCGCCGACGCGCTCGCGCACACCGACGCCTCGATCGGTCGCATGGTGGCGCGCTTGACGGCGCGCGGTCGCCTCGACTCGACCGCGATCATCGTGACGGCGAAACATGGACAGTCACCGATCGACAAGACCCTCGTTAGCAAGGTCGATGGCGACGCGGTCGCCGCGCTGGTCGATGCGGCAGCTCCCGTGGCCGGACACATCGAAGACGACGTGGCGCTCTACTGGCTGAAGGACCGCAATACGGCGTCGGCCGCGGTGTCCGCGCTGCTCGCACCACCGAGCAGCGTCGATCCGATGGTGGACACCGTGTACAGCACCGCGGTCGCCGGTTTCGCGCAGATGTTCGGCGATCCTGCGCGCGATCCGCGCACACCGGACGTGATCGTGAAAGTGCAGCATGGCGTGATCTACTCGCTCAGCACGAAGAAGTTCGCCGAGCACGGTGGCTTTGCCGACGACGACTCGCACGTCGCGCTCTTGATTTCCAACCCGAGGCTGACGGCTTCGCGCATCGACACACCGGTCCGCACCAAGCAAGTCGCTCCCACGATCCTGGAGCTCTTGGATCTACAGCCTCAGCGTCTGGACGCTGTGCGTCGCGAAGGCACGACCGTCTTGCCTGGCCTGTGAGAGTGGGCGCGCGCAGCCCGCGATGAGGCGCTGGCTGCGCGCGCAGTCCGTGTTCGGTCGGCGGCGGGAGGACGCGCTGCGCTCGAGGAGCGGCGACGTCGCGCACGTTCCACTTCGCTCGCTCGTCAACGAGACGTCACACCCAGTTTGCATTGCGCACGATCAACCTGAGCTAGGGTCGCCGCAAGTCGGCGGTGGCTGGGGTCGCCGCCGCGGGTTGCAACGCGGCGTTACGCACCACCAGATCAAGGTCGTGTATGGGGAACTTCACGCTCAAATCCACCCTGGCGTCCGCGCTTGCGCTCGCCGCACTCGCTTCACCCATCGTGCTTACGCGGCAAGCGGCCGCACAGTCGTTCAAGCTCTCGCCAGTCGGCGGCGCAGCCGACGATGAGTTCGGGCACGCGGTGGCGATCGACGGAACCACGGCGATCGTCGGCACGCCGGGGGACGACACGCAGGCCACCGATGCGGGCGCAGCGTCGGTGTTCACTTTCAACGGAACGAGTTGGGTGTTGCAGCAGAAGTTGCTTCCGGCCAGCGGCAGCAGCAACGGCTTCTTCGGGAGTGCGGTCGCGATCTTGGGCGATCTGGCGGTGGTGGGCGCGTACGGCGATCCGAACGCCGGTGCGTTCGCCGGTGCCGTCTACGTCTTTAGACGCAGTGGCAGCGTGTGGTCGCTCAGCCAGAAGCTGCTCGCGGCGGACGCTGCGGCGACCAAGTTCTTCGGCTATTCGGTCGCCATGACCAACGACACCATCGCGGTCGGGGCCTCCGGCGATGCAGCTGCGGGCAGCAGTGCGGGTGCGGCCTACGTGTTCTCGCTCGCCGGCGGAAGCTTCGCCCAACACCAGAAGCTGCTCGCCGCGGACGGCGGGCCGAACAACAATTTCGGAGTCTCCATCGCCGGCAGCGCAACGACACTGCTCGTCGGCGCGAGCGGCGACGTGGACAACGGTACGGGTGCCGGCAGCGCCTACGCTTTCGTGAGAAACGCTAGCGGAACCTTCGTTCAACAGCAGAAGCTGGTGGCCGCCTCGGGCTCGCTCAACGACTACTTCGGCAACGCAGTCGCACTGAGCGGCGACACCGCCTTCGTCGGAGCGTTCTCCGACGATGCCAAGGGCACGGACGCGGGCGCGGTCTACGTCTTCGTTCGCAACGGCGGCGCTTGGTCGCAGAGTCAGAAGCTGTTCGCAGCCGACGCGGCGGCGGGTGACCTCTTCGGTTTCTCTGTCGGCTTGACCGCGCACGATGCGGTCATCGGGGCTCCGAACGACAGCGACAACGGCAGCAGCTCGGGCTCCGTGTACTCGTTTCGTTCCAACGACACCTGGGCGCAGCGCTCGAAGCTGCACGCGTCCGATCCGCACGCCTCCGATTTCTTCGGCTACGCCGCGGCCGTCGGTGGTGCGAACGTGATCGTGGGCGCGAACGGAAAACAGGACTTCGGTGCCAACTCCGGCGCCGCCTACGTGTTCTCGCAGAGCGTGACGAGTGTGCCGGCGCTGGGCACGCTCGCCTGCGTGCTGCTGTTCACCGTGCTGCTCCTGCAGTCGTTTCGAGCACCGCGCCGCGCACGTCGCCTCGCGCGCTGAGCGCGCGCACGGCGCCTTGCTTCCGGCTCTTGCACAGACCGCAACTCAACTAGCGCCCGGGATCCGAACGCCATGAAGAAACCGTCAGCCATTCGGTCGTTGCATCTGTGCAAGCTCGTGCTTGCAGGCTTGCTGCTCGCGCTCGGTTGCGAGTCGACCGGGAGCTCGCCAAGCTCACCTCACGAGCCGGTCGCACGGCCGCCCGCAGACACCACTGCGGCGTTGAGCAATACGGTCACGTTGTTGGCGAGCCGAGACACCGCCGTGCGAGCGAGCGCACCGAACACCAACGGCGGAAGCGGCAGCGTGCTCGACCTCAACCGCACGTTGATCGACTTCGACGCGGCTGCCATCCGCAGCGCTGTCGGACCACGGGACTATGTGACCAGCGCACAGTTGGAGCTGCACCTGGTCACCAACTTGCTACGCCGCACGCCGCGCAGTGCCCAGGTCTACAAACTGACGCAAGCCTGGAGCGAGAGCGGCGCAACCTGGAACTGCGCGAACGACACCGACCCGAGCAACACCGTCGCCGACTGCGCCGGCAGCGCCCAGTGGTCCATGGGTGCGGGGCCCAATCCGTGGGCGCTGCCCGCCAGTGCTAACACCGCCATACCGGCCACCATCAGCGGCTCGATGCGTGCCGAGCTCGCCGGCGACGTGCGGAGCATCGTGGCCGGACAGAGCTCGTTCGGCTGGATGATCGAGGGCGGCACGGCTGGTGAGCGTGGCGAGTTTGCTTCACGTGAGTCGGCGACGTCGCCGCAGCTCGTGCTGGCGATCCGCCACTGTGACCCCGCGCAGTGTGACGACGGCGACCCGTGCACGCACGATAGCTGTGACGCGACGGCGCTGTGCACGCATAGCGCAGCCATCGACGGCACCACCTGCAACGACGGAAACGCTTGCACGCAGCTCGATGCCTGCCTCGCGGGCGTCTGCACGGGCGGTGGCCCCGTGGCGTGCGCAGCGCTCGACCAGTGTCACGCGGCAGGCGCTTGTGACCCGAGCACCGGCGTCTGCAGCAACCCCGCAGTGGCCGACGGCAGCCCATGCAGCGACGGCAACGGCTGCACGAGTGCCGACACCTGCAACGCGGGTGTGTGCAGCAGTGGTGGTCCGGTGGTCTGTGCCGCCACCGACGGCTGCCACCCGGGCATCTGTGACCCCGCGAGCGGCGCCTGCAGCAACCCGCAGCAGTGCGCGCTCTACGGCGTGGGCGCGTTGGCGTCCACGTTGAATGATGGCCTGGTGGTGAGCCCGCGGACGCTGGAGGACGGGACGTCGAACAACAACATCGGCGCGTTCGGCTCGGCGATCACCTACACGGGTGTCGGTAACTTGTACATCGCGACGCCAGATCGCGGCCCGAACAACGGTCTCGACTCGTATACCAACCGTTACTACCAGCTCGAGATCTCGCTCGCCGGCGGTGTGGTGACGCCGCGCGTCGTGGGCGGCGCAACGCTCAAGCGTGACGCCAGCCACCCGTTCAACGGTCTGGCGTCGAGCTTCGACGCCACCAACTCGCCCAGCAGCCTGCGCCTGGATCCCGAGGGCGTGCGGGTCAGTCCGCAGGGCACGTTCTTCGTGTCCGACGAATACGGACCGTTCGTCTACGAGTTCAACTCCAACGGCGACCGCCTGCGCGCGCTGGCCGTACCGAGCAAGTTCCTGATCGACCAGCCCGACGCGCTGAATGAGCTGCCGCCAACGAATACCAAGGGCCGGCAGAGCAACCGCGGTATGGAGGGTCTGGCCATCAGCCCGGACGGCCATAAGCTCTACGGGATAATGCAGAACGCGTTGCTCCAGGACGGTGCGCTCAACGGCAGCAACGCGCGCGTGGGCCTGAATAACCGTCTGCTCGAGGTCGACGTGAATACTGGCGCGACCCGCGAGTTCCTGTACCAGCTCGACAGCAAGTCGTACGGCGTCAACGAGCTACTGGCCATCAACGATCACCAATTCCTGGTGATCGAACGCGATGGCAATGGCGGGACGAGCGCTGCGTTCAAGCGGCTGTTCAGGATCGACATCAGCCACGCCAGCGACATTAGCGGCGTCGCGTCGCTGCCGACCACGGGCACGCCGAGCGGCGTCACGCCCGTCGCAAAGAGCGCGTTCCTCGATCTGCTCGCCCCCGAATACGGCCTGGCAGGCGCGGGTTTTCCCGAGAAGATCGAGGGCTTGGCGTTCGGCCCCGATCTTCCGGACGGCCGGCACGTGCTGATCGTCACCAACGACAACGATTTCCTGACCGCCAACACCAACAACTTCTACGTCTTCGCCATCGGCACGCCAGCACTGCCTGGCTACGCTGCGCCGCAGCCGACGTTCTCGAGCGCGTGCACCAACGTCTCGTGCGCCGCGGCGGACCCATGCCATGCAGCCGGCATGTGCGACCCTGCGACCGGTGCCTGCAGCAACCCGGCAGTGGCGGACGGCACGGCCTGCGACGACGGCAACGCGAGCACGATCAGCGACGCGTGCGTCGCCGGCGTATGTGCGGGCACGGATCTCTGTGCCAACGTAGTTTGCTCGGCGACCGACACGTGCCACGTGGCAGGCAGCTGCGATCACCAGACGGGCGCGTGCAGCAACCCAACGGCCGCGGACGGCATCCTCTGCAGCGACGGCAATCCGACGACCGTCGGTGACGCGTGCGTCGGCGGCGTGTGCCTCGGCGTCGACCTGTGCTTGAACGTGACCTGCGCGCGTTCTGACCAGTGCCACGTGGCCGGCACCTGCGACTACCACACCGGCGCGTGCGGAAACCCCACGGCGGCAGACGGCACAGCGTGTAACGACGGCAACGCCGCCACTGTCGGCGACGCATGCGTGGCTGGCATCTGCACCGGCAACGATCTGTGTGCGGCCGTGACCTGCGCCGCTTCCGATCAGTGTCACGTGGCAGGCAGCTGCGACGCGCAGACCGGCACCTGCTCCAACCCGGCCGCATCCGACGGCACGGCCTGCAACGACGGCAACGCGGGCACCATCAACGACGTCTGCACCAGCGGCGCCTGCCAGGGTACCGATCGCTGCGCGGGCGTCGTGTGCTCCGCTCTGGACCAGTGCCACGTCGCAGGCACTTGCGACTCGCTCACCGGCACGTGCGGAAACCCGACCAAGACCGACGGCAGCGCCTGCAACGACGGCAACGCCTGCACGCACGGCGATGTGTGCACGGCGGGTGCCTGTGCTGGTGCCGCCACCGTGTGCCCAGCCGGCGTCGACCGCTGTCACGCGGGCGTGTGCAATGCCCAAACCGGCGCCTGCAGCAACGCCGTCAACCAGTGCTCGCTCTACGGCATGGGTGCGATCTCCGGCACGGCCACGGATGGCTTGATCGTCAGCCCGCGGATCCTCGAGGATGGCACGCCGAACAACGAGATCGGCGCGTTCGGCTCGGCCATCAGCTACACCGGCATCGGCAACCTCTACGTCGCGACGCCCGACCGCGGCCCGAACAACGGCCTCGACTCGTACAACGACCGCTACTACGAGATCGAGATCTCCCTCGCGGGCGGCGTCGTCACGCCGCGCGTGGTCGGTGGCGACACCTTCAAGCGCGAGGACGGCGCCCAGTTCACCGGGCTCGGCTCCGCGTTCGATGCGACCGGCTCGGCCGCGGGCAGCCTGCGCCTCGATCCGGAAGGTGTGCGAGTCACCCCCTCGGGCACGATGTTCGTGTCGGACGAATACGGTCCGTACGTCTACGAATTCGGCAACGACGGCAAGCGCCTGCGCTCGATCTCGGTGCCCAGCAAGTTCCTGATCGCGCACCCGACGGACGCGAACGGCAACGAGCTGCCGCCCGTCAACACCTCCGGCCGCGTCACCAACCGCGGCATGGAAGGCCTCGCGCTCAGCCCCGACGGCACCAAGCTCTACGGGCTGATGCAGAGCCCGCTGCTCCAAGACGGCGCACTCGACTCCGGCAACAACAAGGCCGGCACCAACAACCGCATGCTCGAGATCACGCTCTCGACCGGCGCCACCCGCGAGTTCCTCTATCAGATGGTGGACAAGAAGTACGGCTTGAACGAGCTGCTCGCGATCAACGATCACCAGTTCATGGTGATCGAGCGCGACGCCAATGGTGAAGCCGCAGCCGTGTTCAAGAAGCTGTTCTTGATCGACATCAGCAACGCGACGGACGTCAGCAACGTCGCCTCGCTGCCGACCACGGGCACGCCGAGCGGTGTGACGCCCGTCTCGAAGACCGTGTTCCTGGACCTCTTGGCTTCGGACTACGGCCTCGCCGGTGCCAGCTTCCCGGAGAAGATCGAAGGCATCACCTTCGGTCCCGATCTGCCGGACGGGCGCCACACCCTCGTCGTCACCAACGACAACGACTTCATCACCGACAGCACCGGCCACCCGAACAACTTCTACGTGTTCGCGATCGGCACGCCAGCGTTGCCCGGCTTCGTCGCGCCGACGCACGCCTTCTCCAGCGTCTGCGACACCGTCACCTGCGTGGCGGCTGGAGGCTGCTACCTGCCCGGCACGTGTGATCCGAGCAACGGCAGCTGCCCGAACCCGACGACTGCGTCGGGCACGCCCTCCGGCACCCAGACCGCCGGAGACTGCCAGAAGTCGCAGTGCGACGGCTCGGGCAACCAAGTCACCGTCGCCGACAACACCGACCTCCCGAACGACGGCAACCAGTGCACCGGTGATAGCTGCGTCAGCGGCGCGCCGACGTACACCAACCTCGCCTCCGGCACGATGTGCTCGCAGAGTGGCGGCAACGTCTGTGATGGTGCTGGCGGCTGCGTGTCGTGCCTGCTGGCCGCCGACTGCCCAGGCTCTGACGCCGACTGCTCGTTCCGCACCTGCAACGCCGGGACGTGCAGCGTCGGCTACGCCACCGCGGGCACGCCGACCTCTTCGCAGATTGCTGGCGATTGCGACGTCGTCCAGTGCAACGGCTCGGGCGGCACGGTCTCGGTCATCGACGACAGCGACGTGCCGAACGACGGCAACCCCTGCACCAGCGATGTCTGCACCAACGGCGTGCCCAGCCATTCCAACACGGCCGGCGGCACGAGCTGCGGCAGCGGTCAGTTCTGCGACGGCGCGGGCCGCTGCTCGGGATGCCTCACCGGCACCGACTGTCCGGGAGTCGACACCGACTGCCAGCACCGCACCTGCACCTCGGGTGCGTGCGGCGTGAGCTACACGGCAGCAGGGACCGCTACCTCGAGCCAGACGGCCGGCGACTGCCTGGAAAACCAGTGCGACGGCGCGGGCAACATCGTGGTCAACAACAAGGACACCGATGTGCCGAACGACAACAACCAGTGCACGAACGACCTGTGCGGCCTGAGCACCCCGGTGTACGCGAACACGACCTACGGCACGCTCTGCTCGCAGAGTAGCGGCCAGATCTGCAACGGCAGCGGATCGTGCATCGCGCCGACGTTCCGCGTGGTGCGGGTCGGTACGGGCGCGACGCTGACCAGCGCCGCGACCGCGGTTTTCGTCGAGGAATACACCCAGGCTGGCTCGCTCGTGGGCACACTGACGATGCCGACCGCCGTATCCGGCTCGAACCGCATCCTGACGATGTCAGGGACGGCCAGCTCCGAGGGCGGCATCTCGCTGTCCGGCGATGGGCACTACCTCGCGCTCGCCGGCTATGACGCACCGACCGGCACCGCAGCTGTCGCCAGCACGGCGGTAGCCACAGTGAACCGCATCACCGGTCGCATCGATGCCAGCGGAACCATCAACAGCACGACGCGGTTCACGACTGGCTTCGACCTGAACAACATCCGTGGTGCCGCGACCAACGACGGCACCGGCTTCTGGGCCGGTGGAGCAGGCTCGGCCACGAAGGGCGTTTGGTATCTTGCCCTCGGGGCCTCCGGCGGCACGCAGCTGAACAGCGCCATCGCGACGAACTGGCCTGCGGTCGTGGCGGGACAGCTGTACTGCAGCTCGGCCAAGAACCCGAACATCTTCACGGTTGGCACGGGCCTGGCCACGACCGGCACGCCAGCCGAGACCACGCTGCCGGGCTATCCGACGGCCGCTCTGACGAACGGTCCATTCGGCTACGCGTTCCTGGACCTCAACTCGAGTGTCGCTGGCAACGACACGCTGTTCGTGGCTGACGACACCGGTGGCATCAAGAAGTGGACCTACAACGGCACGACCTGGAGCCAGGCTACATCGACGTTCACCAAGAACGGCGCCACTGCGGCCAACTTCCGTGGCGTCGTGGCCATCGCCAGCTCGACCTCGAGCCAAACGTCGGGTGTCACATTGATTGCCGGAACCGCCGACACGAACGGCTCGGCCAACATCGTGAGGTTCGTGGACAACGGGACCGCTGCTCAGTCCGGCACCGCGATCGTCACCGTCGACGGAACGACCAAGGTGTTCCGCGGCATCGCCCTCTCGCCGCATTGAGTCGGATGCGGTCGGGAGCACGCACGGCACGTCGGTTGGCTCGCATGCGTCCGCTTGCGGCGCTGCTCGCGCTGAGCGCGTGCACTGACGGTCACACCGGAATGTCTTCGCCGCGTTCCAAGAGCCCCGCGGACAGCGGCGGACCGACGACCGCATCGGACGCCGCAGACACTCCGCCCGCCGACGCAGGCGGATCCTCGCCAACGGTGGGCGGCGCGCGCGACGCAGGGCACCCCGCGCACCCCAAGCCGGACCGACCCACCGCGCCCGTCGCGCTGGAGCTGAAGAACTACATGTTCGTGACCTCCTCGCTGCATGCCGCCGACTTCGGGGGACAGTCGGCGGCGGATGCGATCTGCAACAACAGCGCACGCACCGCCAGCCTCGCAGGCACGTACGTGGCCTGGCTCTCGACCGCGCAGACCGACGCCAAATCTCGCATCCCTGCAGCGGTTGGCGGCTGGGTGCGCCCCGACGAGCGTCCGTTCGCGGTCTCTCGCGACGCGTTGCTCGCTGGACAGGTGCTCTACCCTCCACGCCTCGACGAGCTCGGCAACGACCTCGCGCGCGACCACAGCGCGCTCATCACGGCCACGCAACCTGACGGCACTTACTATGGCAGCGGAAACTACACCGACTGCGAAGGCTGGACCTCGAGCGACACGACGATCATCTACCGTACCGGCTCGCTGTCGGGCGGCACGTACCAGTGGACCGCCGCCGATGGCGCAACTTGCACGCAGCTCGGCCGCATTCTGTGCCTCGGCGTGGACGACGCGATCTCGGTCAAGATCACGCCGAGCCTTGGGCGGCTCGCGTTCTTGAGTCGGGGCACGCTCGTGCCCGGGGCCGGCGTGTCCGGCGCCGATGCGCTGTGCGCGCGTGAGGCTCGGGCCGCGGCGCGCTCCAGCACCTTCATCGCCTTGCTCGCATCCAACGGCGCGAGCGCGACCAGTCGTTTGTCGGCTGGCGAGCCGTGGGTGCGCGCAGACGGCGTCGCCATCGTGGACCAAGCTGCCGACCTACTCGCCGGTCGTACACCGCTTGCGCCCATCAGCCTGCAACTCGATGGCGAGTACCGCGGAACCGTGGGTGTCTGGACTGGAGCGGATGCTCCCGACAGCGTGCCGACCAGCGCTTCGCACTGCTCTGAC
>DASVHQ010000347.1:0-1818 GCA_036382515.1 Polyangiales bacterium | reverse complement strand
GAGTGCAGCGTGACGCGGATGCGCGAGTAGTACTTGCCGTTCTCGCCGGTCTTGAGAGTCTGACCCACGTCGGCGGGCTGCGACGTGTAGACGCAGTGACCGATGGAAGTGTCGCACTTGGTGGCGATGACGGCGCCGCCGGTGCCTACGGGACCGTTCGGGCAGCTGCCGCTGGTCGCGGTGCACGGCAGATCGTAGGCGATCTTCTCGGCCTGGATGAACTGGCAGGCGCCGCGTGTGCAGTAGCCATCGCCGTAGCCTGCGATGCCCTGACACTGGCTGTCGTCCAGACAGCTGCCCTTGGAGGAAACGATGACTCGTTGCTTCGCCGAGTTCGTCATCGGGTCGTACCAGCTGCAGCTGCCGAGGCCCGCCGCGGTGTCCGCAGTGCAGATCTGGAAGTCGATGCTGGTGCCGTCGGGGATGTCGGCGTCGTAGAAGATGTCGCTCCACGCGACGGTGTTCTTCGTGTTCGGGTCGATCGCGAAGCCACCGTCGGGCAAGGCCATCTGGCGGCACGAGTTTGCGAAGACGTCCTGCTCGTACACGCCCGCGGACTTGAAGGTGCCTGCGCCTGGCGGCGGCGGCAGCATGACCGGGATGTCGGTCGGGATGATGTAGACCGGGACGGTGTCGAGCTCGTACTTGCCGTTGCCGCGCAGCTGCAGGCTGAAGTGGTAGCCACTCAAAAGCTCCTTCAGGGCGACGTGCTCAATATTAGGCTTTGGGTAACCTTCTTGGTGGGCGGTGCCAAGAACATAGAGGTTGTCAGCGAAGAAGGTCAGGCGGTCGATTTGGCTTCGTTGCCGAAAGACTAAGTAGCGTTTCTTGGCACGCTGTAGCGATGCTTAGGCACGTTGTACCTAGAAGCCATCACGGTCCGTCGAAGCGAGCCGGACCGTGCCCGAGGCCGTAGATTGCACCCTTCGGGTGGCCGGTGAAGTGTTGCGTCGAAAGCGGCGTGGACAGCTCGGCATGCAGCACCTTGCCGCGCAGCTGGGGCAGCTGCGTGAAGAGCAGCTCGAGCAGCCGATCGGAGAGCGTCTTCTTGTACGCCTCGTAGTCGTCGCCGCGCTTGTTCCAGCGAGTGTCGCGCCAGGCCGCGAACGCATCCGCGGACCGACGCTGGGATCGGCGCCCGCCAGCGACTCGCCAGCGGCCGCCACCGTCGCGACGCGCGTAGCGGCGACAAACGGCTGCTGATCGCGCGCCTCGCGCTGTCGCACGCGCAGGCCCCGCGCTTGCACGGCACGCCCGAGCATGGGCCTGCCTGCACACGCGCTCGCGCACAGCTCACCGCTGCACTACGAGCGGCACCGGCCCGAAGAGTCGGCGCTCTACCAGACGCTGCAGACGCATTGGAGCACGTTTCTCGAGCGAGCCGAGGAGCAGGGAGGGCTGCCGAAGTTCGTGGTGCAAGAGTTCGAGGCCTTTCTCGATTGTGGGATCTTGGAGCGGGGCTGCGCGCTGTTTGTGTGCGAGGGATGCGGCGCCACGCGGCTGCTGGCGTTCAGCTGTAAACGCCGAGGCTTCTGCCCGAGCTGTCTCGGTAGGCGCATGAGCGACGTGGCACTTCATCTTGTGGGGCACGTGCTGCCCGAAGTGCCGGTGCGCCAGTGGACGTGTTCCATGCCGTGGCAACTACGCTACCTACTGGGCTTCGATCGCAAACTGTGCGCTGCAGTGCTGCAGGTGATCGTGAGCGAGCTGCTCGGCAGCTACAAGCGTCGAGCCAAGCAGCATCTTGGGTTGAGCAGCGTCGCACTCGCGCATCCTGGCGCGGTGACATTCGTGCAACGCTTTGACTCGGCGCTTCGG
>DASVHQ010000346.1:0-1729 GCA_036382515.1 Polyangiales bacterium | reverse complement strand
CAGCGCGCCGACAGAAAGCGCCGTCAGGTTCAGCGCCAGCAACACCGCGAAGCTCGTGACGAGCGCGGCCGTCCAGTGTTGCAGGGTGCGGCTCCACAACACCTCCAGCGCCATCGCGGCGAAGCCACTGCACGCGCTGAGCACCACGGCGAGCGAGCGTTGCAGTGCGGCAGCGGCCGGTGCTGTGTGCGCGAGCTCGTTGGCGAAGCGCGCCGCAGCGTCGCTGCTCTCGGCTGCGCGCAGCCCGCCCCAAGCGCGTAGCAAGCCCATGCCGATGACGACGCAAACGTTGCAGCCAGCCGCCGCGAACGCGGTGAGCGTGAGGCCGTAGCGTGGGATCAAGGCGAAGTCGGGCAAGAGTGCGCCGCCGATGGCGCCCAGCGTGTTGCACGCGTAGAGCAGGCCCAGCGTGCTGCCCGCGTGTCCGTGTTGCGAAATGGCCCGCGAGAGCACCGGCAGCGTGCCGCCCATCAGCGTCGCAGGCACGAACATTAACCCGGCCAGCAAGAGCGCGCGCGCCGCTGCCGCAAAAGCGCCTGCGTGCTCGCACGCGCGCGCCAGCGCATCGAGCCACGGGCCGCCGCGCAACACCAAGAGCGACACGCACAGACCCGTGACCGCGATGCCAAGCTCGAGCCGCTGGTAGAGCGCAAACGGTCGCTCACTGCGATCGGCCGCTGCACCGAACAGCCAGTTGCCCACGCCCAGCCCGGCCATGAAGGTTGCCACCACGCTGGTGATCGCCGGAGCGGTGGTGCCGAAGTGCAGCCCGAGCGCGCGAATCCACAGCAACTCGTAGCCCAGGCCCGCGGCGCCGGACAGCGCGACCAGCACGTAGAGCAGCGCTGGAGGCTGAGTGGTTGGCGATCGCCGCGTCGTGTTCAGCACCACGGACTAGACTCACCGCGCAGGCGGGGGATAGTCCAGGGGGATCGTCGATCAATGGAAGTCCAGGCCCAGCATGCTGCCGAGGTCCATCGAGACGAACAGCGTCGCGTCCCCGCGCGTGGTGCTCTGCATGGCGGAGAGCAAATACCCCACGTGCAGCAAACGGGTGAGGTGCACGAACAACCCGAAGCGCGTGTCGCTGAAGTTGCCGTCGTCGACGACGGCGCCAGCGGCGAGGCCCCAGTACCACGAGAAGCTCGAGTTGTACGAAGTGAAGCCGATGGCCTCGAGACTGAGCGATAGCGCGGCATCAGCCGATGGCTTGATCTTCTGGCGTGGCCCGAAGCCAACGAAGCCGAAGCCGACCCCAGGGTGGAGCGCGACCAGACGCCAGCTCTCCGGGTCGAGACCTTCATTGCCTGTGCAGTGAGTGTCGCCGGCGAAGCAGGCCGTGTAGCGGTTGTATGCGCTGAACGCGACGCTCAGCGCGAGCTCCCACGGGTATTGCACGTAGCCCTTGGTGCGTAGGTTGCTCCAGCGTGAACGTGCGGTCTGCAAGCGCGAGATCACGGCATCGATGCCCTTCAAGTCGAGCTTGAGCAAGGCGCTGCGCGTCATCACGAGCACGCTGTACACCTCGTAGGCCTGCGCATAGTCGCGCAGCTCGTGAATGGCGATCGTCGCTTTGCCTGGCTGCGTGCTTGGCCGCGCCGCTCCAGCGACGATGAAGCACTGGTAATCATCGACACCCGCCTCACCAACCACCCACAGGCACTCGAGCGGGTCGACGTCTTCGTTCGGCGCGCGCGCGTTGGCAAAGCCAGCCACGGGCCTGCGCTTC
>DASVHQ010000345.1:0-27932 GCA_036382515.1 Polyangiales bacterium | reverse complement strand
GCCTTGGCGAACTCGAAGTCGCGCTGGTCATGTGCGGGCACCGCCATCACGGCGCCGGTGCCGTAGTCCATCAGCACGAAGTTGGCGATCCAGATCGGGATCTGCTGGCCGGTCAGCGGGTGCACGCAGTAACGACCGGTGAACACGCCACGCTTGTCGTTGGCCTCCGCGCCTTTCTTCACCTTGTGCTCGAGCTGGATCTTCTCGGCGAAGGCGCGCACGTCGGCTTCGCGCTCGCTGCCCTTCGCCAGCTCGAGCGCGAGCGGATGCTCCGCGGCGATCGACATGAAGGTCACGCCATAGAGCGTGTCGGGACGCGTGGTGAAGACGGCGATCTCGCGCTCGCCCGCGCACGGGCTCTCCAGCGGGAAGCGGACTTCCGCACCGAAGCTCTTGCCGATCCAGTTGCGCTGCATCTGCAGCACGTCGTCGGGCCACTTGCCGGCGAGCGTGTCGAGCGCTTGCAGCAGCTCCTCGGCGTAGTGCGTGACGCGAAGGAACCACTGCGCCATGGCCTTCTGCACCACGGTGCTACCGCAGCGCCAGCACTGCCCATCCTCGACCTGCTCGTTCGCCAGCACGGTCGCGCACACCTCGCACCAGTTGGCGAGCGCGTGCTTGCGATACGCAAGGCCCTTTTCGAGCATCGCGATGAACACCGCTTGCTCGTGGCGGTAATAGCTCGGCTCGCAAGTAGCGATCTCGCGGCTCCAGTCGTACGAGAGCCCGAGCTTCTTCAGCTGCTCGCGCATCTGCGCGATGTTCGCGTGCGTCCACTCGGCGGGGTGCCGGCCGCGCTCGATGGCGGCGTTCTCGGCGGGCATACCGAAGGCGTCCCAGCCGATCGGATGCAGCACGCGCTTGCCGCGCATGCGCAGGTGCCGCGCGAGCACGTCGCCGATCGAGTAGTTGCGCACGTGGCCCATGTGGATGCGACCCGACGGATACGGGAACATCTCGAGCAGGTAGAACTTCTCACCCGGACCGGTGGTGTCGACCGAGAACGCGCCTGTGTCGGCCCAGCGCTTTTGCCACTTGGGCTCGATCTCCGCAGGATTGTAACGCTCGTCCATGAGATGCCTCGTCGTTTCCGGGTGCGAGGTATCACGTAAATGCGCACGCCGCAAAACGCGCTGACAGCCGCCCGCTACACGGGCTCGAGGTGGTTCACCGGCCCCTGCCCGTGGCCGATCCCCGGCGCGCTGGCGATGGCGCGTGCGAGCCAGGCCTTGGCCGCGATGCACGCACCGAGCAGATCCTGGCCGAGTGCGAGCCGCGCCGTGATGGCCGCGGACAGAGTGCAGCCCAGGCCATGCGTGTGACGCGTCGCGATGCGCGTGCCGTGGAGCTCGTGCAGATCACCGCCCACGTACAGCACGTCGACGGGTGCGCCCTGTCGATGGCCACCTTTGATCAGCGCGGCCTGCGCGCCCAGATCCACCAACTCACGCGCGGCATCCTCGATCTGTGCTGCGGTCGTCACCGGCTTGCCCAGCAGCGCCGCGGCCTCGTCGAGGTTCGGCGTGACCAGACGAGCCAGCGGCAGAAGGTGTGCACGCAGCGCGACGCTCGCAGCGTCCTCGAGCAGTACGGCTGCCGTCTTGCTGCGCATCACGGGGTCGACCACGAGCGCCAGGCCGTGACGCTTGCATCGCTCGGCGATCAGCTCCACGTGCTGCACCGAGCCGAGTGCCCCCGTCTTGACCGCATTTGGCAGGAAGTCCTCGAACAGCACGTCGAGTTGCTGGGCAAGAAGCTCGCCCGGCAGCACGCTCAGCGCGCGCACGCCGAGCGTGTTCTGAGCGGTGATCAGCGTCACCGCGGCGCAGCCGTACACCCCGTGCGCCTGAAACGTCTTCAGATCGGCCTGGATCCCGGCGCCGCCGGAGGGGTCCGAACCGGCGATGCTGAGCGCGACGGCCGTCATGCAGACATTGCTGCACGAGCCGGCACGCGGCGCAAGTGCAACGGCGCGCGCGCTCAGTTTCCGGCGAGCGCAACATGCAACGCCGCGATGCTCTGGAAGCGCTTGGCCGGCTCCTTGTCGTCGCTGTGGCTGCCCCAAACGCTCGACGCCCGAGCCGCGCCCCGAGACGACTGAACGTTGGCAAAGCAACAGCGCCAACCCCTGGCTGGCTCAGCTCAGTGCAGCCTTGCGATACATCGTGACGACCGCCGCGCCGCCGAGGCCGAGGTTGTGCTGCAACGCGATCTTCGCGCCCGGCACCTGACGCTTGCCCGACTCGCCGCGCATCTGCCAGTTCAGCTCGGCGCACTGCGCGAGCCCGGTGGCACCCAGCGGGTGGCCCTTCGAGATGAGGCCACCCGACGGATTCACGACCACCTTGCCGCCGTAGGTGAACGCGTCGTCGGCCACGAGCTTGTAAGCCTCGCCAGGCTTGGCGAGCCCGAGCCCTTCGTACGTGATCATCTCGTTCGCGGAGAAGCAGTCGTGCAGCTCCACCACGTCGACATCTTCTGGCCCCTTGCCTGACTGCTGGTACACGTTCTGTGCCGCCTTGGCGGTCATGTCGTAGCCGACGAGCTTGATGCAGCTGCGCTCGCTCCAGCTGCTCGGGAGGTCAGTGACCATCGACATGCCGAGGATCTCGACCGCCTTGGCCTGCAGCCCGTGCTGCTTCACGAAGGCTTCGCTCGCGAGGATCGCGGCGCCGGAGCCGTCGGAGGTGGGGCAGCACTGCAGCTTGGTCATGGGCTCGTAGACCATCTTCGCGTTCATGATCTCGTCGAGGCTGTACTCGTCTTGAAACTGCGAATACGGGTTGTTGACCGAGTGCTTGTGGTTCTTCCAGCCGATGCGCGCGAAGTGCTCGGGTTTGGCGCCGTACTTCTCCGCGTATTCGCGCCCGGCGTTGCCGAAAAGCTGAGCCGCCGGTGGTGCGCCCACGAACCCGCGCAGCTCGACCATGAGCCCGAAGTGCTTGTCGAGCGGGTTGGTGCGGTCGGTGTACTTCAGGCCGAGCGAGCCCTTCTCCATCTTCTCGAAGCCGAGCGCCAGAGCGCACTCGCACAGGCCACCCTCGACCAGCTGCTTCGCCAGGAACAGCGCGGTCGAACCGGTGGAGCAGTTGTTGTTGACGTTGTAGATGGGGATGCCCGTGATGCCGAGCTCGTAGGCAGCGCGCTCACCCGCGGTCGAATCGCCGTAGCAGTAGCCGACCGCCGCTTGCTCGATCTGGTCGAAGCGCACGCCTGCGTCGGCCAGTGCCTTGGTCCCAGCTTCCTTGGCCATGGCCGGATAGTCCCAGTCTTTCGAGCCGGGTTTTTCGAACTTGGTCATGCCCACACCGACCACGAAGACCTTCCGTCCCATCACACACCTCCCTGGGGTTCTGCTCGAAGCGTGACTGCCGCATGGCTGATCACCGGTGACTTGCGTTCTTTCGTGCTGGCCTCGATCAGGATCTTGTCGCCCTGTCGCCACATCGAGGTGACCAGCGTCTCGCCCGGAAAGACCACGCCGGCGAAGCGCGCCTGGTAGCGAGCCACGGCCGTGACGTCGCCGCCAAGAGCTGCATCGACCACGGCCTTGCACACGATGCCGTACGAGCACAGGCCGTGCAGGATGGGTCGATCGAAACCGACGAGCTTGGCGATCGTTGGATCGGCGTGCAACGGATTCTTGTCGCCGCTGAGCCGGTACAGCAGCGCCTGATGCGGCAGCGTGGTCGACTCGACCACCAGATCCGGCGCGCGGTCGGGGCGCTGGTTCTCTGGCTTCGGGCCGGGGTCGCCGCCGAACCCGCCCTCGCCGCGCGCAAAGATCGAATAGCGATTGGTGAACAGGCGCTCGCCGCCGGCACGCGTCTCCACTTCGATCACGATCAGCGCAGCCTTGCCCTTGTCGTAGATGCCCGCGATGCGCGCCGTGCTTTCGACCTGGGCCGCGGTCGGCAGCGGGCGGTGCACTTCGAGGTCCTGCTCGCCGTGCAGAACCAGGCCGTAGTTGATGCGCAAACCCGGCACGCCACCGAGGCCAGCCATCGCACCGAAGGCCGGCGTCACGCCGAAGCTAGGCAAGACCTTGAGCTTGGCTTCGTACGCGTACTCGAGCTCTTTCGGATCGGTGGCGCTGCTCTGCGCGGCGCCAACTCCGAGGTGGTAGAGGATCACCTGGTCGGCGTTCCAGCTGCCGTGGCTCGTGGGGAGCTGCGTGTTTCTGGCGATCTCGAGATCAATCGGCATGGGTCCTCCTCGGTCGAACTTCGTTCAACCGCGCTCACGACTGCAACGCGCTCGCCACCATCTTCTTCCGCACCTCGAACAGCCAGCGCCGCTGAGCGTCGTCCCGGCGCAAGATCTTCTGCAGTGCCATGCCGCGCAGCATGTAGAGCGTGAGCTCGATCTGATCGTGGTGCGCCGCACGCTGCTCCGGCGCGGGCGCCGCCAGCTTCTCGGTGACCTGCCCGATGGCCTTGCCGAGCGCGCGCTCGAACTCGTAGAGATGCGCGTGCAATTCCGGATCGGTGCGCGCATCGTCGGTGACGCGGCAGCGGCATTGCACCGGGGATGGCGGCTCGCACGTCACGCAAAACTGCAGTGGCAGCTCACAGACCCCGAACGTGAGCCCGTGGCACGACGACCAGACCGACCGCACTCCGTCAGTATCCATGCCTGCGCTATCCGATGCGAAGCGGCTCAAGGTATAGCCTTGCGGCGTGTGCGTGCCGAGCAGGCCTAGTCGCACCGCGCTGATCGCACGCCGGGTGTCGGAAGCTGTCACAGCCTCCGACTAGAACACCTGGCCCGCCGACGCAAGTCACCCGAAGGAGACGGCTCGGCGCCATGGCCGAGCGCGGTCAGGAACCCGTGCCGGACTTGGCTCTTGCGCCCAATTCACCGCTCCCGGCCACCACCTCTTGCACGTCGGCGGGGAAGTCGGAGAACTCCTGCACCTGCCGAACCTCGAGGATCTCGTTGTCCCCCGCGGGGCAACGCGACGCCCACGCAATGGCTTCTTCCCTCGAGCCGACCTGAATCATCCAGTAGCCGCCGAGCACTTCCTTCGCCTCGCTGAACGGCCCGTCGGTGACCTTGGGCTTGCCGCCGGAAAACGTGACGCGCGCGCCCATGGACGGCGGATGCAGCCCTTCGAGCGCGAGCAGCACACCGGCCTTTTGCAACGTTTCGTTGTATTGCATCATCGCGGCCACGGCCTTGGCGTCCGGCATCGTGCCGGCCGCCGCGGTCTCGTAACCCTTCGGAATCATCAGCATCATGAAGCGCATGGTGTCTCTCCTCGTGGGTGGCACAGCGGCCTCGTCCACGATCCCGACCGCAGCTGCTTTGGTTACTCTACTGTCACGACGAATAGCGCCCAACGAGATCGACACGCGGTCTGAGTTTTTTTCGATCGCCAGTGGCAGGGCCGTGAGCCCGCGTCGGCTGCGCCCCGCGCAGGACCCGCGGCATTCGTGCTAGGCTGCCCCGCGCGCGCGCTGGCCACCGCCTTCGGAGCATGCAGAAGCAAGTCCAGATACTGGTGATGGCGCTGGGTCCCGCGATCCTCGCTTGGGCGTGTCAACAACCCGACGCGCGTAAGCCGGCTGACAAGCTCGCGGCCAAGCCCCCGGCACCCGTGGTGGCTGCGCCCGCACCACCGCCGCCCGATCCACCATCGGTGATGCACACCGTCAGCGAAGAAGAAACGCTATGGGACATCGCCCATGCGTACGGCGTGCCGGTGAAAGACATCATGGCAGCCAACGGCTTTCGCACGAACGACATCCGTCGCCTGCGCAAGGGCTCGCAGCTCAAGATCCCCGGTGCGACCCAGCTCGTGGACGTGCAGACCAAGGCCGACCGCGCAGCGCAGAAAGAAGCTCTGCCTGCGCTGACCGATGGCGCCTATCACTTCCTGCGGCGCGGTGAAGGGCTGTGGACACTGGCGCGCGTCTACGACGTGCCGCTCGAGGCCATCATGGAGCGCAACGGCTTCACCGAGGACATCCACGGTCAGCTGCGCCTCGGGCAGGCGATCATCATCCCGGGCATTGCGGCGAGCCGCGTGAAGCAAGTGCAAGACGCCAGCCCCAAGCACGACGGCTTCATGCACGAGGTCTCGCGCGGCGAGACGGTGTGGGACCTGGCGCACGAATTCCAGGTGAGCGTGGCCGAGATCATGGCCGCCAACAGCATGACCGCCGAAGAAGCCACCAACATCCACGACGGACAAAAGCTCTTCCTGCCCGGTGTGGAAGACGATGGTCGCGGCCACGTGCACAGGAAGACCTCGGAGCGCGAGCGCCGCGCTCGGACTGCGGCATCACGACTGGGCCTCGGCTCACTGGTGGCGGCGGGCAAGTTGCTGCACGGCATCGTCGAACCGCGCTGGATCGCCGCCGCTGGCGGCGGCAAGGTACTGGGCGGCACACTGCGCTGGCCCGTCTCCAATGGCGCCCTGGTGCGTGGCTTCGGCTCCGGCCAGGGCGGCTACCACAAGGCCATGGACATCATGGGCAAGATGGGTTGGAACGTCCGCGCCGCCGGCAGCGGCATCGTGGGCTATGCCGGCGACCAGGTAAAAGGCTTTGGCAACATGATCATGGTTGTGCACCCGGGCGGCTGGGTCACGCTCTACGCGCACAATTCCGTGAACTTCGTGGCGGCCGGCGAGCGTGTGCAGAAGGGCGGCGTGCTCGCCGAGGTCGGCAGCACCGGCCGCAGCCAGGGCCCGCACGTGCACTTCGAGCTGATCTACGATGGCAAGAATTGCGACCCCGCTCCGCTGTTCCGGCCGGGCGTGCGTTACCACAATGGCAAGCTCGCGCGGCTGCCGTACACGACCTGGCGCACTCCGAACAAACGACCCACGCAGGTGATCTGCGCCCAACGGCAGAAGCACCCGCTGCACTCGGTCGAGAGCGAAAACCCCGAGCTCGACGCACAAGACGCACGCGGCGACGGTCCGACGCTCGATCAGCCGCTGGCGGACACGCCCTAACGCTACGTGGTAGCTCTGCCGGCTCGTCGCCAGCGGGGCATCCGCCGAACGCGGGTCGCGGCTTGTGCGCGCGCAACGCCGGGCACGGCGCGGCCTGCCCGGCAGCATTGACAGCCTGTGCTGTCTCTGCTTCGGTGTGTGCATGCGACAAGCGCGCCACGCGGTCTGGCTATCGTGTGCGTTCGTCAGTGTGATTACACTGTGTCGCGTCACGGTAGGTCAGGCGCAGCAGACCGGGCCCTCGACTGAGCATGCAGCGCCATCGAGCGCAGCAGCGGTCGCACCCACGCAAGGCACATCCGCGGCCGTGGCGCCCCCGGGCGCGGCTGGTCCCGACCTCGCCGAGCAACTGTATGACCTTGCTTTCGAGGCGCTCGCGCAAGGGCAACGCGGTCAGGCCATCTGGCTGCTGACCCAGCTGCGCATCCAGCATCCCGAGCATCGACTCGCGGCTCAAGCGGCGGAGCTCGCACAACTGCTGCGGACGGCGCCGCCACCGGCGCTGCCAATGCCTGCACCCGTCCCCACGCAAACGCCGAGCGCGGAGGAACCCAGCGCTGGACCGACGGAACAGGCGAGCGCGCGGGGCGACCTAACGACGGACTCTGCGCGCGCCGAGCTCGTTTTCGTGCAGACGCTCCACGGCATGGCGCTCGGCGCCGAGGTCTGCGCGATGCTCGAGTGCAACGACACCCGCCCCTGGGCGCTCAGCCTCATGGCGGGCGCAGGCGCGGGCCTCGCGGTGTCGCTCTCACTCTCATCCAATGGCATCACCCCAGGTCTCGCGCGCTCTCTCACCGCCGGCACCGAATGGGGTGCGTGGAACGCCGTGATGATCGGCAACGCCACCGACGCCTTCACTCAGGGCAACCACCAGGGTCGCGCCGTTGGCGCTGGCATGATCCTCGGTCAGCTCGCAGGCCTGGGCGCAGGTGGCTTGCTCTACTCGCAGCTGCACCCCACGGCCGGGCAAGTCTCGCTCGCATCTTCCGGCGCCATCTGGACGACCACCGCGGTCGGACTCAGCATCGTGCTCTTCGACGTGCACACCGTCGGCAACGCGTGGCTGTGGAGTCTCGCGGCGGCGAGCGACGTGGGTCTCTTGGCGGGCGGCCTGCTCGCGAGTCAGCACGACCTGAGCGTGAGTCGCGTGCTCTTGCTCGATGCCGGTGCCGTGGTGGGCCTGGCCAGCGGAGCCGGCGGCGCGGTCCTGCTCTCAGGCAATGACCCAAGCTCACGCGTGGTCGCTGGCGGTGCGATCGTGGGCCTGCTTGCCGGTCTTGCCGTCAGCTGGACACTCACGCAGCACTGGGATGCGCACGGCAACGCAGCAAGCCAACAGCTCTCGCTCGGCGTGCTACCAGCGCCCGGCGGCGCCGTCGCGACAGCGCGCCTCTTGATGTAGGGGCCGCGCGGCTACGCGACCGAAACCGAACCGCCAGCCACATTCGCCTCGATGCCCGAACGCTCGAGCAGCGCTCGCAGATCCGGCTCGCGACCCATGAACGCCTTGAAGAGCTCCATCGGGTCGCGGCTGTCGCCCTGCGAGAGCACATGGTCGCGAAACGCGCGACCGACATGCTCCGAAAACACGCCCTCGCGCGCGAAGCGCGAGAACGCATCGGCATCCAGCACTTCGGCCCACTTGTAGCTGTAGTAGCCGCCCGCGTAACCGACCGGATGACTGAACAGATGGCCGAAGCCGAGCACCATCGCGTAGTCATCGGGAAGCGGCGCCTGCGCGAAGCGACCCATCAACTTGCGCGCGTACGCCACCACGTCACCGTCACGCGCGGGCTCGTAGCTCATGTGCAGGTCGAGATCGAGGCTGGCCAAGCCCAGCTGCCGCATCATGTCGCTGCCGCCGCGATAGGTGCGCGCGCGCCGCATCTTCTCCCAGAGTGCGTCCGGGATGCGCTCGCCCGTGCGGTAGTGACGCGCGAACAGATCCAGCGCCTCACGCTCCCAGCAGAAGTTCTCCATGATCTGCGAGGGCAGCTCGACGAAGTCCCACGCCACGTTGGTGCCCGAGAGCGAGCGCACTTCGACGCGGCTGAGCATGTGGTGCATCAGGTGGCCGAACTCGTGGAACACCGTTTCGACTTCGCGGTGGCCGAGCAGCGGCGGCGCGTCACCCAGGGCAGGCGTCACGTTGGCGCAGATCAGCCCGACGTGCGGTGACTGCCCGCTCTGCACACGCTCCCCGGTCAAGAACCCGTTCATCCAAGCGCCGTCACGCTTCTGCTCGCGAGGGAAGAAGTCGGCATAGAAGTAGCCGATGACCGAGCCGTCGGCGTCGCGAATCGCGAAGGTGCGCACGCTCTCATGCCACACCGGCAGGTCATGCACCTCTTGCACGTGGATCGCGTACAGCCGCTCGACGATGCGAAACAGACCCGAGAGCACGCTGGGCAGCGCGAAGTACGGGCGCAAGTCTTCCTCGTCGAAGTCGTAGCGCGCCAGGCGTTGCTTCTCGGCGTAGTACGTCACGTCCCACGGCTGCACCGCGGCTGCCCCCGCGAAGCCCTGCAGGTCGTGCTTCTCGCGCTCGAACGTCTGACGCGTACGCGCTTCGAGGTCGATCACGAAAGCCAGAGCGTGCTCGCCCTTCTTCGCCATGCGATCGCTCAGCACCAGGTCGACGAAGCTCGGATAGCCGAGCACCCTGGCCTTCTCGCGCCGCAAATCGAGGATCTTCGCCACCAGCTCCCGGTTGTCGAAGCCTCCGCTGGCAGCGCGCGTGTTGAACGCGCGATACATCTGCTCGCGAATCTGCCGGTCGTCGAGGTAGGTCAGCAGCGGCACGTAGCTCGGCGCCTGCAGCGTGAACCGATAGCCCGGCTTGCCCTTGGCTTCGGCGCTCTGACGCGCTGCCTCGATCACGCGCTCGGGCAGACCGGCGAGGCGCGCGCGATCTTCGATCAGCAGCTCGAAGTCGTTTGTGGCGTCGAGCACGTGCTCGGAGAAGCGTGTCGTGAGCTCGGTGAGCTCGACGTTCAGCTTCTCGAGCCGCGCCTTGTCCGCCGCCGACAGCCCCGCGCCCTCGCGCCTGAACCACTCCAGCGTCTTGGTCAGAAAGCGCGCACGCGTCGGTTCGAGTGCTTTGGCGGCGGCACTTTGGCTGAACGTCTCGAGGGTGCGATACAACCCCGCGGACATCGGAATGCCCGAAAGGAACGCGCTGACCTTCGGCTGCACGGCATTGTAGGCCTGCCGCAGCTCGGCGGTGGTCGCGGCGGACTCCAGGTGCCCCACCACTGTCATGGCGCGCTCCAGCGGGAGCGTCGCGTCTTCGAGCGCGAGCAGGGTCTGCTCGTACGTGAGCGGGACGTCACTGCGTTCCAGCACCTGCAGCTTCGCGCGCGCGTCGGCGAGCAGCGCATCGACGGCGGGCTCGACGTGCGCGGCCGTGACGCGGTCGAACGCGATCGGGTGTTGGATCTCGAGCAAGGGATTGTCGGTGGCGGAAGTCATGCGGTGTCGGCCAGCATAGCAGCCGGCCTGCGTGCCCGCATGGCGCACACCCCGGCGACCGCTCGCTCGGCGAGCCGAGCCCGCGCCCAGCCAGCGCCCTCGACGCGCCGGGCCACCTGCTTCATACTTCGCCCGCGCACTTTCGCGCGCTTTACGAATTGGATCTGGGTTTCTCGTGGGAAGCGTCTTCGGCAAGCTCTTCTGCATCTCGACTTTCGGCGAGTCCCACGGTGGCGGCGTCGGCGTCGTCGTCGACGGTTGCCCGCCGCGTTTGCCCATCTCCGTGGCAGAGCTGCAGCTCGACCTCGATCGCCGAAAGCCCGGCCAGAGCGTGCTCACCACACCGCGCAACGAGGCCGACCAGGTCGAGATCCTCTCCGGCCTGTTCGAAGGGCTCACGCTCGGCACACCGATCGCCATGCTGGTGCGCAACCAGGACGCACGTTCGTCGGCCTACGAGGACATGAAAGACCTCTACCGGCCGTCGCACGCCGACTACACCACGGAGGCCAAGTACGGCATCCGCAACTGGCAAGGTGGCGGCCGTGCGAGCGCGCGCGAGACCATCGGTCGCGTCGCTGCCGGCGCCCTCGCCCGCAAGCTCTTGCGCACGGTCGCAAACGTCGAGGTGCTCGGCTGGGTGCAGAGTGTCCAGGACATCGAGGCCACGATCGATCCGGCGACCGTCACGCTCGAACAGGTCGAGGCCAACGCCGCACGCTGTCCCGATCCGCAGATCGCGCAGCGCATGTTCGAGCGCATCGATCAAGCGCGGCGCGAGCAAGACTCGCTCGGTGGCGTGGTGCAGTGCATCGCCCGACGCGTGCCCAGAGGACTCGGCGAGCCGGTGTTCGACAAGCTGGAGGCCGAGCTTGCGCATGCCATGCTCTCGCTGCCGGCGAGCAAGGGCTTCGAGATCGGCAGCGGCTTCGCGGGCACGTTGCTGCGCGGCTCCACGCACAACGATGCCTTCGTGCCCGGAGCAGCCGGCCTGCCACGCACCCGCACCAATCGGTCGGGCGGTATCCAGGGCGGCATCAGCAACGGCGAAGACATCGTGATCCGCGTCGCATTCAAGCCGACCGCGACCATCGCGCGGGCGCAAGACACCGTCGATCGCGGCAACCACCCGGTCACGCTGCGCGCCCAGGGTCGCCACGATCCGTGCGTGCTGCCACGCGCCGTACCGATGGTCGAGGCCATGCTGTGCCTGGTGCTCGCCGATCACCTGCTGCGCCAGCGCGGCCAGGACATCTTGCCGCGCTGAGCCGGGTGGCGACAGCCCTCAGGCGGCTTCCAGGATCCGGAACGAGATACCGAGGAAGAGCGCGCGCATCGCGTCCTCGGCGTCGAGGCCCGACTGCAAAGTGCAGCGCGCGAAGTGCGAGCCGACGGTCTGTTCGCCCTGCGCTTGCGTGATGATCCAGCGCCATGAATCTGGCACCTGATACGCCGACAGCGCCGCCTGGGGCTGCTTCGCCTGCCGCAACACCTTCTCCCAGAGCGGCGAGAGCGCGGCCTCCAGCTCCGACGGATGCAACGCCATGCACGCGTCGCGCATCAGCACGTGGATGTCCTGCTCGATCGGATATGTCTCCTCGCAGCTCTCGCGATCTCGCACGTACACGAACTGCCCGCGCCGCCAGCGGAACGCCTCGAGATAGCGACCGCGCACCTGCGCCGCGACCGCGCGATACAGCTGCACCGGTCGCAGCACGCCGAGGTTCACCAGCGCATCGCCCAACCGACCACGGTGCTGCGGCAGCACCGCCAGGGCCATGTCGAGCTCCATCGGCAGGCACACGCGGTGATCCACCAGATACTGCCCGAGCATTTCTTCGCGCTGCGTCGAGGCCACGAAGTCGGGCCTGCCATCCACGAAGTACACCTTCTTGCGCCGCTTGCCGTCTTCCAGATACAGCACGCCCGTCTCGCGGTTCTGCGCCAGGCTGTGTACGATCGGCAAGAGCGAGGCCGCGCCGAGATCGCCGCGCAAGCGCGGCCGGCTGACTTCCTCCCTCGACCACTGCAACGCAGGCGTAGAGAACACGCGGCTGAGTTCGGGCAGCTCGCCCGCCGGTCGCGCAGCCCCGTTGCCGTAGCCCACCTTCGTGCGCGCGTCGAATTCGCCGGTGGCCGCGAGCCGCACCAACTCGGGGAATTGGATGCCCACGAGCGGCCGCCCGTCCGGCAGCTGCAACGCGTACGTGCGCTTGAGCGAAACATCGGGCGGAGCAACGACCGCCGTGCTCGGTTCGAGGGACTGCGCCCAGTGGCCCTCGCCGCAGAGCGAAGTGAAGCGCCCCGCCCCATCACTGCGTTCGGCTGAGTGGGGATCCACCTCGGCGAGGTCGTAGCGCGCGAGCACATGACACATCTGGTGCGAAGCGTCGAGCGCACTACCCCGACGCGCGCAGATGGCCTCGATGCCTTCGGCCAGCTGCCGCGCATCGGGCCGCTCCGCGGGCTCCGCACGCAAGCCCTTGCGGAGCAGCTTGGCGACGTCCGAGGGGATCTGGCGCTCCGACTCGTCGAGCGCGCGCAGATCCGCGTCGCGAATGCGCAGCAGCACATCGAGCTGCGCACCCGACGCGAAAAGCGGCGCACCGATCAACAGCTCCGCAAAGATGATGGAGAGAGTGAACACGTCGCTCTTGCTGTCGAGCGGCTGCCCCCGCACCTGCTCGGGGGACATGTAGCCGAGCTTGCCGCGCAGGTCGTTGGCGCCGGTCAGCGGTTCCGCCAAACGCGTGCGCGCGATGCCGAAGTCGGCCAGCTTCAGATGACCGGTGCGCGTGATGAGCAGGTTGCCCGGGCTCACGTCGCGATGCACGAGGCCGAGCAACTCGCCGTCGTCGCCACGCAAGCGGTGCGCATAGTCGAGCGCGCGCGCCGCCTGTGCCACCAGGTACAACGCTACGTTCAACGGCACGATCTCGCCACGCACAGCGAGGGTGCGCACGACGCGACCGAGGCTCGTACCCTCCACCAGCTCCATCGCAAGAAAGAGCTCGCCGTCGTCCTCGCCGAAGTCGAACACGTGCACGATGTTTGGATGCGACAGGCGTGCGGCGAGCGCGGCCTCGTCGATGAACATGCGCACGAACGCAGCGTCCTCCGCCGCCGACGGCAGGATGCGCTTGATTGCCAGCCGCTTGCAGAACCCGTGAGGCCCGGCGCGCGTGGCGGCGTACACCTCGGCCATGCCGCCCGCGCCGAGCTTGGCTCCGATGGCGTATGCGCCCAGCGTCGAGCCAGGCCCGATGACGCGGCGCAGCCGTGACCCCGACTGCGCGGTCGGGCTTGCGGCACCGACCTGCTCGGCGAGAACTGCGTTCCCACCGCTTGAGCGCGCTTCGGGCTTCACTGAATGCAACGCGACTACTCCACGCTCCGCCTCGGGCACTTGCGGAGAATCAGTTTTCCAATCGTGCCATACATTTGCAGCGATTGGCAGGCGCTGGGGCGCAAACAGAGCCGAGTCAGCACTCGCCTAACGTTCGAAACTCATGTACGTTTATTGCTCAGATCTAGACTCGAGACCGACATCCTGGACTGACCGGGGGTCAGCCGCCGGGGCAGGAGTTGTGAATGCAGAGCCTTCGCACAGCCACGTTGATCGGCGCGCTCGCCTTGGCCGGGGGTTCGTTCGGTTGCCAGGACGCAACCAACCAAAGCTGCCCCGCCGTCACCGGCACCTTCCAGGCTTCGTACCAGCAGCTCGAAGGCTCGTGCCCTGCCACCTTCCAGGGCAACCAGCTCAGCATCGCCAAGGACGACGTGGGCACCGTGACGCACGTGGACATGCGCTTGTCCGACGTCGTGCGCACCGAGGTGGTGCTCAAGGGCTGCACGATAGGGATGAGCCAGGCGGTCGAAGCCATGGGTCGCACGCAATCGCAGATCGATGGCGACTTGCACGTCGAAAGCGATGCAGCCATGTCGGGCATGCTGATGCGCACCGTGTATACGGACACCGGTTCGATCGCCTGCCACGGCGTGTACAACGCGCTCTTCGTCAGGCAAGACGCGGTGGTCGGCGGCGCCACCGCAGCATCGCAGCAGGCTCCCTGAGCGCGACCGGCCGTTGAGCGCACGCTGCTTTGCGAGCAGACTCGCGCAGCGGAGGCCCACTTGCGACCCGAGAAACTCAGGCTTGCCCATCTGCCGACACCGCTCTTGCGCCACGACGCGCTCGATCGCTTGATTGGCGGCGAAGTCTGGGTGAAGCGCGACGACATGACCGGCGGCGCCGAGGCCGGCAACAAGATCCGCAAGCTCGAGTACCTGCTCGCCGACGCGCAGCGCAGACAGACACGCGTGGTGATCACCTGCGGTGGTGTACAGAGCAATCATGCACGCGCGACCGCGATCCTCGCGCGACGGCTGGGCATGCGCCCGGTCTTGTTGCTGCGCACGCACGACGGCCGCGCACCGGCCAGCAAGCTCGGCAACCTCCTGCTCGACGCGCTGGTCGGCGCCGAGCTGCGCTTCATCACCCCCGCGCAGTACGCGAGCCGCGACACGCTGATGCACGAGGCAGCACAGCAGCTGCAACGCCAGGGCGAGCCCGCTTACGTGATCCCCGAGGGCGGGTCCAACGGTCTCGGCGCGCTGGGCTACGTGGACGCCATGGCCGAGGTGCGCGCGCAGCTCGACGCAGGCGACGCGGGCGGCCCCAGCGCGTTCGATGCCGTCGTGCACGCCTGCGGCTCGGGCGGGACCGCTGCGGGCGTGTGCATCGGCGCGCGCCTGCATGGCGTCGCGGAGCGCGCGATCGCCATGGCGGTCTGCGATGACGTGGCCTACTTCGAGCAACGCATCGCGCAGATCATCGCCGAGGCCACGCATGTCCTGCAGGCCAGCGTCCCGAGTGCGGCACCCTGTGTGCTCGACCGCTGGAAGGGACCGGCCTACGCCGTACCGACCGAGGAGCAAGCGCGTTTCATCGTGACGGTCGCGCGTGAAACCGGGCTCATCATGGACCCCGTCTACACCGGCAAGGCCCTGTTCGCGCTGGCGCAGCTCACGCCCAAGCCCCGACGCACGCTCTTCCTCCACACCGGTGGGCTCGCGGGCTTGCTAGCCGACCCTGGGCCCTTCGAGACGCTGCTCTAGATCTCGAAGAAGATCGGGGCTGCGTACCTCGCCCCGCAATTACGCCAAAGACGCAAAGCTGAATACATTGCGGAAACTGCAGGTACGCCTGTAACCTGCCTCACGGATTCATGGTTGCACCTGCCTACCAGATCGAGCGGCGCCTGCCGGATGAGCTGTGCATCCGACTATCCGGCGAACTCGACGAGGCGACGCTACTGGCGTGCGAGAGCGACGCGCGTGGCCGCCTGCGCCTCGCAAAGCCTGGGTCGCTGCGCATGCTTTGGGACTTACTCGAGGTCACGGGCTACACGCTCGAGGCGCGCAGCGTGCTGGCGCACCTGCAAGGTTTTCTTGCGGAGAAGGCCGATCGCACGGTGTATGTCGCGCGGCATTCGCAGGCACGCTCGCTGTCGCTGTGGGCCGTGCACATGGCCGGCGCGCGGCAGGCACGTATCGCGGACGATCTCGAGCACGCTCTCGGCTGGCTGCGCGGCAGCGGCGAGCCCGACACGGCGGTCAGACCGCTCGTGTCCGTGCGCCCGCCGGCCGCCGTCGACCCCTACGACAAGACCGCCAGCTGAGCGCGGCGCGCGAGTCACTCAGCAACCACAGGCGCGGTGGCGCGCACGCTCGCGCACACAACCCAGGCGATGCACCTTACGCGGCGCCGCCCGCGGGCGAAGCCCCTGTGTCTTCATCCGCGAGATGCGCGGTGCAGTTGGCCAGCCGAACCCAGTGCGGTGGCGCGTCATCCAGGATGCTCAAGCTGGCGTTGTCGAAACGTCCAGGCGGCGCAGCGTCGTTCGGCATGCGAGCGCGTCGGTTCACGATCGACCAGCACAAAAGACCGTGTGTGATCACCACCAGGTTGCCGCGCAGAGCGGCGCTGCTCTGCACGATCAACTCGAACGCGCGATCAGTGCGCGCGTGGAACTGCTCCCAGGTCTCACCCCCGGGCGGCGCGAAGCCAGGCGCGAACGGATCGCCGCCGAGCTGCGAATAGGGTAGCCCGCGCAGCTCCCCGAAGTTGCGTTCCTGCAGTAGCTCGCTGGTGACTACTGGCAGACCCGTGATGCGGGCCAGAGGCTCGGCGGTCATCTGTGCCCGCGTGAGATCGCTGCACAGGATCTGCTCCACACCGAGCTGCGCGAGCCTCGGCGCAAGCAGGCTCGCCTGACGCAGACCTCGCTCATGCAGCGGCGTCTCGGGTGTCTGCAGGACACGCGCCACGTTGGACGCCGTTTCGCCGTGACGCACGAGAAGAATCGACATGGGCGCGATAGCCTATCACGGCCGCAAAGGCGGCGGCCCAGGTCTGGCCGCCGGGCCGTTTCGTGCTATCTCTGCCCTGCCCCATGATCACGATCGTCGATTACAACGCAGGTAACTTGCGCAGTGTGAAGCGCGCCTGTGACGCAGTCGGCATCGAGTCGCTGTTCACGCAGGACGCCGATGCCGTCGCCAAGGCCGACAAGATCATCTTCCCGGGTGTCGGCCATGCGCGCACCGCCATGGACACCTTGCAACGAACCGGGCTCGCCGACGCAGTGCGACACGCGTACCAGCGCGGCACGCCGATCCTGGGCATCTGCCTCGGCGCGCAGCTCTTGCTCGACAGCTCCGAGGAAGGCGCCACGCAGGGCTTCGGCTTCATACCCGGCCGCACGCGCTTGTTCCGGGTCGAAGACCGCTCGCTGAAGATCCCGCACATGGGCTGGAACACCGTCGTCGTCGAGCAAGCACACCCGCTCTTGTCTACGCTTCGGCCAGGCGACGAGCTGTACTTCGTGCACTCGTACTACCTCGATCCGAGCGACGCGCATCACGTGTACGCCACGACCGAGCACGGTCTGCGCTTCTGCGTGGCGCTCGGCAAAGACAACCTCTTCGCCACGCAGTTCCACCCGGAGAAGAGCGGGCCCGTCGGGCTCGGCTTGCTCGCGCGCTTCGCGAGCTGGGATGGCAGCCCATGTTGAGCAAACGCGTCATCGCCTGTCTCGACGTGCGCGACGGCAAGCTCGCCAAGAGCGTGAAGTTCGTCGACACCAAGGACATCGGCGACCCGGTACAGAAGGCCAAGCAGTACTACGAGGATGGCCTCGACGAGCTGGTCTTCTACGACATCACCGCTTCGAGCGACAACCGCAGCATCATGATCGACGTGGTCGAGCGCGTCGCCTCGCAGATCTTCATCCCGTTCTCGGTGGGCGGCGGCGTCCGCTCGGTGGAAGACGCGTCGCGCCTGCGCCTGGCCGGTGCGGAGAAGATCAACGTCAACAGCGCGGCCGTGAAAGACCCTGAGCTGATCCGGCGTTGCTCCGACGCCATCGGCGCTCAGAGCGTCGTGCTGTCGATGGACGTGTTGCGCGTGACGCCGAGTGCCGCGATCGCGTCAGGTTACGAGATCGTCATCAACGGAGGCCGCACCAACACCGGCCTCGATGCACTGCAGTGGGCATTGCGCGGACAGGAGCTGGGCGCCGGCGAGCTCGTGGTGAATTCGATCGACGCCGACGGAACGCGGGAAGGCTACGAGCTGAAACTCACGCGCATGATCGCCGATGCCGTGCGTATCCCGGTGATCGCGTCCGGCGGAGCCGGCATGCCCGAGCACCTGTACGACGTCTTGACCGAAGGCCGTGCGGACGCCGCGCTCGTCGCGTCGATGGTCCACTACGGCCACTATCGCGTGCCGGAGCTCAAGGCCTACCTGGCGTCGCGCGGCTTGAAGATCCGCACGGTCCCCACTGTGGCGCGCGCGCGCGCGCCAATTGATTGATTTCACACGGGTTATCGTTCGACAGCCCAGCCTGTCGAAGACATGAGCTTTGCAGAGCTCTTGCGGACACATAGTGAACGCCGGCAAGCGAGCGGTGGCGTTGTGGCCTCAGGTATGCAACAAATGTCCAGCGCGGTTGGCGTTACGGAATGGCCATTTGTCGGCCGGTCGCTACGGGGAGACACACAGATGCGTCGCATTGCACTGGTTTGTGTATTGATGTTCGTGGCGGCGTGCGCCGCCGATGCCTCCAAGCTCAAGCACGGGCAAGGCAGCTCGGGCACGGGTGGCAGCGCGCTGACCCAGGACGGCGGACCCAGCGGCAGCGCCGGCAACGGCTTCGGCAACGGCGGCGCCGTGACCACCTCCTCGTCCACCAGCGCGGACGGCGGCCAGTGCGAAGCCGGCACGTTCTGCGCGGCGAAGGCTCCGGATCCCAACAACTGCGGCACCCTCACCCTCAAGGGCGACGCCAAAACGACCGAGAAGCCCGGCAACGTGCTGCTGATCTTCGATCGCTCCGGCAGCATGGCGGACAAGTGGAACGGCATGGATAAGTGGCAGGCCGCAGGCACGGCGATGATCAACGCGCTCACGCCACTGCAAGACAAGCTCACGATCGGCGCGGTGCTGTTCCCGAGCCCCGCGGGCGCCGCTGCGGCGACCGACGCCGGCACGTGCGACTTGCTTACGTTGCTTACGAACCCGGCCGCCTGTCTCGGCTTGGCGGGTGGCGGCGGCTGCCAGGTGAATCCGATCTCGGCAGCGGATCAGGTGACCTTCAAGGCCGGAGCGCAGGCGATCGCCGAGCTGCAGACCGGCGGAGCCGGCGGCATGCCGAAGTACCAGGCGCTCAACGGCAGCACGCCGACGAGCGAGGGCGTCGCACAGGCCGACATGGCTCTGGCCGCCGCCACGTTGACGGGCACGGTGGCGGCGATCCTGATCACCGACGGCGAGCCGAACTGCGCCTGGAACCAGCAGCAAACCACGACGACGCTCATGAGCTGGCTGTCGGCGAGGAACATCAAGACCTACGTCGTGGGTCTGCCTGGCGCACCGACGGGTGGCGCGGCGAACACGCTGGCTGGCCTGGCAGCCGCTGGCAGCAACAGCACCGAGAGCTACATCGTGCCGACCGACACGGCAGCGCTGCAGGCGAAGATCAACTCGATCGTGTCGCAGACGGTATCGGTGGGCTTCGACTCGTGCACCGTGCATCTCAAACCCGCGGCGTCCGTTCCCGAGAAGTTGCACTTGGTCGTGACGAGCAACGGACAGCAACAGGACGTGCCGCACACCTTCCTGGGCCAAACCTCTCCGGCCTGGACGATCAGCAAGGACGGTACGACCGTCGAGATCCTCGGCGATCTGTGCAGCAACGTGAAGAAGGGCAACTACTCGGCGATCAGCTTCGTGTTCGGCTGCGTCACGCTGCCGCCCGCTCCGCCGCCGCCGAAGGTGACCTGATCGAGGCGCGCCCGAGGTGGTGGGCGCACCCTCGACGAAGCGCTCGACGACTGGCCTGCGCGCGGGACCAACGCGGGACCAACTAGCGCGCAGGCTGCGCTGCCGGCAGGGGTGCAGCCGGTGCTGAGCCGACGGGCGTGAGTGTGATGCGGATCGCGCTACCGCTGCGTGGGGAGATCCGGACCAGCTGCGGTTCGAAACCGGACAGCCGCAGGAGGTAGAGTTCATCTGCGCTCGGCCGAGGCACTTCCGCCGGAGTGTTGCCGACCACTGCGCCGCCGAGCACGATCTCCGCGCCCGACGGCTCGGTCACGAGCAGCGTGGTCGCTGCGCTCGGGGCCGCAACCGGCGCCGCGGCGGCGGGCGGCGTACCACTACTCGCCAGCTCGCTGCTCAGCTCGAGCGGCTCGTCGCGCCAGTGCGCTCGCAGCTGCCACGCCGCGACACCCAGCGCAGCGACCACCAGCAGCACGCCCAGCTTCGAGCCCACGAGCCGGCGCAGGCCCGTGCCCACGCGGCTCGGACCGTCGAGTGACGCGCGCGAAATCAGCTGCGTCTCCTGGTCTCGCCACTCGGGCCGGTCTCGACCCGGGGCCGCACGCGCGCTCTGACTGCGCACGAAGGCCTCGTAGCTCTCTCGGTCCACAGGCAGCGGCTGGTAGCCTGCGTCCGCCGAGGGCGAAGCCGGCAAGCGAGCTCGCGACGCTTCCGCTGCGGCAGCGACAGCAGTCACACCCGAGTGCACGCCCTGCTCGGCGGACGGCAACTCGCTGACCGGCGCGCTTGGAACCGGAGCGCTGACGCGCTGCGGCTCGTGACGGGGCACGGGCGCGAGCGGGCGATCCGAACTCAGCGCCGCGCGTTCGGGCTCCGGTGGTCGACCGGGCACGCGAACCGGTGGATCGAGCGCAGCCACGGCGGCGCGGCGCTTCACTGCGGACTCGTCGTCGCGCTCGTAGCCGGTACGTGCCGTCGCAGCAGCGCTGGCGGCAACCTCGTGACGAGTCACGCGCGTTGGACGCCGACGGCCGGGGCGCGCCTTGGGCGTGGAGCGTCGCGAACGCGCCAAGGGATCGTCGCTGTCGTCGCGGTCAGCCTCGTCGCCCAGCATGGGCGCCGATGACACAGGGTCCCGCACGGGCGCCAATGACGCGGGCAAAGCCGCAGGCGGGGTGGAGCTGCGTCGCGGGTCGATGTATTCGGCCGACACCTCGCGCACGGAGTACTGGCCGTACACGGCACTGCCCGGCTGCGAGGAACGCAGCAGGCCCGGAACGGGCGGCCGCGAAGATGGGCTGGTATCGCAGTCGGGTCGCGGCGGCGGCGGGGCGCTCGCGGGTGCGACGTAGCTCGGCACTTCGGGCGGCCGCACCTGAGGCATGGGCCGCGTGCGAGCGGTGGTCATATCGAACGGCTCCGTGTCCGCACCCTTGGCGTGCGACACGTCTGCCGGACGGCGCTCGCCGGACGACGCGACCGAGCGCGCCGAACTCGCAGGCGCAGCCACCGGTTGCAGCTTGGGCGCGTGCGGTGGCGCGACACCACGGTTGGGTTGCACGGACACAGGCAGCGCACGGGACACAGCGCCCAAGCCGATCTGGGTAGGCGAGCTGGTGCGTGGTGGCACGACCGAAGGCGGCACAGGCCGCGATGGCTCGCCGGGCAAGCGCGGCGGCATGGAATTGCGCGCGGGCGGGGGTGCGAACAGGGCCGACGCGGGCAGCACGGAGCTGCCGCGACGCCCCTGTTCGGGGCGTGTGCGAATGCCGGAGCCGTCGATCGCACCGCTCGCGGAGGAGCGCGCCGCGCCGGCTACGTGCGCGGGCTCGCTCGGCGCTGGCGGGATCTCCGACGCGCGCGCAGCCGCAGTGCCGGCCTGACGGATCCGGTCGCGCAACGACGAGACGGGGATCTTCTCGGTCGGGCGACGGTCCGCCGTCAGGTCCCGGGGGCCCTGGGCGCGCTTACCGCCGTTGTCATCGGAGTGCATCGCGTGCGCCTCGTGCAGGGGGAGTCGAAGCCCTAGTTCTTGGCAAGAAGCGTGATCGAACGCAATGGGTAAACGCTGACGACGCCCAAAATGGCGGACATGTAACAGGACCGTCCAACGGCCGCGGCGCGCTGATTTGGCCGGTGCGCGCACGCCGCATGTCCAAAGAGCTTGACGTGGAGCCGCACAACCACCAAATACGGTGGCTATGGCGCGAATGGTGCATTGCGTGAAGCTCGGCAAGGAACTGGAAGGCTTGGAGAAGCCTCCGATCAAGGGCGAGCTGGGTCAGCGCGTTTTCGAGAACGTGTCGAAGGAGGCCTGGAAGCTCTGGGTCAGCCACTCGACGATGATCGTCAACGAGTACCGACTGGAGCTCGGCACGCCCGAGGCCAACCGCGTCTGGTTGTCCGAGCTGGAGAAGTTCTTCTTCGGCGAGGGCGCCAAGCCCCCAGAGGGTTTCGTGCCGGAGCAGTCCGAGGGCAAGCACTAGCGCCACACACTCTGTTGCAGGCCTGCGCGGGGCATAGCCACACGAATGCACCAGCCCGACACGCGGCGCCGAGAACACCTGCGAGCGCTCCTGCAAGCGCTGGAGGCCGACGACGCCACCGAAGCGCGTCACAAGTCGCGCATGCTCGAGCTCCTCGACGTGGCCGACGATCCGTTCTCGGGCGAGCACTACGTGCCGGGCCACTTCACCGCCAGCGCCTTCATCGTCACGCCGAACGCCAGCGCGCTCTTGCTGATCCTGCACCAAAAGCTCGGGCGCTGGCTGCAGCCCGGTGGGCACATGGAAGCGAGCGACGTCGACGTGCTGCAGGCCGTGCGCCGCGAGGTGCATGAGGAAGTCGGGCTCGTCGATCTGCCGTTGCGCCAGAGCGGCCTGCTCGACGTGGACATCCACGCGATACCGGCACGCGGCGCGGTACCTGCGCACGAGCACTTCGACGTCCGCTTCGTGTTCGAGGCCCCGACCCAAGAAGCCACGGCCGGCAGCGATGCACGTGACGCGCGTTGGGTGAGCCTGAACGAGGTCGAGAGCATCGAGAGCGACGCCTCGGTGATGCGAGCCGTGCGCAAGCTGCGGTCCCAGTCGCAGGCTGGACGGCACTGATGGGCCTTGCGGATGTGCATGCGCACCTGACAAGCCCGCGCATGGCGGCCGACCTGCCTGCGGTGCTCGCGCGTGCGCGCGCGGCTGGCGTCACGACGATCGTCAGCAACGGGCTGAACCCGGACGACAACCGCGCGGTGGCAGCGCTCGCCGCGCACGAGCCGTGCGTCAAGCCTGCTTTCGGTTTCTACCCGGTCGACACGGTGCTGGCGCAGATGCGCGCAGCAGGCGTCGACTATCCACGCGAAGACGGCGAGTGCAGCGCGCAAGAGGGCATCGACTTCATCCGCGAGCATGCGAGCAGCGCGTTCGCGATCGGCGAGATCGGTCTCGACGGCTACTGGGTGCCCGAAGCGTTTTGGCCCGCGCAGGAAGAAGTGTTCCGCATGCTGGTCGGGCTGGCGATGGCCGCCGACAAAGCCATCATCATCCACACACGCAAGCGCGAGCGCCGAACGCTCGAGTTGCTGCAGGAACTCGGTGCCACGCGCGTCAACTGGCACTGCTTCGGCGGCAAGGTGAAGCTGGCTCGAGAGATTGCCGAGCACGGCCATTACCTGTCCATTCCGGCCAACGCGCGGCGCTCGGAGAGCTTCACGCGCATGTTGCAGACCCTGCCGCGCGATCGCGTGCTGCTCGAGACCGACTGCCCCTACCTGGGTCCGGAGGCTGGCAGTCCGAGCGAGCCCGCGCACGTGGCCGGCACGGCGCGCTACGCCGCGGAGTTGTGGGGCGTCAGCGAACACCAGGTCGCGGAACGAACCGCCGACAACTTCTTCCGGCTTTTCCGGGTTCCCGCCTGAGGCGTCGGTCCGCCTCGGCACGAGGCCGCCACGAACGCAAGAACACGCCCGGGTGAGCCGGTTCGTGGGGCTGGTGTCACCTTCTGGTACCAAGGGTGCGCAGGTTGTGATAACCGTGCGGCGCACGTCACGCGTCCGCGCGTGCGCTGTGGCAAGGGGAGTGCGGCATGAATGCATGGTTGCGAGCGGGTTGGGTCCTGTGTTTCGTCGGTGCCGTGACGCTCGCGGCGTGCAGCAAGAAGCCGAAGGCGTCTGACACCGGCATGGCGGGGTCCAACGGCTTCGCCGGGACTACGGCCGCCGGAACCGGAGGTGTGGGCGGTGACGCTGGCGCTGGCGTCGTGTGTGGCTCCACGACTTGCCAGCCCGGCCAGGTGTGCTCCGCCGCCGGCAGCTGCGTGCAGAGCTGCACGACAGACACGCAGTGCAACGGTGGCAAGTGCTGCGCCAGCAGCTGCGTCACAGTGCAGAGCGACCCCGCAAACTGCGGTGCCTGCGGCACGCAGTGCGCGTCGAGTCAGCAGTGCAGCAATGGCGCCTGCAAGAGCCTGGTGTGCCAGGCCGCCACCAGCGCCGCGCCGACACCTGCGCCGACCGATGACGCGGGCACGGACGACGGCGGTGTGGACAAGCGTGACGCGGGCAAGCCCCCGGCGAAGCCCATGCGCGGCAGCAACGGCTGCGCCCCGAACGAACAGTGCACGATGGGCAGCAGCGGCAGCCCGACTTGCGCCTGTGGCACTGGGCCCAGCTGTGGCGCGGGGCAAACCTGCAGCGCGAGCGGCTCCTGCACGTGCGGCGTCAACGCGGGTTGCGCGGCACCCGCGCAATGCTGCGGCGGTAGCGCGTGTGCCGACCTGCAGACCAACAAGGCCAACTGCGGCGCGTGTGGACGCGCTTGCCCGGGCAGCCTCAGCTGCGTCGCCGGGAGCTGCACGTGCGCCGCGCTCGGCCTCGGCTACGACGCGTGCGGCGGCGATTGCGTGGATCTGCTGACCAGCCCTGCCCATTGCGGCAAGTGCAGCCAGGCCTGCCCCACCGGAGCACTGTGCAACGGCGGCGTGTGCGAATGTCCCGCGGGCCAGATCGAGTGCGGCGGCAAGTGCGTCGCGGCGAACACCAACGACCGCTGCGGTGCGTGCACGACCAAGTGCGACACGGGCGTGACCTCATGCGGCGAGCGCACGAGCGGCAGTGGGCAGTTCGAATGCCTGTGTCCGAACTTCTTCAACATCGACTGCGCCGGCAAGTGCGTCGACCCGACGACCAACGCCAACTGTGGCAGCTGCGGCAACACCTGCGATGCCGGCGTCACGTCGTGCAAGGTCGATCCAAGCGATGCCAGCAAACACAGCTGTCAGTGCCCCAATGCAGCCCAGACCGACTGCAGCGGCAGCTGCGTCGATCTGAAGTCGAGCCACGGCAACTGCGGTGCGTGCGGCCTCGCCTGTCCGCAGAGTTCGACTTGCAGCAAAGGCGAGTGCTCATGCCCGGGCACCAGCGAGAAGTTCTGCAACGAGGGCACAGCCCAGGCGCCCAACTACATGTGCATCTCGGTGACCACCACTACCGATTGCTTCGGGTGCGGAGTGGCGTGCATCGGCAGCTCGAAGTGCAATGCCACGGCGCAAGGCTGCATCTGTGTGGATCAGGCCCAACAGCCCGATCCGGGCAAGACCTACTGTGGCGGCAAATGCGTCGAGGCCAAGACCGACGCCAAGAACTGTGGCGGCTGCGATATCGCGTGTCCGTCCGGTTCCAGCTGCAGCGCGGGCAAGTGCACGTGCGCGATCACGAGCCAAGGCTGGTGCGAAACCACGCCAGGCAACTTCGCGTGCATCGACATCAAAGGCGACAAGAACAACTGCGGAAGCTGCGGCAACGTTTGCAACGCCGGCGCCGACTGTTGCAACGGGGTCTGCAAGACCTACAACGAGGTCAACAACTGCGGAGCCTGCGGCACCGTGTGCGGCAAGCCGGCCGACACCAGCGTCGGTTGCACGCTCTTTCAGCAATGCAAAGCCGCTGCCTGCAACGGCACCAACGGGGGCGCACCCTACAGCTGCGCCAAGTGAAGTAGACCGCTCGGTCTACTCTTTGTCCTTCGACGCGCCGGCGATCGAGATCCCGAAGATCTTCCGGTTGGACTGAGCCTCCGCGGTCGCGGTGAGTTGCTTGCGACGCTCGAGGATCAGCACGTGGCGCTCGGCATCCTTGTTGTTCTTGTCGAGCGACAGCGCCTTGCGGAACAGCTTCTCGGCGAGATCGTCCTTCTTGTCAGACAGCGTGAGATGCGCAAGCGCGTAAGCCGCGAACGGAGCCTGCGCTTCGTCCTGCGATAGCTTCTTCGCGAGGTCACGCATCGCGACGCGGTGTTCGGTTTCGAGATCCGGCACGGAGCGGAACTTCGCCCACAGGTGATACAGACGGAACACGTCGTTGTCGGGCGTCTGTTCGACGAGACCGCGCAGCAGCTCCTCGGCGCGCGCGAAGTGCAGGTCACGCAACAGATCCTGCGCTTGCTTGAAGTCGTGCGTCGCTTCACGCTTGGTCGCCACGGGTTGGCTGACCTGGCCACCGGCCTGGCGACGCTTCATCAGCAACTGCTGCAGGTGCGTCTTCGCATAGCTGGCATTGTCGGCAGCGGCAGGCGCCGCGGACGGCGGGGTCGCCTGCGCGCGCATGCGCTCGAGCTCCTGGCCGAGTCGGTGCACCGCACCCGCACCCGGCGGTCGGCGCGGACGGCCGGCGCGCGCCTTGGCTTCGGCAAGCGCCTGCGCCGCGGTGTCCGCTTCGGGCGCAACGACGCTCGCGGGTGGCTGGGCCGTTGATGGCACCCCCGGCCTGGCGGCCCGCGAGATCACGGCGGTGGGCGCCGGAGTCGGCGCTGCAGCCGCAGGCTCCTCGCGACGTGGGCGCTCCGAGCGCGTGCGGGCCAGCGGCCCCGACTCCTCACACGCTACGACGAAACCGGTGTTCGGCGCCGGTCGCGTCGACTCGCGCCGCGGATCGACCGCGGGCATGCGCGACTGCGAACCCGGACGGCCACCAGGCGACGGCGTGACGGCCGGCATGCGCGACTGCGAGCCTGGCCACCCAGCCGTCGGCGCATCGTTGCGCGGGATCACCGCCGGCATCGCATGGCTCGATGCCGTGCGCGTGCCTCGCGTCGGCCCCATCACCTCGGAAGCCGAGCGCACGCCGGAGCGCTCAGGGTCGGGCGTGGCGACGAACCGAGTCTTCGAGAGCTCTGCGAGACCCGCGAAGTGCAAGAGGCCGATCAGTTGCAGCGCGTGCTCCGGGTCGAGGATGGACGAGCGGATCAAACCAGCCACGGGCGACTGCGGGTCGAGCGCACGCAGCAGCCTGGCTTCGTCTTCGTCGAGCGCGAAGAAGGCAATGATCGCGGACGTCGGGCGCGTGAGGCGCATGTAGAGCTGTGCCGGTGACGGCACGAGCTTGGCCAGCAGCGCTTCGTCGTAGAACGTGCGCACGCCCACGTAGACGAGCGGACCGAGCTCCTGCGGATACTCGCCCATGCCCACGAGCGCATCAGGCGCCTCGTCGATCTCGACACGACAGTCCGTGTAGCTCAGCGCCTGAATGATCTTCGCGCGCACGCGCTCGGACATTTCGGCCTGAACTTGATCAGGCCGCACGTAGCCGAGCTTCACGGCCTGCTCACCGAACACGAGGTCCTCGTTCGCCACGAGGTTGTCTGTCATCTGCACCACGATGTCGCCGTACTGCTCGCGCGTGATCGCCCCCGCCGCGAGCAGGCTGTCGGCGAGCGAGGGCCCGCCCGACCAGTCCTCGACGAAGACTGGGGCACCGTCACGAAATGCGAAGACGACGTACTTGTCGGCTGTCTCGACTTGCATGAGCCCGGTAAACTCACGCCGGCCCAAACGACAAAACCAACCCGCCAGCCGACCCGCGTCCGCCGGTGGTGTGTCGTTGTCAGCCTCAGGGAACCCTACAGCGTCCCCCAAATTGTACGCCATCACCGTAATCTTGGACCGCTGACGGCAAACGTGTCAACGGGAATTGGGTGGTGCGTCACCAAGCCGGTGTACGGATCGCCACGTTGTGTTTCGCGCAGGAAGTGCCAGCGCACTGGTTGCGCCGCGTGCTGATCACGCCGCTGCTGCGCCACGCGGAGTTTCCGCAGCCGCCCACGTTGCGAGAGTCGTGGCAGGTGGTGCGTTTCATCGACGCGCTGCTCTCGGCGGCCG